>JAFUXI010000054.1 GCA_017470995.1 Spirochaetales bacterium
CCAGAGGTGTGATACTCTTTACTCGTCCCATGTTGCCTTCCTGATTGATTCGTTTTGTGGTGAAACCAATCTTATCACAGCTTCTGGGACTTTCTTTTTCCTTCCTCCGTTTTTGTGGACAATCTATGTTACTGGTAACGCAGACAAATTATCTCGGACTTTTTGTTTTTCCACAAGGCTGTTATTTGTTATAATTATACTAGGAAAGAATCGTTTTCAGGAGGTACACCATGGAAGTCCACGATTTTACTATTGATACCCTCGGGGAAGCAAAGATCCCTACTCCGGTCAAGATGAGCGAGCTGAACGGAGACGGCCTTGCAGACTATGTCTCCGACAACGACAGGATTCTCTACAGCATCGATACGATCAAGGACAAGAACGGCAACTGGATTCCTAAGAACAGCGAAACCGTGGAACTTGCCGGCCCCAGAAAATACATCTATTTCAATCCCGCCCACGTGCATGCGGCAATCTGCACATGCGGAGGCATCTGCCCGGGCCTCAACAATGTCATCAGGGCTATAGTCCGATGCCTCTGGTACCGGTACGGTGTCAGGAGAATCAGCGGAATCAAATACGGTTATCAGGGGCTTCTCCCCACTTCCATGGAAGCACCGATGATCCTGGACCCGGATGTGGTTGATGACATTCAGGAAAAAGGCGGCACGATCCTGGGAAGCGCCCGCGGCGGCGGTCAGCAGGTATCCGACATCGTCGATACCCTGGAACGCATGAACGTGAACATTTTCTTCACGATCGGCGGAGACGGAACGCTCAAGGGAGCACAGGCAATAGCAGACGAAATCACACGCAGAGGGCTCAAGATATCAGTCGTCGGCGTCCCGAAGACAATCGACAATGACCTTGCATACATCCAGACATCGTTCGGATTCGATACTGCCGTGTCGATGGCAGTACCTGTTGTCCGCTGCGCACATGTAGAGGCAAAGAATGCCATAAACGGTGTGGGACTGGTAAAGGTCATGGGCCGTGAAAGCGGCTTCATCGCTGCCCACACTTCCCTCGCACAGAGCGATGTGAACTTCTGCCTGATTCCGGAGAACCCCTTCGACCTTTATGGTAAGAACGGTCTTCTTCCCATGCTGAAGAAGAGACTTCTCGACCGCGGCCATGCCGTCATACTTGTTGCAGAAGGTGCCGGACAGGAACTTCTTCCGAAGTCAGGCAAGACCGATGCCTCCGGCAATGTCCGTTACAACGATATCGGTGTTTTCCTGAAGGAAGAGATCGAGAAGTATTTCAAGGAGCAGAAGACCGTAGTCAACGTCAAGTACATCGACCCGAGCTACATCATCAGAAGCGCTCCGGCAGATTCCTTCGATTCGATCTACTGCGCAAGACTGGGAGCAAACGCAGTTCATGCGGCAATGGCCGGAAAGACCGGAGTCCTCACCAGCATGATGAACGACAGGTTCATCAACCTGCCCATCAGGCTTGCAGTCTCTTCCCGCAGCAGGGTCAATCCCGAGAGCGCACTCTGGCGTGATGTCCTTGAGAACACCCGCCAGCCGGTCAGCATGAAGAACTAAGCTATTCTTTTAGAATTCAATTGTCTCCGGGGCTTCCGTAAAGGAGCTGAAGGTCGCAACGGCCTTGGTGAAATACAGCATCTGCATGTTTCCGTCATCAGGGCTGTACATACCCTTGAGGACGGGCAGCTTCTCAAGCATGGCGACCTTTACATCGCGGTTGTCGTCATTGGCGAGAACGCCTGCAACACGAAGCCACTTCCCTCCCATGAATGCGCAGATCTCAACCTTCGGATTGGAAGCAATCTGGTGTGAGACGGGCTTGATCTTTCCGGTCTGGATATAGAGCTTGCCGTCATAAAGCAGGACTGAACCGAAGGCTCTTACCCTGGGCTGGTCTCCGTCCATCGTAGCCAGATAATAAACCTGGGCTTCTTCCAGAAACTTATATACTCTTTCGATTCCTTTCATTTTCCTTATCCTATCTCTTCATTTCATTTCTTTAAGCAATTCCATGACTATTCGGCTGGAATTGTCTGCAGCTATGTCAGCCATGTTCTCATAGGTTTCGTGGGCAAGCCCGTCTGCTTTGTCGGACATTGTCCTGATTATGACGAACGGTACGGAATAGAGGTCGCAGACAGCACCAACGGAAGCACCTTCCA
Organism: Spirochaetales bacterium; assembly: GCA_017470995.1. Lineage (GTDB taxonomy): Bacteria > Spirochaetota > Spirochaetia > Sphaerochaetales > Sphaerochaetaceae > UBA9732. The sequence continues at coordinate 2,159 of JAFUXI010000054.1, forward strand.
TCTCACAGGCCATCGCATTGAACGTATCCTGAAGATAAGTGACATACCAGGAGGATGCGATGAACTGGTCCCCGGTCACGATGGTTCCTACGAAAGCATTGTCAGGACCCAGAATCTTGCATGCCGCGCGATAGGCTTGCTCAACAAGATTCAAATCGCAGTATATCCGGCCCTTGTCCTCCGGATTGTATTCATCTCTCCAATAGAAACCATCATCGGTGACTGTGCCGTAGTCATGTTGGACAAGATCGGATGCAACGACAACATCCAGGACATTGGTCTGGTCCCCTACACCTCCGGCAATACCGGTGAATATAATCTCGGAGATATTGTAATTGTTGATCAATGCCGTGGTTCCGGCGCTTGCATAGACCTTGCCGATACCGGCTCTGACAATGACGACATCCTCTCCGGAAAGCCTGCCGACAATGAAATCAAGACCTCCGATGTGATCCACGCGTTCGACATCCGTATTCATCAGAAGCAGGTTAATCTCATTTTCCATTGCGGAAATGATTCCGATCCTTTCGGTTGTCTTCTCTTCAACAGACTGGGCGAAGACTGCGCAGGCGCAGAAGACAACAACAAGCATGATAAATAAAGTCTTTTTTAGCATAGTTAAACTATATACTATCTGAGACCAAAAAGAGAAACATTTTCGGCGACTTGGGCTCGCCTCTGCCTACCGGTTGTCCGGCTTTCGGCAATCCTATCGCACGGCGACTTGGGCTCGCCTCTGCCTACCGGTTGTCCGGCTTTCGGCAATCCTATCGCACGGCGACTTGGGCTCGCCTTTCGGGGCTCCAATGGTTGGTCGCCCCTACAGGCCGGCCTGGCTTCGGACGCAGTGCGTCCTCCTACCGCCAGGCTTCTCGCCCCACTGTGTCTCACTCCTATCAAACAAAAACCCCAGCCTGATGACTGGGGTTTCTGTCCGATACGGCGACTTGGGCTCGAACCAAGGACCTACTGCTTAGAAGGCAGTTGCTCTATCCAACTGAGCTATTGCCGCATGCATTAATGTATATATCCTTTTTTATAATTTTGTGCAAGTGCAGAAAGAGACTGCCGGGACAACGCCCCGGCAGCCAGAATCGTGAAGGGAAAACCTTGTGGGGTTTTAAACTGTTTCAGTATCCTGCTCTTCTTTTGCAGGTTCGGAGGTATCGGCCTCCTTGACCTGACACTGGCAGGGAATCTCTGCCGCGGGCTCGGCCTTGGGCTGCGGAGCCGGGACTTTTTCCTTCTTCTCGACCTTTCTGTCTTCGTGAGCCTTGCATCTGCACGGGCAGGTGATGGCCGCAAGGATGAACAGCATCAGGCCGCCGAGGAAAAGGAATCCGCCGCTGACGATCATGGCCAGGCACATGCCTGTCATGGAGGAAGTGGATGTATAGGACATGCTCATGAAGCCGCCCATGTGACGGACATACATGACGCCGTTGATATTTCTGAACCCGAGTACGCCGAGCACGAGGGCACAGACGATAAGGATGATTCCGATGATGAAACTAGCTTTCGAAACGTTTTTCATGACTGAAGCCTCCTGACTTCTGGCTCAAATATACTGCAAGAATCTCAGGAGGCAATGCATTTCGGAGAAATCCACACTTTTCTTCACAAAAGCGAGGGGAAAACGCAGTAAAGGTTACTCTTCGACCTTGAAGACCACTTTCTTTACGGGCGAGCTCTCCCCCATCGCCACAGCGGCCTTGAAGGGTTCGCCGGGGAAGAAGATGGCAAAACGGCCCTGTGTGGCCTGGAGGACGCTTATCGGCTCGCCCTGGAAGAAACCTACTCCCGTGGCCTTGTCGAAGGAAAGGCTCTCCTTCTTCATCTCACGCCAGCTTGTGCTCAGAAGCTCCTGACCCTTAAGGACAACGGAGAGCATGCAGCAGTTGGTGTGGTACTCGAACGGTCTGTCCGAAGCGGAGGTCATGTATTCGGATATGGTATAGGAAACCTTGCTGTCCTTGGTCCTATAGGTGCCGCAGGGCATCTCGTAGAGGTCATCGTGATCCATGATGTCCGCAATCAGTCTGATCGACGGAAGGACGGGGATATACATTTCAAGCTGATCGAGTGTGTCGAATACCATTTCAATCCTCCTGGGAACTGTCTGTTATTATTCGGATTTGCCGTCGAAGCGTCCGCTGGTGCGGGCATAGTGGAACAGGTACTGCTGGGCAACGCCGGCATACGGACCGAAGATGCTCTTGTCCTGTCCCGGGAAACCTATTGCCATGATGCGCTTCATCCAGACATCCATCGGGAAGCAGTCGAGGCGATGGCACCCGAACAGCAGAGCACAGTCCGCTACCTTTGGCCCTATGCCCTTCACCTTCATAAGAATGCCTCTGGCAACATCTATATCTATTTTTTTAAGCTCATCAAGCTGAATTAAGCCATCATAAACCGCTCTTGCAGTGTTTACAATATATGGAGCGCGGAAGCCGAGCCCCAGTCTGCGCAGGTCATCCTCCCGGGCGTCCACCAGGGACCTGACGGTCGGAAAACCTCCGCCGCCGTAGAAATTGCACATGCGCTCGATTATTCCCATTATCCTCTTTATGTTGTTGTTCTGGGAAACCACGAAACTGCACAGGGCCTCCCACGGGTCCTGATTGAGGATCCTTATGCCGGGAGCGTAGCTGCAGGCCTCGGCCATGAGAGGCGAGATGGTGGAAAAGGAAGCTTTCAATGCGTCGTAGTCCGTGTCCAGATCGAAGAAGGCAGCCCAGAACGGGTCATCGGTAATCGGCGAAAGGTCGTTCTGCCTGACGACAAGCGTCCTGACGCCCTCGCCCACCCCGGCCTTCACGGTCCAGGTTCCGTCGCACTCCGAGAAGCGGAAACACTGCCCGCTCGGAAGCGTATCCCTGAGGCTGAGCTGGGTTTCCGTGAAAGATGAATTGCGCATGCAGAGAGTATAAAACAGCTTAACACTAAAAACAATAAGGGTTATCATCTCCCATATGGATTGGAGCTTCATATTCTTCCTGAACAGCATTCTTCTCGGAATAGGCCTTGCCATGGACGCCTTCTCGGTGTCGATTGCCAACGCCCTCAACGAGCCCCGGATGAAAATCGGGAGAATGAATCTCATAGCCGGCACCTACGCCTTCTTCCAGTTCGCCATGCCCATGATCGGCTGGGTCTGCGTCCACACCATCGTAGAGAAATTCACATCCTTCGAGAAATTCATCCCCTGGATTGCGCTGGCCCTCCTCGGCTACATAGGCGGCACCATGCTTGTTGAGGGCATCAGAAAGAAACAGGCCGATACCCACGAGACCGGCTCGGTTCTGGGTTTCGGGACGCTGCTGGTCCAGGGAGTCGCAACATCCATCGATGCACTGTCAGTAGGCTTCACCATCGAGCAGTATCAGTTTCCAATGGCCCTGACAGCCTCGCTGATCATTGCGGCAGTAACGCACGGAATCTGCCTCTGCGGTCTTGCAATCGGCAGGAAGTTCGGCCTGAAACTTACAAACAAGGCCTCCATACTCGGAGGCCTCATTCTGATCGGTATCGGTCTAGAAATCCTTATAAAAAGCTTTTTCTGAGTTCCCGATCGATTCTTATCTCACGATTACGCGCATGAAGCGCTTCTTTCCTGCCCTGAGGATCAGCTCACCGTCGGCGGCATCGGCCTTGGTGATGACTGCCTTGACGTCAGTGACCTTGTTGTCGTTGACGATGCACCCCCCCTGGTCGACCAGGCGGCGGGCGTCGCTCTTGGTGGCGCAGAGCTTTGCCTCGAAGAACAGGTCCAGGACACCCTTGCCCTCGCCGAGTTCGATCTCGACCGTGGGCATGCTGCTCTTGTCCCCTGCGCCTCCGAAGGCTGCCTTCGCGCCGGCAACTGCCTTGTCGGCCTCTTCCTGACCGTGGATGATGCGGGTGATCTCGTATGCAAGTCTGGCCTTGGTGTCGTTGACATTGCGTGCGGGATCATCATACTCGGCGATCTCATCCAGAGGCATGAAGGTGAAGAGCTTCATGAACTTGACGGCATCGGCATCGGCCACATTTCGCCAGTACTGGTAGAAGTCGTACGGGCTGTAAAGGGTCGGATCGAGGAAGACAGCGCCCTGCTCGCTCTTACCCATCTTCTTGCCGTCTGCACGCATGATGAGGTTGAAGGTCAGTCCGAAGCACTCCGGTCCGCCCATTCTCTGGATCAGGTCAATACCCGCGACGATGTTGCCCCACTGGTCTGCACCGCCGATCTGAAGGCGGTTGCCGTAGTTCTTGTAGAGCATGTAGTAGTCGTAGGACTGAAGCAGCTGGTAGTTGAACTCGATGAACGAGAGTCCGCGCTCGAGACGCTGCTTGACGCCTTCGAAGGTGAGCATCCTGTTGACCGAGAAATAGCGGCCTACGTCACGGAGGAACTCGATGTAGTTCAGTCCGACCAGCCAGTCGGCGTTGTTGACGATTCTTCCCTGACCGTAGCCTGCGGGAGGAACCTCATCAAAGTTGACGACCTTGGCGAGCTGTCCTGCAATCCTCTTGGCGTTCTCCGCGATTGTCTCGGGAGGAAGGATCTTGCGCATCTCGGTCTTGCCTGACGGATCACCGATCAGGCCCGTGCCTCCGCCTACCAGTGCCAGCGGCTTATGGCCGAACTGCTGCAGGTGGTGCATGGCGAAGAACGGAACAATGTGTCCGACGTGCAGGGACGGACCCGTGGGGTCTGTTCCGCAGTAGAATGTAACCGGACCCTTGTCCATGAGGTCGGAAAGGCCGTCGGTATTTGTGCAGTCCTTGACGAAACCTCTGTCAATCAATACTTGAAGTGCTTTGTTCATACTCTCTTGTACTCTTTCGTAGCTTTCTTGATGGTTGCAACCAGCTCGGAAACAGGCACTCTGACCTGCTCCATCGAATCTCGGAAGCGCAGTGTGACAGTGTTGTCGTTCAGCGTATCGTAGTCGACGGTCACGCAATACGGAGTTCCGATCTCGTCCTGGCGGCGATAGCGGCGGCCGATGGCTGCGCTCTGATCGTAGAAGGTCACGAAGTCATCGCGGAGCTCATGCTCGAGCTTGGAAGCATACTCTGCAAGGCCGTCCTTCTTGACAAGCGGCAGGACTGCGACGGTAACAGGAGCGATTGTCGGATGGAAGTGCAGGACTGTTCTGACATCTCCCTCTGCGACCTCTTCCTCGTCGTAGGCATCGGAAAGTGCCATCAGGACGTTTCTGGTCAGACCTGCGGAGGTCTCGACGACGTACGGGATGTACTTCTCGTTTGTCTCCGGATCGAGGTATGTCATCTCCTTGCCGGAGAACTTCTGGTGCTGGGTCAGGTCGTAGTCGGTTCTGCTGTGCACGCCCTCGAGCTCCTGCCATCCCATCGGGAACAGGAACTGGATGTCGTATGCATCCTTGGCATAGAAGGCCAGCTCATCCGGTCCGTGCTGGTGCCATCTGAGGTGCTCCGGATGGATTCCGAGCTTGTTGACGTAGAAGTTCATCCTCTGCTCTCTCCAGTACGGGAACCACTGCTCGTCAGTGCCGGGCTTGCAGAACCACTGCATCTCCATCTGCTCGAACTCGCAGGATCTGAAGATGAAGTTCTTGGTCGTGATCTCGTTTCTGAAGCTCTTTCCGACCTGGGCGATTCCGAACGGAATCTTCACACGGGATGAGGAAACGACGTTCTTGAAATCAACGTAGATGCCCTGGGCTGTCTCGGGTCTGAGATAGATGGTGGAAGCAGCATCGACATCGGCGCCGATATGGGTTGCGAACATCAGGTTGAAGTTCCTCGGTGCTGTGAATGTTCCCTTGTTTCCGCAGACCGGGCATGGGGCATTGAGATCGATCTGGTCTGCTCTGAAGCGGCTCTTGCACTGCTTGCAGTCAACCATCGGGTCAGTGAAGTTGCTCACGTGGCCGCTGGCTTCCCAGACTCTGGAATGCATGAGAATGGATGCGTCCAGACCTACGATGTTGTCGTGGAGCTGTGTCATTTCCTTCCACCATGCATCACGGATGTTGTTCTTGAGCTGGACTCCGAGCGGGCCGTAGTCGTAGGCACCGTTCAGGCCTCCGTATATCTCACTGCTCTGGAAAATGAATCCACGTCTTCTGCAAAGCGATACTATCTTGTCCATTGTGACTTCAGACATTCTCTATCTCCTTTTCGAGCACTTTAATCGCACGCTCGATGCGTCTGTATGATTCTTCACGGCCCAGAAGCCTGATGCAGCTGAACGGCGGCGGGCTTACTGCCAGTCCGGTGACTGCGGTTCTGAGCGGGTTGAACACTCCTGCGTTCTTGATTCCGAGCTTCTGTGCAAGGTCCATCAGATCCTGCTGAAGCTCCTCATCGTTCTTGTTTGCCTCAAGTCCTGCCTTCACGACATCGTAGACTGCTCTGAGCGATGTCAGGGTTCCGGCGGCATCCATCTTCTTCGGAATCAGAAGCGCGGCTTCGGGCTCGCCCTGGTCCTTGAGGAATTCAACCATGCCGACGATGTCGGACAGAAGCGTGATTCTGTCCCTGATGCCGGGCACGAAGGCGACAAGGTTGTCGTAGCTTCCGTCGTCCAGAAGACTGGCTTCCTTCAGATAAGGCATCAGGAGGTCTGCCAGCTCCTTATCCGTCTTGCGGCGGATGTACTGTGCGTTGAACCAGTCGAGCTTCTGGTAGTCGAAGACTCCGGGGGCCTTGTTGATCTTCTCGAGGCTGAAGCACTTCTCGAGCTCTTCGCGGCTGAAGAACTCCTTCTCTCCGTCGTAGGACCAGCCGACAAGGCTCACGTAGTTCAGAAGAGCCTCAGGCAGATAGCCTTTCTTGCGGAAATCCCTCACGCTGGTCGAACCGTGGCGCTTGGAGAGCTTGTGGCCGTCGTTTCCCATGACCATCGGAAGATGGCAGTATGTGGGGACTTCCCAGCCGAATGCTTCGTAGAGAATCACGTGAAGCGGTCCGGACGGGATCCACTCCTGGGCTCTCATGATATGGGTGATGCCCATCAGATGGTCGTCGATGACGTTGGCCAGGTGATATGTGGGGAATCCGTCGCTCTTGAGCAAAACCGGATCCGGGCTGATGTCCTTGTTCTCGCGGGTGATGTCTCCCATGAGCACATCATGGAATGTTGTGCTTCCCTCTCTGGGGACCTTGAGTCTGATGACAGGCTTGATTCCCTGTGCTTCGAGCTCCGCCCTCCGCTCTGCGGTAAGGTTGCGGCAGTGTCCGTCATAACCCTGGACCGGGCTCTTCTCCTCTATCTGCTTCTGTCTGAGGGCCTCGAGGCGCTCGGCAGAGCAATAGCAATAGTAGGCCTTGCCCATGTCGACGAGCTTCTTTGCATATTCCTGATAGATGGCAAAGCGCTCACTCTGGATATAAGGTCCGCAGGGACCGCCGACAACCGGGCCCTCGTCCCATTTGACGCCGAGCCACTCGAGAGTGTCGTAGAGGTCCTGCAGTGATTCGTCGCTGTAGCGTTCGCGATCGGTGTCTTCAACCCTGAGGATGAACTTTCCGCCGTTGGATTTGGCGAAGAAGTAATTGAAAAGCGCGGTTCTCACGCCTCCGATGTGCTGGAGCCCTGTGGGCGATGGTGCATATCTGACTCTTACGTTCATATAAATACTCCGATAGACAATACTATATATCGTAAAAAAGAGTTTCTTTCAATAATGGGGGCGCTTTGCTTAGGACCAGGGGCCTTCCTTGAGGGCTTTAAGCAGGTCTATGCGGGATCGGACCTCCATCTTGCTGAAGATGTTGGCCACGTGGTTGTTGACGGTGTTGACCGAGATGGAGAGCTCCTGGGCGATCTCCTTGTTGGTGAGGCCCTCGCAGATGAGCTGGATCACGGTGAATTCGCGTTCGGAAATCCTATAGCGGGAAAGGCTCTCTAAGCTGAGTTCCGGCTTGTTCTGCTCCTTCTGCTTATCCAGTCCGAAACGGATGTAGTTGTACACCATTATGATGATGGAGAACGCAAACACGTAGACCGGGTAGCTGAAATCAGCGACGGCAGGGAAGAAAACGGACAGTATCGAGAGTGGTATGAGCGAGAGACTCACGATGTTGATCGACAGCGCCACTCCCCTGGAGGAGCGGTCCTCGATGTTCTTGAGGTTCACCCAAAGGGTGACCAGGCAGTAGACATACATGCCCAGGAAGATGAGTGTCTGTGCAGTGTATGCCCATCTGTCGAAGGTGGCATTGTTCACTATCAGCGAGGTCAGTCCCATTCCGAAGTAGACCATCGCAAAGGGATAGAACCGCAGCATATGGAGCCTTCTCCAGGGCTTTGCGATGACCCAGCTGAGGAAGTAAGGCAGGAAAACTATCACGAACGCCATGCAGGTGATCATCACCGTGGAGTAGATGAAACCGAACACGGCATAGATGTTCTCCGGCATGAAGAACAGTGATAGCTTTGATGCGAGGAATACCACCATGGCTCCGATAAGACAGCTCTGGAAGACGATATACTTACCGCCCCAGGCTGTCTTATGGAGAATCTGTGAGGCTATGGCCAGAGCCAGAGCCATGCAGGAAACCGCGATGGAAACTGTGAATGTGAACAGCAGAAAACCATTCATAATCCAACTTTCGTCAGGCGGCTGTTATTTTGCAAGAAGCTTCTGGTTGTGTGAGAGATCGGCCTCTCCGCAGATGTTCTTGATGTCTTCGTAGAGAAGCGGGAATGTCGTTGCCGGAATTCCGTTGACCTTCTCGGAGACCTTGTTGTAGACGCTTGTGTTCATGATGGCCTTGCTGAAGGAGGAGAACAGCCTCAGGTGGATGTCCTGTCCCTCGTTGGTCATGTAATCGGCAGTAAGCTCGAAGCCCGGGAAGACCTTGGCGAGTGCCTGGTCGAACGAGGCGGAGTCTGCGATGTACTGGTTCAGCGGCTTGAGGTGGATGTAGAGCCACATGCTGAAGCTGGGCAGTGTCCATCCGAGCTTGACCTTTCTGGCATCTGCGAACGGCTGGGCTGCAACGATGTCCTCGGCTGTGATGCTGAAGTCATCGAGACCGAAGATGGCCCATGCGGAAGCGAACTTACCTGCAATCCTGGCCTTGCCGGTTGCCTTGATCAGACCCTCAAGCGTATAGGCCTGGAAATACTCGACTGTCATGTTGACGTATCTGCAGTCCTTTCTGACTCTTGAGAAGTATGCTGCGACTGCCGGATTCGCTGTTGCGATGAGGATTGTGCTCTTGGGCTGTGTAGGAATTCTCTTTCTTGTCATGTCATGCCTCCTCGTTTACGAAGCGGAACTCGCTTGTGATTGGAAGTGCTCCGAATGCACCGCTCTCATACATTGCGCGGGTCTTTGCGTTTGCGCCGATCCTGAAGTTGCTGAGCGGATAGTAGATTGTCGAACCGATGCTGTCCTTCTCGGTGAAGTAGATGCTGTCTCTTCTGAGCAGTCCGTCCTCGAGCAGTGTCGGGTTGCAGTCAGCCACGAAGAGCTGGCTTGCGCGCTTGCAGCCGCTTGTGAAGACGCTTGTGAGATAGATCAGGACTTCCGGATGGAGGAACATGCCGTAGTCATCGACGACCAGTACCTTCGGTCTGGTGAAGGCCTCGAAGAAGGCCAGAGCCAGAAGTGAGAGTCTCTTCATGGAGAGGCTTTCCTTTCCGTACGGGCTGAACATTGCTGCCTTGGAGTTGGTATGTACGAAGAAGACCATGTCTCCGTCGTTGGACTGGACGAACTTACCGTCCTTGTTGGAACCGACTCTGATATCCCTGATATCCGTGACGTCCATGCTCCAGAAGAAGTTGATCAGCTGCTCCTTCCATGCCGGATGTGCATTCAGCATTGCTGCTACATAGCGCTCTGACGAGGTTCCGACACCCATCGGGAGGATGTCCAGGACTTCCGTGAACCACTTGTAGACTTCTGAACAGGTCTCGCCGCCTCTGTCTGCGGCATTCTTGATGAAGGAGTGTCTGCAGTCGACAGCCTTCTCGTTTCTCTTCTTGTCGCCTCTGTAGAGCTTACCCCAGCGGACCTTGTACTTGATGTCATCGCCCAGGCTTGCAACTGCAACTCTGTCGAACATGAGCTTTCTGGATGTTCCGAAGTTGTAGTAGAGTTTCTCTTCCCAGATGTGATCCAGGTCAGCCTTGAGTGTGTAGGTTGCGAATACCTCAGGCTCCTCTTCCGATACGAATTCCCTGAGCAGGAATCTGATCGTGAACTCTGCGGGCTGGTTCTTCACATCATTGTATGCGAACAGCGAACCGGCGAGGATTCTTCTGAGCGGATTCTCGTCTGTTGCATCGGCGATGACGATACCCTTGATTGCCTCAAGAGCTCTTACAGCGGTACTCTTTCCGACTCCGTTCGGGCCGATGATTGCTGTTGTTCTGAGAATCTTGAGCTTTTCGGAGACAAACTGGACCTTTGTCTGGTCCATTCTCTTGTCCTTAAGGGCCGCAAAGGAAAGGGTCTGCGGATCCTTGATTGACCTGAAATTGGCCATTGTAATGTCGATGAGCACGAAGGCCTCCTTTTGCCGACTGGCGGCTTAAAATTAACAAAAACGATGCTAGAGCCCCATCGACTCCATTCTGGCGCAGATCTCCGGATAGGCATCAAGGCAAGCCCTGAACCTCTTCGGAAGACTTCTGTCACCGTGGTTGTCATCGGCGATGATGTCAACCAGATCCCGATGGATATACGGCATCGCAGTCCTGTTCTCTATGCCGGACACATTGACCTGTATCCAGGCACCCATATCCTTGAACATCCGGAACGTCTGATCCTGGGGCCTCAGCCAAGGGTAACGCTCGACATGAGCTATCACCGGCTCCAGACCCTGGTCCAGAAGCTGTTGCAGTTTCCGGTCCAGCCCGATGGGCTTTGCGGAAACCGGGAACTCGACCAACGCATACCTTCCGGCAATGGGAATGGTTTTAACATCGATCTGGCTCCCGAGATACAGCTCGGCTCCGAGAATCGTCTTAATTCCGACACGCGAGGCATCTTCGCTCGCAAGGCGGAAGTTTTCCCTGATGTTCTCCACCTTGGTCTTCACCGTAGGATGAAAGACGTGAGGTGTCAGAACCAATGTCCTGATTCCATATTTTCTGTACTCCAACAGGAGCGCTCTATACAGATTACGGTCCTGAACTCCGTGGTCAACGTCGAACAGAAGATGTGAATGCAGGTCAAAAAGATTCATGAACGTCTTCAATTGTAGCCGAAAAATGTCATCAAAACAAGGATTATGAGAGAAAAATGTTGAGAAATAATAATCAGGCCATCGTTCGCATCAAAAATGCTACTTCATGGCCTGAAAATCAAAAAAAGTTGATTAAAATATTAAAAATCGAAAAATTAGGCTATCGATGCCTTTATGCTATCAGAAACCTGCAAGACTGCCGGTACTACCGCCCGTTGAGCCCGATTTCTCAGTGCTGTTGATCTGTTTGGTAGCCGCATTTTCCTTCTCTTCGATTTTTTTGAGGTCATGATAGAGTTCCAGGGCATCGGTCATGCTCTGTGTGAGGTACAGCTCCTGTGCAAGGTCGTAGGCCTTCTGTCTTTCGCCGGTCGTGAAGTACAGGATGCAGGCATTGTAACCTGCTGCTCCATGCTTGCTTCTGGCATATTCGTCGGCGAAGATCTGGAGGGCAGCGCCCCACTTCTCGTCTTCGAGTGCCTCATAAGCAGGCTCGAGCCTCTTCACCTTGGGCTTGTTGGGCATGAAATCGAAGTACTCCGTCACATAGTGCGGGGAAAGAGCATTCCTGAAGTTGGAGGCGAATGTGCTTATCTGCTCCTCGAACAGCGATGAAGCTGTCGGGATGCGGACATAGGAATAGGCCTCATAGTCGCCTGCAGCATTCTTGGTCTTTCCGAGAGTGGTCTTGTTCTCCCTCATGCCGGAGGAGAAGTTTCCGCTTGCAATGATCACGTTGTTCTCGACGTCGGTGAGCCTGTAGGAAATGGTGATCTCGTACTTCTGGACGGCATAGAAATAGATGGGATAGTACTTGCCGTCGGCAGCGGTCGAGGAGAACTCGCTCCTTTCCTGGATGATGTACTCATCGTAATAGAGGTTGGATATCTCGGTGGTGAGAACGGCATCGACACCGGCATCAAGGAAGGTTTTCTTCATGTTGCCGTTACGGTCGCCGATGGTCACATAGGAATCGGTAAGCTCCGGATCCAGGACCTTGAAGAATCCGGTGTTCACTGCCTTGTAGACGGTCTTGGTGGCGGTATTTGAGATGTGGCTCGAGACCCCGAAATCGAGGCATGAACGGAAGTTCAGGAAACTGAGATATTTTTCGCTTATTCCTCCGCGGATCGGGATGTATGAATTCCAGAATACCGGAAGAATCCATCTGGTATTGTCGATCGTGGAACGCACGGCAATGGTCTTGTAACCGCTGACATCAACCTCTGCCGGAACAAGGGTTCGGATTGCGATGGTGGTCGAACATCCCGTGAGGATTAGGATCAGAGTGACGGCAAGAAGCAGGATAGTGCTCAATGTTTTGCGCATGATGACCTCTCGGATTGGCACCCACACCTGTGAAATGCCGGATTGGGATGACCAAAGTATAAGGCCTATGGATAAAAAACTCAATTGACATCTGAAAGATGTAATTCTATCCTTTGATTGATTCGTGGAGGTGAACATGCCCAGAAACAGACGCCCATTCGGCGACTATTATGACGACTACGACGACGATGACTTCGATGATGACGATGACGATTTCGACGACGAGGACGACTTCGACGAGGACGAAGACGATTTCGATGACGAAGAGGACTTCGAGGACATCTATGATGCTCCGGACGTAAGCGACTACGAAGACTACGAGGAAGACGATGACGATGAGGACGATGACGACCTCATCGATGACGGCTTCTACTACGAGAGCGACGAATACGAAGGTCGCAGATCCAAGGACGAGGACGATTATTGATGAAACGCATTGCATTTGCGATTGCAGTACTGGCAGTCTGCCTTCTCGCCTCCTGCATGACCTACAACACCACCTTGCTGGTGGTTCCAGAGGAAGGAGTCGAGACATCCGCCAAGGTTTCCGGCACACTCGGAGCCAGATCCGACGGCGGGTTGCAAATGGTTGCAGGAACCGATTACTTCGATCAGACGAATGTCGAGTTCATGGTATCCTTGGCTTCCATCGATGAAGCAAGTCACGATTTCACTGAGTCAAACATCGCCCTTTACGGAGGAAACTTCGAAAAGGGAGACTGGACTCTCATAGACTGCTGGGACAGCCAGGTCTTCAAGCGTGACGAGCAGAAGAAGGCCAACGCGGCAATCATTGCAAACACCATCATAGGAACGCTGTTTGTAATCGATGCCATCCTGAACCCCGACAACACGGAGTTCTATTTCGAATATCCCGGTTATCCCTATTACCATCATTACGGACGGCACGGCTACTGGTACGGCTACGGCCCCAGCTTCGCAATCAGCGGTTCCGGAGCCGTCGGTGCAGCCTTCACCGCCCTCTCCACCATAGAGAGCAACATTGTCCTGAGCCAGCTTTCGGATATGTACCAGGCCGAGCTCGACAGAACAATGCTCCAGAGCACGGTGATTGCGCCCGACAAGGCCGCCGTAGGAACGGTCACCTTCACGGACATCCCCAAGCACCCCGACTACAAGCTCGTCTACAATGACGGGTCTTCCGACATGCAGTTCACCTTCTCCAGATCGGACAGGGAGGAAATCCTGCATCCGTGGAGAGACAAGTCCTACACCCAGCTTGCCGTCAACTACGGCTATACCTTCGGGACAAGAAGAAACAGCGTGACATTCAGCCTGCTTGCTCCGAAGTATCTGGGAGGCTTCTTCGGTGTGTCCTTCTACCCTCCGATCGGAGATCTTCCGATGAAAGGTACTGCCGGAGGCTTGTTCGGACTCAACTGGAAGGTTGCCCCGCATACCTGGCTCCAGGCCGGTCTTGAGATCTATGATATCGATGATACCGATGATATCGGTCTGCTTGCACTTGCAGGCTTCAATTTCTGCTTCAACTGGATCAGCCTCTACGGCGGAGCGGTCTATGACGTCAATGCAAAGGCACTGCATGCAGAGGCCGCCCTCGGAGTAGCATTCTGAAGCACTATTCAGGAGCACTGCTCATCGTCGTATGAAGCAAGCTCCCTGAAGTAGGAGAAGTCCTCTGATTCGCTGTAAACAACGAAGAAGGGGGCTTCTTTTTTTGTGCCCTTCGGAAGAAGGAACCTCTTGTCGAACAGGCTCTGCTTGAACATCAGATGCAGAAGCGTCTCGTAAAGGACATCAATCATTTCTATATAGAGCCCGTCACGCAGCCCCTCCGGACTCAGGCTGCGCCTGATGCTCATCTTTTCTCCGTCATGGTATGTGAATGAGAAGACAAGCTGCGGGACTGACGGCGGACAGAAGATGTCCTCGAACAGACAGTCATCCCTCAATGCCGCCGTTGTCTGGTCCAGTATCTGGCGGACCTGGTTCTCGCACTTGCACTCATAGGTGCTGTGAAAGCACCCTGCAGGAAACCTCTTGGTATATGTCAGCAGTTTCGACGAGCGCTCGAGGCTTATGCTCTCGGTATGACAGCACTCGTCATAGTCCGGCATGACATCCCTGAAATCCGGATCCAGTTCGTTGTAGATAAACTCGACCTCCAGACGGTCGATCCGGGAAGGACTCACATATTGCGTGATCTGGAACTGCTGGTCCAGAAGCTCCGAGAAGTCCTGGATCAGGGGATAGAGCGTGCTGGCGTTCAGCTCAGGTCCGGAAAGGTCTATGGTTCTTCCGTCCTCGAGCTCGATGGAAAGGCTCCAGAAATCCCCTTCCTTATCCAGACCGCAGAACTCATACCTGACTATCAGTTCCACAAGGCCGAGTTTCTTCATGCGTCTGAGGAATCTGTCGGAGCCCCCTCGCCCCATGCTCTTCCTCTGGGCCTTTGCGTCACCGGGATTCCCGAACAGGATCTCGTATTCGACAATTCCGTTGTCATTGTACAGATTTACAGACACCGGAATTCCGACAGAATTCTTCATAGTGAAACCGATACGTGAAAACATGGTTGACTCCTTTGAGAGGTTTTTCCTCTTCAAAGGGCTATAACAGAAAAACTGTCGAAAATATTAGAGATTACACAGAGAAAACTGCAACAATATTGGCAAATTTTTCAGCCGGCGAAGCTGTGGTACAGGACCCTTACCGTGTTCTCGAACTGGCTGTTATCCACACCCACTATGATGGCAAGCTCGTCCGAACCCTGTGCGATGGTGCGGATGTTGATACCTTCCTTTCCGAGGGCGTTGAACACCTTGCCCGAGATGCCTGGCCTGAAGATCATCTTTCTTCCTACAGCGGCAATCAGGGCAATTCCGTCCTGGACCTCCACATCCTCGGGCGAGCACTTGGTCCTGATGTCCCCTATTATCTCATAGAGACCGTCGCCTATGCTTGCCTGGGAGAGAACGAGAGCGAACTGGTCTATTCCCATGGAGATGTGCTCTGCCTGGACCTTGTGCCTGTCAAGAATCTCGAGGACATCACGCAGCGCCTCATTGGAGTTGTTCAGCCTCTTGGTCACCGTCAGGATGATGAAGTTCCTCTTTCCGGCAATACCGGTGATGAACTTGTCCTGGTCCGGTTCCACTGAACTTGCCGAGTCCACGATCATCGTACCGGGATGGGAGGGATCGTTCGTATTCCTGATATTGAGCGGAATGCCTACTTCCTTCACCGGAGCCACCGAGTCCTCATGGAGAACGGAAGCTCCCATGTAGGCCAGCTCCCTCAGCTCAGCGAAGGTGATTTCGGATATTGCCCTGGGGTTGTCCACGATCCTGGGGTCTGCCATCAGGATTCCGGACACGTCGGTCCAGTTCTCATAGAGATCCGCATTGCATGCGGCTGCCACCAGGGAACCGGTTATGTCGCTTCCGCCGCGGCTCATGACCTTGATCTTTCCGGACGGCAGGGAGCCGTAGAAACCGGGAATCACTATGCCCTGATATTTTGAGACGGCCTCTTTGATGGCCTGAGTGATTTTCTCGGGCTGGAATTTGCCGTCAAAGTCCATGAAGATGCAATCGCGGGCATCCAGGAAGGTATAGCCGAGGAATTCGGCCATCAGTCTGGACGTAAGGTATTCGCCCCGGGAGACCAGCTCGTCGATGGACATCTCCTTGTTGAGCCTGGCGTGAAGGGCATCAAGCTCATCCTCGATGCGGAACGTAAGATTCAGGTCATCGCGGATCTCGATGAATCTGGCCCTGATCTTGTCGAAGATCTCATCACATGAGACACCGTATGTAAGATGTGCATGACAGAGATAGAGAAGATCAGTGATCTTGTGGTCCTTTGAATCGCGCTTGCCTGCTGCAGAAACAACCACAAGGCGTCTGGACGGATCGGACAGGACTATGTCCCTGACCTTCCTGAACTGGGACGCATCCGCTACGGAGGATCCTCCGAATTTGGCTACCTTGATCATGCTTCCTCCTTCATCTCGGCGAAGAAGACAACATGTCCCTTGCTTCTGAGCTCGGAGATTGCGTCATGCATGACCTTGATGGTGACCTTGTCGGTGATTGCAAATGTCTTTCCGTTGTCCTTCCTGACTATGCGCTGCACTCCGACTTTACCGGAGAGCTTTTCAAGGCCCTCGTCATCGATTCTCACGAAATAGGAACGGGCGCACTCTGCAGCATCATTGCAGGCAAAGCCTACTAGGCACTTCTTCTCAAGCATCTGTTTCTGACCGCCGAGAACCGACCAGACATCGCGCAGGATGGCCGAGGCCGTGGGGTATCGCCCTGCTCCCTGACCCGAGAAGCCCATCAGGCCGCTGTTCTGACCCTGGTACTGGGCGAGATTGGTGTTCAGGCGTACCCCCGCAAAGATGTCCGACAACGGGCACAGCATCGGCTGCACGTAGGAATAGAGTCTTCCGGAGGCTGCCAGACCACATCTTCCGAGAAGCCTGATCGTGTATCCCAGTTCCTTTGCAACTTCAAAATCACAGGCGCTGACGTTCTGGATACCTTCGAGATTGTAATCGGAATTCGGCAGAACATCGTAGGCAACCATGCTTATGAGCATGATCTTGCGCATAGTGTCCATTCCCGAGAGATCGGCAGTCGGATCGGCTTCCGCATAGCCCAGGGCCTTGGCCTGACCAAGGGCCTCTTCAAACGAGAGGTTGCGTCTGTCCATGGAATCCAGGATGTAGTTGGTTGTTCCGTTGAGTATTCCGCCCGCCCAGAGGATGCTGTCGCTTTGGCGTGCAAGATGCAGGTTCTGAAGAATTGGGATGGCTCCTCCGCAGGCTGCGCTGAAGAGGAAAGAGAGGTTGCGCTCCCTGGCAAGCTCCATGAGCTCGATGCCGTGGGCTGCGACCAGGGCCTTGTTGGATGTGATGAGGCTCTTTCCCGCCTTCAGACACTCCGATGTGAACTTGAATGCAGGATCAACTCCTCCCATACATTCAATCACCAGCTCGGAGTCATCGCCGAGAACCTCATCGAATGACTCGACCATGAAAGAAGCGGTCTTCTCTCCTTTCTTCACAAGTACATTGCGGACTGTGAACTCGCTTCTGTTCTGAAGCATGTCCCACACACCTTTTCCAACAACACCATGACCAAGTATTGAAATGATCATACCAACCTCTCAGTGAAACTGTCTCCGGAACGGCAGATGAAAAATAAAACTGTACGTCACACGAAAACACTTGTCTTTTTATTGAGGACAATGTATCATAGCGACAATTAAATGACAAGTCATGGAGGAAAAAATGCTCGAAAACTACCTGATAGTGCATAAAAACATCCTGCCCGACTATTTCGATACGGTTCTGAAGGCCAAGCACCTTCTTGAGGAAGGCAAGGCAAAGAACGTGATGCAAGCCACGAAGATGGTCGGAATCTCACGCAGCACCTTCTACAAATACAAGGACTTCATCCTGGAGCCCTCCAGGGTTTCCGACGGACGCAAGGCGGTAATCTCCATGCTGCTCTCGCATGAGACGGGAGTTCTCAGCCATGTCCTGGCCAGGATTTCCGATGCAGGGGCCAGCATCCTGACCATTACCCAGAGCTTTCCCGTGCACGGCAAGGCCAGCGTCACGATCACGCTGGACATAAGCGCAATGCCGGAAGGCATCACGACCTTGCTCAAGAGCATCGACGAGTGCCCCGGGGCAGAAAACACAAAACTGATAGCAATAGACTGAGGAATATATGGAAAACAAGAAATACAGAAGCACGAGAGGAGATTTTTCCTGCAATTCTCTTGAAGCGGTCCTTATGGGGATAGCCCCGGACGGAGGCCTGCTGATCTCTCCCGAGATCCTGCAGAGCCCCTTCGACTGGAAAGCCGTAATCGGTCTGCCCACCCTGGACATGGCGAAGCTGATTTTAAGCCACCTTCTTCCGGACTTCAATGATATGGACACTTTGGTCCACAGGGCCTACAAGGGCAAATTCGAGACCGAGGACCTCACCCCGCTGAAGCAGGTCGGGGACAAGTATGTGCTGGAACTCTTCCGCGGCCCGACTTCCGCCTTCAAGGACGTGGCACTCTCGATGCTCCCGGTGCTGATTACCGCAGCAAAAAAACAGACGGGAAGAACCGACGAGACCGTCATCCTCACCGCCACGTCCGGAGACACGGGCAAGGCAGCCATGGCCGGCTTTGCGGATGTAAGCGGCACGCGCATCATAGTCTTCTACCCCAACGGCGGAGTCTCCCCCATCCAGCGCTCCCAGATGGAAACCCAGGAAGGCTCCAACGTGGGAGTCTGCGCAGTCAACGGGAACTTCGACGACTGCCAGAGCGCCGTCAAGCAGGCCTTCGCCAGAATCAACTCATCCAAGATCCTCGACGGCAAAGGCAAGACGCTCTCGTCTGCCAACTCCATCAACATCGGGCGCCTTGCGCCTCAGGTCGTCTACTATTTCAAGGCCTACAGCGACCTCGTGGGCCTTGGCCGCATCAGACTCGGCGACGTGATCGACTTCGTGGTTCCCTCGGGCAACTTCGGAGACATCCTTGCCGGATACTTTGCAAAGCTCATGGGTCTTCCGGTCCGCAACCTCGTATGCGCATCCAACGAGAACCGCGTCCTCACCGACTTCCTCGAAACCGGAACCTATGACAGAAGACGCCCCTTCTACCGCACAAGCTCGCCTTCCATGGACATACTGATTTCGTCCAACCTCGAACGCCTGCTATTCCTGGCATCGGGCTGCAACGCGAAGAAAGTCTCCGGATGGATGGCCGAACTCTCCTCCGAGGGCATCTTCAAGATCGATGCCTCCGAGCTCGCAATAATCAACGAAACCTTCAAGGCTTTCTGCTGCACTGAGAACCAGACAATCGAGACCATCGGAGAGGTCTACCGCAGGGACGGTTATCTCTGCGACCCGCACACTGCGGTGGGCATGAAGGCTGCATCCGACTACATGGCTCAGGCGGGAGGCAACGTCCCGGTCGTAGTTCTCTCGACGGCATCGCCCTACAAGTTCCCTGCCCCGGTATCCGAGGCCCTTGGAATAGAGCTCAGAAGCGATGAATTCGAGCAGATCAAGGCAATCGCCGACAAGACGGGAGTACCTGTCCCCAAGAACCTCAGTTCCCTCAGGGACAAGAAGGTTCTACACAGGGATGTGGTCGAACGCGATAAGATTCTGGATTACGTGCTGGAATTCCTTGGCATAGATAAGGAGGCTTGAGATGGAAATAGTATGTCTGGACCTTGAAGGAGTCCTCGTTCCCGAAATCTGGATTGCATTTTCCGAAAAGACCGGCCTTCCCGAACTCAGGATAACCACCCGTGAGGAACCCGACTATGACAAGCTCATGAGCTACCGCATGGACATCCTCAGGAAAAACAACCTCAGCCTCACGGACATCCAGGATGTGATTTCCACGATCAAGCCGCTTGACGGGGCGAAGGCTTTTCTGGACAAGGTGCGCGAGATCACGCAGGTCGTGATCCTCTCGGATACATTCAAGGAGTTCGCAAAGCCCCTGATGAAGCAGCTGGGCTGGCCGACCATTCTCTGCAACAGCCTGGTGGTGGACAAGGACAACATGCTTACGGGCATCAAGCTGAGGCAGAACGACGGGAAACGCAAGGCCATCGAGGGTTTCAGGGCGATGAACTTCCGCACCTTTGCAGCCGGAGACAGCTACAACGACCTAACCATGATCAGGACTGCAGACAGGGGATGTCTGTTCAGGGCGCCGGCGAACATCCTCAAGGAAGAGCCGGATCTCAAGCTCTGCACCACATACGACGAGTTCTACAGGGAAATCAAATCTTTTGTTGAATATCGATAGAATGATATTAAGCACCGATTCGCCTGCAGGCCACGATAAGACGAGATGGCAGTGCTGTTTGCACGGCATCAAGTAGAAGCGTGGAAATGCAGGATGAAGCGATGCTTATTTAGGCCAACTGATCGAAGCCTTTACGTGAGTCTCATCTGCCTGGGTTATGCTGATAACCCCTTTGTGCAGCTGCATGATCGTAGCAGCAATCGGAAGCCCGAGGCCCGAGCCCCCGCTGGTGCGCGACCAGTCTCCGCGTGACCAGGGCTCGAAGAAGTCCGCATCCATATCGGACGCCAGATGCCCTTCGTTGATGACTTCCATGCAATATGAATCATCGGTCTCGAAGACCTTCAAGGCAACCTGTTCCTCACCGCTTCTGTATTCCACGGCGTTCTTCAGCAGTTCCCTGACGGCCTTTGTCATCAGTTCTGCATCGCATCGGATGTTGTCGCACTGCATGTCAGTCTTTATGCATGCTTCATCGCCAAAGGTGGAAAGCACCTCGGACACAAGCTGCTCGGTCGGGGTATCCGCAACCGATGCATCTGTATCGGACTGCAGGCTCGAGAAATCGATGACCCTCCCTATCCTGTCGGAAAGCGAATCGTTCTCTTTCTGCAGCTGCTGCAAAGTCTGGCTGTCTGCAGGGAACACCCCGTCGTTCAGACCGTCCACGATTATCTTCATTGCGGTGGCGGGAGTATTGAGGTCATGGGAAATGCTGCTGAGCCAGGCCTTGCGGCTCTTTGCGTTGGACTGAAGGCTCCGGTCCAGATCCTCGATGGCAACCGAGATTTCGTTGAGCTCTATGTTGTCCTGACGCGGGATCGTCACCCCGCTCTTTCCGCGCGAGAGGTCGTTGAGGGCCTTGCGTACGCTGTTGATATATCGCGTGTTTCTGGAGCTTACGACCCAGGCGGCGACAAGGGCAATCAGCAGACAGAGGGGAACCGAGAGCAGCAGGGCTCTGAAGCAGGAGTTGATGATATCCTTGGAATACTCGTAGGTCCTGGGGCTGTAGGAAAGAAGATCCACTATGAACGAGTCAGTTCCGTTTATGGCTATGATTATGGATCCGATGATATCCTGATCACGCAGCATCTGCGGAAGTTTAACATCGATCTCATCAGCAGAAGCCATTGTTACCTGCGTATTGCCCGATGCAAGGGATTCGTCATAGACCACGTTGATTCTGGTGGCCTTGCCCTTCACCGTCCGAAACTGCTGTTCGCTCTGGGCTTTGGGACCGGTGGAAATCATCGAGGACAGAAGACGTCCTTCCGGGTTCTTTCCGAAGGCGAACATGCTGTAACCGTCCACATCCCTGAGCAGGAAACCGCTGACGCGGTCTTCATCAATGTTTGAAAATGCAAGAAGCAGGCTGTTGATACCGTAGCCGTCATAGAAACCCTGGGACATGGCCTCCTGTGCGGAGACTGCAAAGTCCTCGTAGACGCGGTCCTTCCACTTGTCCTGGGAAACGCGGTACTGGAAGACAAGCATGCCGAACTGGACCAGAAGCACCACGACGGCTATTGAGAAGACACTCAGAAAGTAGCGGAAGAATACACGCTTCATCAGAGATTCCCCTCTATCGGATAGCCGATGAACCTGTAGCCGTAGCCGCGCACGGTTTCGATCCACGGGTACGGCCCGAGCTTTGCCCTGAGGTTCTTGATATGGGTATCCGCAATCCTCTCGTAGGATTCGGATGTGTAGTCGAAGCATTTCTTGAGAATCTCGGCTCTGGGAAGAATGCGGGATGAGTTCTCTATCAGAAGGGACAGGATCCTCCACTCTGCCGCCGTAAGGGGGATAACCTCGTCATTGATGCTGACCTTGTGCTCGACCTCGTCGAAGCAGAGCGTGCCGGTATCGGCCCTGTAGATGTGCTTGCGGCCCTTGTCGGTTTCCTTGCCGCCGTCCACACGCCTGAAGATGGCCTGGACCCTGAGGACGAGCTCCTTGGGTGAGAACGGCTTGGTGATGTAGTCGTCGGCACCGAGTTCGAAGCCGTGGATGCGGTCTTCCTCCGCGATTTTCGCGGTCATGAAGATCACGGGGATATCGATGTCCTGCCTCAGCTGTCTCACGAACTCGAAACCGTCCCCGTCGGGAAGCATCACATCCTGAATCAGGAGGTCGGCCTTTGTGATCCTGAAAGCCTCGCGAACGGACGCGAGGTTGCCGAAACCGATTACCTTGTAACCGGCAAGCTCCAGATATCTTCTGACTCCTTCCCTTATGACCTGATGGTCTTCCACGATGTATATAAGCTTCATAGCTACCTTTTACTCCCAAAACGCAAGTCTATCAACAGAACATGAACCCTACTTCACAAAAGTTCACATTTATCATTATAACATAACATGCAAAAGGTTAAGCGATGGACAACAAGATAAAGCTCATCTGTCTGGATGTGGACAACACCCTGGTGGACAGTTTCAAGAACATACCTCAGGCCAACACGGAAGCCGTCAGATGGGCCCACCGGGAATTGGGCGTCCACATCGCCGTCAACTCCGGACGCATTTCCCAGTCGACGCGCGACTACATGCAGCGCCTCGGCGTCAGCGAGGCCTTCCCGTCGCTAGGCGGATGCATGGTCCAGAGATGGGACGGAAGCATCATCGAGGAGCACACCATAGACATGGAAGTCGCCCGGGCGATCAACAGCATCGCAAGGCGCCTGGGCTGTACCAATTTCGTCTATCATCGCGACACCTGGCATCTGGATCCCGGCAACGAATACTGGGCTGCCTCCGAGTTCCAGGCCACAAACGTCATGGGCACTTTTCTTGATACCGACGCCTTTCTGAAGACCGACAGGGCCAACAAGATGCTTGGAGTCCACACCGAACCCGAACGCACCACAAGGCTTCAGGAGCTGATCCTGAAGGACTTCAGCGCCTATGTGGACTGCTTTAAATCCGACCCGCGCTTTCTGGAAATCGTACCCAAGGGAATCAACAAGGGCACAGCAGTACGTGCATTGTGTGCTTTCTACGGCATCGGAAGGGAAAACGTCATGTCCATGGGCGACTTCTACAACGACATCGACATGTTCCGTGAGAGCGCCATCTCCGTGGCAATGGCCAATGCACCAGACGACGTCAAGTGCCTGGCAACGCACATAACCAAGGCCGATGCCGACAATGCCGGCGTAGCTGAGGCGATATACTCGTTTCTGAAATAAACTTATCTGTCGGTGTTGCTCGTGACGGCATCCAGGATCATGGATACCAGCATCTGGCTGTTGCCTCTGATTGCGGTCGAGGCCAGTGCGGCCTTCAGCTCATCGATCTTCGTGGCGCCGAACACTGCAGGCGGAAGCTTAGCCTTGTAGATCTCGTTGGCAAGAAGCACGAAGGCAATCTCGGCGGTCCCCTTCTCGAACGGCTGGATCCTGAGGATCTCGGCAAACAGGAACGCGGACCTGGCAATGGGATGCAGAACGGACCACGGACCGGAGTACTGCTCGAGCATGGCCTCGGTTTCCTGATTCTGGGTTCCTCCCAGCTTGTACACGCCTGCGCTTCTCTCGTCGATTGACATGAGAAGTCTTGAATGGAGCTCCAGCAGCCTCTTCTCGTTCAGGTCGAACGGAATGGATGTGAGGGCCGACCTCATGTTCAGGGCAAGGATCTGCTTCTCGAGCGGAATATCTGCCTGATTCTCGAGGTTGAAGATGCCGAGTACCTGCTCATGGGAAATTTCGGTGTTGTCATAGATAAGAGCTTCCTGAACCATCTGGACCTTGATGTCGGTCGACAATGAGTACTGGTTCGCGTTCGAGCGCAGCTTGTCGGCCTCGCGGTAATCCTGGCTTCCGGTGCGCAGGGCGCGGTTTCTCATATAACGCAGAGTTCTGCCGTCTGCAGGCTTCTGTGTGCCTGCCGGGATGCTCCAGACCCAGTCGCCACAACGTGCGGCACCCTCGATCTTGCCTTCAGAACAAAGGGATCTTACCCTCCTCTCGCTTATGCCCCACTTCTGGGCGGCTTCCTTGGTGCTGATGTACTCCATGGTTCACTCCACGTACTAGGATATTCCGAACTCGGTATGAATTGCAAGACAATTTCCTATTATAATTCGTTCTCCGACAGATACTGTCTGAGCTCGCCCAAGAGCACTTCTCCATCGTAATTATGAAACAGCTTAATAAGGGCTCCGCTGATGATGGGATTGAGAAGAAGACCCATTTCCAACGAACGGGTATCCGTCATGAAGCCATAGCATCTCTTGTTGTGGGCATAGCCGATTCCGAGCTCCACGCATCCGCCCTCATCGGGGACACGACCGTCAACAAGGAAGAACACGATGTCGGACTTGAGGATCTCGCTTTCATCCTTTGCGAAGATCAGTCTGACCATTTCTTCATCCGACATGCCTTCCAGAAGTGCTGCCTCTATACCGTCACGCTGGGGCAGAAAAACCTCATAGCCGAATTCCTCAAGAACATGAGCGACCTTCAGGTTGAAGTCCTTCTCTCCCTGGGAGAACATGGGACCTGCAAAGTATACCCTCTTGCCGTTTCCGGCGATCTGAGATTCCTGTACAGGTTCAACAGTCTGCGCAGGTGAATCCACGGATGCGGTCGTGCCTGAAGTTGCACAGGAAACAAGCAGCATCAGGCAGGCTATGAACACGACGGCTTTTGCAACGGTCTTTCCCATAAGCGCCCCCTACATCACTTGCCGAATTTGGCCCAGAGTTTTTCCAGCGAATAGAAGTCACGCATCTCCTGGCTCATCAGATGGATGACGATGTCTCCGCAGTCGATGAGCTCCCAGCCGTCGTCTCCGACAGCCTTGTGGCGGTTGTTCACGACCAGACCCAGCGAATCGATCTCGCCCCAGATCTCATGTGCAAGACCGCGCAGGTGTCCGAGGCTGGTAACCGTGCAGATTATGAAACAGTCGGTCCAGGAACACTCTTCGGAGATATCGATGAGGCTGACCTCCTGTCCCTTGTGGTCTGTAAGGAAGGTGCAGAGCTGCTCTGCCTTTCTTCTGGTTTCTTCTTTCATTTATTTCCTCCAAGAACCTGCTCAAGCCACTGTGTGAAGTATCGCTGTGAGAAGTTCAGATCGTCTGAGTTGAACAGGCTATGCGCATCATAGCTGTAGCTTTCCGGGCGGTGCTGCGCAAGCAGGGCAAAGAGTTGCTCCGAGTCCTGTCCGCACAGCAGACTTATTTTCTCTGCTATAGGCTTCCTGCCCAGAATGGAAGCCTTGTCCACCATCGTATTTACGCGAGCGGAGTCGGAATCCGAACCCATGGCATCCAGAAGGTCTCTCATGGCCAGAAGGGTTCCGCTGGTACCCAGCAGAAAGCCGCTCTCCTTCAGACCCACGTAGTTGCGCATCGCCACGGGGATAGAATCCAGACCCGATGCCTTGCCCCAGAGCAGAATCTGCTCAAGAGGAAGCCTCACCGAATAGAAGGTATTGTCCTTCGAATCCAGAACGAAAGCATAGGCAGAATCCTCGAAGAACCCGTAGTAACAGATGTACCGGTCCGAGGAGCAGCTGACAAGCACGGAGCAAAGCAGGACGAGAGACAGTATGAGAATCAGTGTCCGCCTTTTATTCATAGGTGCTGCCCGCCTTCCTTTCAAGATAGTCCTTCATTGCCAGAGAACCGCTGGAGGCGTCATGGAAGCCCACTTCCCTCCAATGTGAAATCATATCACACAAAACCCTGTAGGCGCACTGACTAATATCCCGGGATCCGAGATAGAAGGCCCTTTTCTCATCAGTCATGAACCTTCTGGAGGGCTCGATGTAGTCTGCGACAAACAGGGCCAGCGCAAGATCATCCATCCCGGCATTGCCGGTCGTGTGCACGCACAGTGCCTTGTACCAGGACATCGGATATCTTCCGACAAGCTCCATCGCTATCTCTGCAGATACCGTCCCATGAGCCAGAACAGGTGCAACAATGTCTTCCTGTGAAAGATACAACCCGTTTTTTCTGCAATAGTCCAGCAAAGAAGCATCCGTCATTTCCCTTGCAATGTCATGGGCAAGGCCGCAGAAAGCAGGAGCCTCAAAACCGTTCCAGGTCCTGCAGTAGTCCCTGCAACCGAAATGCGAGAGCACGTCTGCCGTAGTCTTGGCGACTCCAAGACTGTGGACATATCGCTTCTCGGACACCGTGGTTCTCAGAAAAGCCGAAAGATCGTCAATCGTACAGACCGTGTGCCTTGACATATTCGCGAACCCTCTTTGAAAGATAATCCAGATTGCCTGCAAGATCCGTTCGGATTGCACTGGATGACTGCGGAGCCACCGTTTCGGGCACAAGGGCCCTGTAGGTCAGGCCTTCCGGCAGATTCCAGGCGCTGTCCTTGCTGTTGCGTCTGCAGATCAGAAACTCGACATTATCCCTGAGATAACCGAAATCATGCCAGCGAGACAGACCGTCTATGTGATCGTCTCCCATCACCATGCCTATTCTGAGGGTATTGTCCTGAGCCTTGAGCATCCTGATGGTGTCGGACGTATAGGAGATTCCCCCACGCTCGAGCTCCATGGTGGAGATTTCGATACGTGCATCCCTGTCGGTTGGATAGAGGTCCCTGAAGTCCTCTACTGCCAGACGGAGCATGTTGAGCCTGTCGGCATCCGATGCCTGCGGGCGGTTGTCCTGCTTGAAGTTGCTGACCTTTGCGGGAATGATGAGGAAGTGCTCGTAGTCCGTCATGGAGACTGCGCAATGCAGCAGAAACAGATGGCCCAGATGCACCGGGTCGAAGCTTCCGCCGAAGACTGCGATCTTAGTTTCCTTGCTCATATTCCTCCATGGATTCCGGATAGTAGGCATCCGTGTCCGGCCTTGCCGAGAAGCCGCGCTCCTCTGCAGGCTTGTCTATCATCTGCACGAAAGCGCGCATGATGGGCTTGACCGAATCCTCGTCGAAGATAGACATGCCGAACACCTGTTTGTCGGCGTACTTGGCCTTGAAGAGCTCGAAGTTCTCCGCAGCCCCATCCTCATCCAGCTTGGTTCCGATGAGCACTTCCTTCTTCTGTACCAGCTCGGGCGAATAGGCCTCGAGCTCGCTGTGAAGCTGCTCGTAGCGGGAAAGGCACTCGGGATCCGACATATCGATCAGATATGCCAGACCTCCGGTTCGGGCTATGTGCTTGAGGAACTTGAACCCCATGCCCGCGCCCTGGCTGGCACCCTCGATTATTCCGGGGATGTCCGCAAGAACCACATCCTGCTCGCCCAGGCGCATCATGCCCAGCTGCGGGATCTTGGTTGTGAACGGATAGGAGGCAACCTTGCTTCTGGCATTGGTGAGCATGTTCATCAGCGAGCTCTTTCCCGCATTGGGAAAGCCCACGAAGCCGATGTCTGCTATGACCAGAAGCTCCAGCCCCACGCGCATCTCGATTCCGGGCTCACCCGGCTGTGCGAACTTGGGTGCCTGTCTGGTGGAGGTGCGGAAATGATAGTTTCCGAGGCCTCCCCTGCCTCCCTTGAGAAACACAAAGCGCTCAACGCCGGTCAGGTCCTTTATGACCTCTCCGGTATTGGCGTCCTTGATGACGGTTCCGGGGGGAACCGGGATCTCCATGTCTGCGCCGGCGCGGCCATAGCAGCGTGCGCCGCTTCCGTTGCGGCCGTTCTCCGCACGGAAGGTCCTGATGATTTTCAGATGAGCCAGAGTCCTGAGGTTGTCCTTGACTACAAAGACAAGATCGCCGCCCTTGCCGCCGTCACCGCCGTCCGGGCCGCCCTTCTCGACGAATTTCTCACGTCTGAACGAGACACAACCATTGCCCCCGTTTCCGGAGGCAATGTCGATATAGGTTTCATCTGAAAAACCAAACATAGAGTTCCTTTTTCGCAGTCAGTTATTGAAACTGCTACTGATTACTGCTCAACAACAATGCTGACGTAGTTGCGGTTGTTTCTCTGGTGATAGAGAACCTTTCCGCCGACCTTTGCAAAGAGAGTGTAATCAGATCCGAGACCGACGTTCTCGCCCGGATGGATCTTTGTGCCGTGCTGGCGAACAAGGATCTCACCGCCCTTGACGAGCTGGCCGCCATAGCGCTTCACGCCCAGGCGCTGTGCATTAGAATCTCTTCCGTTCTTTGATGAACCACCACCTTTATGATGAGCCATTGATTGCCTCCCTTAAGCGTTGATCTTATCGATCGTGAGAATTGAATACTGCTGTCTGTGACCCTGGGTCCTGCGATATCCCTTTCTCCTGTGATACTTGTAGACACGAACCTTGTCATCCTTGATGTTGGACTGAAGGGTGGCTACAACGCTGGCGCCTGCGACATAGGGGGCACCGAAACGAACGTCATCTTCCTTGACAACTGCAAGAACGGAGTCATAGGAAACCTGAGCGCCGACTTCTGCATCGACCAGGTCGACCTGAATGGTCTTGCCCTCTTCCGCCTTGTACTGCTTTCCAAGAATCTCTACGAGTGCGTACATAAACACATCCTTTAAATTGAATTTGCCCATCCGTTATACAACTCCTTTCAGAAACATGCCATAGGCCGATGCCATTTATGTCCAAAAACTTCACTTGACTAACTAACGGTCGGTAGTTTTTAATATAACCATGTCAACCCGCGAAGAAATCATCACAGCCATGCTCGACCTAGGAGAGGAAAAAGGCCTTTCAAACGTCAGCCTGTCGGAAATAGCCCTTGAAGTGGGCATCCGCAAGGCAAGCATATACAGCCACTTCGAGAGCCAGCAGGCCCTGGTGGATGCCACAGTCCTCTATTGCCGGTCTCTTCTTCAGAAGAAGACCTTCATCGTAGATTTCAAGGCCAAGGACGCCCGCAGCATGCTCGTTTCGCTCTTCGACAACATAATCAAGGTGTTTGCGGAAAAGCCTATTTCCTCCTACTTCTCCATCGTCCAGCAGCAGCGTATGTTCGACGAGTCTTTTGCCGATGACGACCGCCTGATTACTTCGATGATAAACACAAGAATCAGGATTGCTTTGGAATTCTGCGTCCAGAGAAGCTGGCTGGACATAAGGGACACCGACTTTGCCGCCGACCTTATGACCGCAGCAGTAATGCGCAAGATATGCGATGTGCTCTCGGATGCATCGGATTGGGAGACAGACCGCCTTGCAGACGGTCTTATAGAGCTGTTTTGATCATTTTGTGACACTTAGTGGGCCTTGTGAGCCTGATGCTCCTTGTTCTCCTTCTAAGCCTTCTTCTCCTGATAAGCATTGTTCGCCTTGTAAGCTTTATGCCTCATCAATTATGTGGTTGATGGCTGTCTTAAGTTCATCTTTCAGAACATCCTTTAGGACATAAGACTCATCAGTACTAGATTCAATTTCTTCTGGAATGAATAACTTGTATGTTGGAACACCCAGCGCATTGGCAATAAGATCGACTTTATCAGATGACGGATAAGCAAGACCTCTCTCAATCAAGCTGATATGACCAACTGTCACACCAACCATCTCTGACAGTTGTTCTTGAGTAATGTTCTTCTGTTTTCTGACAGTTTTTATGTTTGTACTCAATACGATTGAGATTCTTGTTTTTTCATTTGTCATAATGAAATTATTAGTGTCGATGCAACTAACAATCCACATAGTTTTATTATTAGCAATTATAGTACAAATAGTTTTAATATTGACTACTGCCCTACTATCTAATAATCTCTTAGTACCATAGGAGAGGGTTATGGATGGAGGAACCATTTACTATTGCAGAGGATGCGGCACAACTTTTTCGGGAGAAAAGGGATTGTCAGAGGAACCGTGCCCAAATTGCAATGAGAGATTACTAATTGACACAGGTGCTACAAGGGAAGAGTACCGAGCGATGTCCAAAGAGCAGCAGGAATACGCAAAATCGGTCTGGCAAGGAGATAGCATTTTAACCACTAAGAAATGCCGAAAATGCGGAATGAACATCCCTTATGTGGCATTGAAATGCCCCTATTGCAGATCCTCTCAGAGAAAGAATCGGTTAATTAATATAATAGTTACGATTCTTACGATTCTTTTTTTCCTTTATATCTTCGGACTTGTTGTGCAAACCTGTAATACTTCATCTTCATCATCTACATATGCCACAAGCTCTGCAGCTAAGTCGTTATCTAAGTTTGATGCAGCAGAACAAAAAGCCGCAAACATGACGGTTGAAGAATTCAAAGACTCTGCAGTATCCGTATCTTACGACGAAATGAAACGAAATCCAGACTCCCATAAGGGAGACTTTGTTGTTATGAAATTATACGTTGCGCAGTTGGTATCTAGCACACAATGGAGAACTTATACCTATGGGAATAGCCAGTGGACCAAATATGACGCAGATGAAGAATTCTATATTTTTGATAAGCGTAAAAATGGAACCAATGTAATAGAAAAGGACGTAATAACCGTATACGGTGTCTACCGAGGGACGGTAGAGGTCCAACGTGCATTAACAAAAACGAATGAAAAAGTCCCTTCAATCGATGTGTTCCATCTAGAGCTAAATAATTAGAGGTAGGTTAATTATGAGAAAAGCTACAGCGTTTTTTATTATTATGGTGGTTATTTGCGGTTCTGCATTCTGCGCCGGAAAGTTATCTGTTACTCAGGAAAACTTCTATGTCATACCAAGCTGGTGGACAACAGCTTACGCATTTGCCAAGGTTGAGAATACAGGGGATAAACCCATTAAAATCAATGCTGGAGTATTGGAAATATATGACCAGAATGGAGATGTAATAACATCCAATGACTACATCTCCGACTATGCTTCATATCTCAAACCCGGAGAATATACTTATGTTGAAATCAATACCGGTATTGATGAGATCAATAAACCCGTTGGGGATTATATGATGACATTGACTGGGAAGAGTGATAATTCTTCGTCATGCCGCCGTCTCCCATGTGAAACAGAACTAAAGCTCAATGTTGGAAATAGTTGGCTAACCTATAACTACATGTATGCACTAGTAACAAACAACACGGATGCACCTTTATATGGGATTAAGATTGTGTTGGCCCTATTAGATGAAAACGATAACATCATGTATATTGCAGACGATGATCTTTATTCAAATCGAGCATTGCCCCCTGGAAGCAGTATTATATTCCGGGAGAATATTTCATCTGATTTCATCGATTATTTTAAAACAGCAGGAATTGAGCCTTCAAAGATTGATGCAATTGCGTATGTAGTTGAGTAGATTTGTTGACAACAAGCCAAACAGTTGCTTATCATTGAACTGTAAAAGAGAAAGCTACCCGAAGCGGTTAGCTTGTCTTCTACCAGTAATTCAGATGAATCGCCGGAGTCTCGAATGATGTGACCCCCAAAAGTTGGACTAGAAAGTCAGCTTTAGGGGGTTTCGTTTATGAAAATCAGCGACATTCAAAAACGCAAGATGCTAGAGGATGTTTTAATCAGAAACAAATCTCTAAGCGAAACGGTAAAAGAAAACGGGTACTCAAGGAGAGCCCTTGAACGGCTTCTTGCCAGAGCGCGTGTCCATGGCATTGAAAATGTTCTTCATGAGAACGCACAAAGAAGGTACCCAAGAGACTTCAAATATCAGGTCGTTAAATATGTTCTGGATGGACATACGCTTGATAGGTCCTCTGTTGAATTCAACGTGGATTACCATGTTGTACGGTCATGGTTTCTGAGATACTCTAAAGGCGGAGTTGAAGCATTGACAGCTGACAACAGAGGTAGGAAATCCATGGGACGACCGAAGAAGAAGGCTTCCGAAGAGAATTCTGATGAATTGAAGAAGCTGAGGACACAGAATGAGGAACTCGCAAAGAAGCTCAGATATGCCGAAATGGAGAACGAGTTCCTAAAAAAACTCGATGCCTTGGTTCGGGAGAGGATCGAGCGCGAAAACGGGAGATAGTTTCCGTAATCGATGAACTGAGGCACAAGTACGCTCTCCAGAACCTGCTTTCCCTGGCAGGAATTCCTCGGAGCACCTTTTTCCACAACCTTGATGTCATGAAGAAGGATGACAAGGATTCTGCGCTAAAAGCCAGAATCAGGGAGCTCTATGCTACAAAAGGGAAAGGGAATGAAAAGTACGGATACAGGAGAATCTATCTGGAACTCCGGAAAGAAGATGAATTCTGCTGTGTGAATCATAAGAAAGTACAGAGACTGATGCAGGAAATGGGACTGTTCGGATACATTTCCAGGAATGGCAGCAGGAGATATTCATCTTACAGGGGTAATGTAGGCAGGATTGCTGATAACATAGTCGACAGACAATTTGAGGCAGAAACGCCGAACACACTTTGGTCCACTGACATCACGGAGTTCCGTCTGGACACCTGTGAGCGCAAGGTCTATCTATCGCCAATCAAGGACTTCTGCGATGGATCGATTGTGAGTCACAGTTGCTCCACATCTCCGAACATGAATCTTGTCATGAGCATGTTGGATAATGCATTGAACAAGAACATGTGTCTTTCAGGATTGGTGTTTCATAGTGATCAGGGATGGCAGTACCAGCAAAAGGTGTGGATAGAGAAGCTGGAGTCCCGATGCATCACACAGAGCATGTCACGCAAAGGCAATTGTCTGGATAACAGCAAGATGGAAACATTCTTCGCAACACTGAAAAAGGCAATTTGGTTCGGTAAGGAAAAGAGTTACAGAAGTCCGGAAGAACTGATTGCAGCAATCAATGATTACATTGACTGGTACAACAGCGAAAGGATCCAAGTAAAATTGAAAGGCATGTCCCCTTTACAATTCAGGAAACATGCCTTTAAAATCGCCTTGTGACCGTCCAACAAATTGGGGTCACATCA
>JAFUXI010000055.1 GCA_017470995.1 Spirochaetales bacterium
CATCGAGCAGTTCTGGCCGAAGAAGCTGGAGGGTTAAGTGGCTGTAAAGCTTACTAAGAACGAACAGAAGAAGCAGAAGGACCAGCTGAAGCAGTACCAGCGCTACCTTCCGACCCTGCAGCTGAAGAAACAGCAGCTGCAGATGGTCATACGCCAGATAGAAGTCCAGCTTGCCGAGTACAAGGCAAAGCAGGAGGCTCTGGTGGGGTCGGTTCAGAGCTGGATATCGGTCTTCGGTGAAAACAGTGCCTTCTGCGAAGAGCGCAGGCTCGATAGCCTTGTGCGTCCGGAGAGGGTGGTGAAGAAGGAAGGCAACATTGCCGGAGTAAGTATTCCCATCTTCGAGGATCTGACGTTCAAGGATATAGAGTACGATGTGGAGGACTATCCGCTCTGGGTCGACAAGGCGGTTGTCCTGCTTCAGGAATCCGCCCGGATAAGTGCCCTCATGAGGACACTTGAAATCCAGGTGGAGCTTCTGGGCAGGGAGCTGAGAACCACAAGCCAGCGCGTGAACCTCTTTGAGAAGGTCAAGATTCCCGAGACCAAGGAGAACATCCGCAAGATCGGAATCTATATCGGAGACCAGCAGACTGCTGCCGTAGTGCGTGGAAAGATCGCAAAGAAGAAGCTTTCCGCAAAGGGGGAGACAGATGATTGAGAAAATGAAGAAGATCATCGTGGTTGCCCCGCAGGAGAAGAAAGCCTCGCTTCTGGCCGGAATCAGGGATCTCGGAGTGATCCATATCTCGGAGAAAGCCTCTCCGGATGCAGCTTTGTCCGCACGTCTTTCCGAGCTCTCCAAAATCCGCTCGACTCTTGCCGAAATGCCTAAGACTGAGCAGAAAGAGGCCATCAGCGGTGTAGCTTTCGAGTCAGTTCACAACTCTCTGGTTGCGGCTATCGAGGAAAAGAGGCGCATTTCCGACGAGCTGGTGAAGATGAAGGTTGAGCGCGAAAGCCTTGCAAAGTGGGGTGACTTCAATCCCGAAGATCTCAGGATGCTTTGTGACAAGGGCCTTGAGCTGAGCTTCTATCTTCTCGGTAAGAAGGAAGTGGATGCACTCGACGAGCAGGTCAGGTACATAAGCCTCAGAAGCATAGACAAGCAGTGTGCCATAGCTGTGGTAGGGGAGCTTCCCCAGTCATATAGCTCCAGCAGGTTTGTACTGCCTCAGAAGGGGCTGAGCCAGGTCGATGCCGAGATTGCCTCAAAGACTGCAAGAGTTGCCGAACTTGAGACTGTACTGAATCAGAGTGCCTGCTATATCGCAAGCTATGACAAGGCAATAGCTTCGCTGACCGATGAGATCGTCTACAACAGCGTTGACAGGGGAGCTTCAACGGAGGAAGGTCTGAGCCTGCTTTGCGGTTTCATTCCCGAATCAGACCTGAGCGCCTTCAAGGACAAGGCCAAAGCAGGAAGCTGGGCCTATGCCCTGGATGATCCGACTGAGGAAGATCCTGTTCCCACCAAGGTGCGGTACAACAAGGTCACCAAGATGATGAAGCCGCTGTTCGACATGCTCGGAACGGTTCCCGGATACAGGGAGTACGACATCAGCATGTGGTTCCTGCTGTTCCTGTCGCTTTTCTTCGGAATGATAATCGGAGATGCCGCCTATGGTGCAATTTTCCTGGCATTGGGCGTGGTTCTGAACATCAAGACAAAGAAGTGTTCCAACCTGAACCTTCTGCTGTATGTCATGAGCATCGCCACTGTCGTGTGGGGCTCTCTGACAGGTACCTGGTTCGGAAGCGAGAAGGCAATGGAGATTCCTCTGCTGAAGGCTCTGGTAATTCCGTCGATAGCCAACTATCCGCAATACTTCGGTGTTGACAGCGGCGCTGCACAGAACGCCCTTATGAAGTTCTGCTTTGCCGTTGGAACCATTCAGCTTTCTCTTGCGTGCATCATGAACGTGATCCGCAAATGGAAGGAGAAGAGCCTGGCACTGGTGGCGGATTTTGCATGGCTGGCAATGATCATCAGCATCTATTTCCTGGCCCTGATGCTTGTCATCGGGGATCCTGTGAACGTAAAGATCATCTTTGCAGTCATCATAGGCGGGCTTCTGACTGTCATCGTATTCGGCGGTCAGGCCCCCGGACAGAGCTTCGGCAAGGGCCTCAAGGCAGGCCTGGGCGGTGCATTCACCACGTTCCTGAATACAATCAGTGCATTCGGAAACGTGATGAGCTACATAAGACTGTTCGCTGTGGGTATGGCAAGCCTTGCCATCGCCCAGAGCTTCAACGGTATGGCAAGTCCGATGCTGAAGGGTTGGGCGTTCCCTGCAGGAATGCTGATTCTCTTCATCGGTCATGCCCTTAACATAGTCATGGGTCTTCTCAGCGTGGTAGTCCACGGTGTGAGACTTAACCTTCTGGAATTCTCCGGCCAGCTTGGAATGGAGTGGGCGGGTATTCCATACGAACCGTTCAGAAAGAACGCTTGATTGTAAACTAATTGCAAACTGCATAGGAGATTGAAAACATGGGTATTGGATCAATCGGTTTGGTTTTGGCTCTCTGCCTTTCGGCAATGGGATCCGGTTTCGGTATCGGAGCTGCAGCTGTAGCAGCTGTCGGCGGATGGAAGAAGTGCTACGCTAACGGAAAGCCTGCTCCGTTCATGATGGTCGCCTTCACAGGTGCTCCTCTGACACAGACAATCTACGGCTTCCTGCTGATGAACTTCATCAACAGCGCACTTCAGAACGGTCTGAACGGAACTCTCGCTCTGTTCATCGGTATCTTCGGCGGAGCAGTCATCGGTCTGTCAGCTTTCTTCCAGGGACGCTGTGCAGCAGCTGCATGTGACGCTCTCGGAGAAACAGGAAAGGGTACTTCGAACTACCTCATCGTCATCGGTATCATCGAGACGGTTGCTCTGTTCACGCTGGTATTCTGCCTGCTGCTCCTGAACTCGGTAGCTTGATTGTTTTCTGGGTTGTACTAACTCTACTGATTCTCATTGTATTGGAGGCCGGTCTTCACCGGCTCTTCAATGCTATGATACCGGTTCGGATACTCATAAGCGGGACTACAGGCCGAACCAGTGTGGCAAGGATGCTTGCTGCGGCGCTGAATACTCAGGGCAAGGTCCTGGACAACGATGCCATCGGTTTTTTTGCCTTGTTCAGACCCTCCAAAGCCTTTGCTCTGGTTGTTGTTTGTCCTTCGGCGAATCCCTTTGTCTGTTCCCTGTACCGCAACAGGGTCAGACCGACGGTATGCATTGTCACGAATGCTTCCGAGAACGAATATGAGACATCCATTGTTCCCGAGGGTCTGGGTTTCTATACCAGCGACCTGCGCTTTCTTGCAGATACCAAGGCAATCCTTGTCGCAAAGGGAATCTCCGAGCGCGAGAAGAACGAGGCTCTTGTCGTCAAGGTCCTGACGGATCTCGGTTTTGAAGAGAGCCACGCGTTGGGCGCTCTTTCCGGCAGGACATCGGATCCCGTTCTTGAAGGTCCGTTCGACGTGGACGGCCGTCATGTCATAAATGCCTGCGATGCCAATGATATCAAGACCGCCGAGAAAGCTCTCTCGGCAATCGACGACGAGAGGCACTATGTCGTGCTCCTTGGCAGTTCGGACCTGATTTCGGATCAGCTTGAGGACTATGCCAGACTCTTTACCGACTATGGTTGTCAGCTTGTGGTAGTGCTCGGAAAGGATGCTCCCAAACAGGCCCGGATTCTTACGAACAATGTCCTTGGCTGCAAGATAAGGCTGTTCAAAGGTACCGACAGTGAGCTGATAAGCCTCTGTGAGGATCAGATTCTCTGCATAGGGTCTCTTGAGGACAGGCTCCTTTCCTTCCTGCGCTATTGCCGTGAGAACGGCACCGAATCATGAGAAGGAAGCTGTTCGGCGGAAAACGCGATGTCCTTGTTCTTCTCGTCATCTTTTTGCTTTGCATAGCCGCCATTGTCCTCGTGCTTTCCACCAGGACAAGCATGAAAAACTCATATCATGACATCCAGATGGAAGCTTCTTCCCTTATGAAGAAGTGCGAGGATTTTCTTCTTTCCTACGTCCTTGACAACGGAATCCCTATAGAGCCCGAGGACCTCAACCGCACGGGCCTCATAGGTCCTGCCTATACTCCGCTGATGACGACGATGGGGGATATCGTTGCCAAACGCACAAGCCTTGACCCAAACTTCGCCGCAGTCCTCGTGAAATACTATGTGGAAGCCGGCCTGAAGAAGGGCGATGCCGTTGCGATCGGTTCCAGCGGGTCTTTCCCTGCGCTTGCAATCGCCTCCATCTGTGCCTGCAACGCTATGGGGCTGGAGGCCCGGGTCATCGCGAGCCTGGGCTCATCGACCTATGGTGCAACAAGAGTGGAGCTTGCCTTGCCGAAGATGCTCTCTCTTCTCTCTGGTGCCGGCCTGATCGATTTCAGGCTTCTTGCGGTTTCGCCGGGCGGGGAGGCCGATCACGGAGTAGGGACCATGGAAGGCCTTTTGTTCGACAATACCCGCGGGACTGTGCTTGCACTGGCAAGTCAGAGCACATCGCCGCTGATCGACGAGAGTTCCCTTGAGCTGAGCATACGACGGAGAATGGAACTTTACGGAGACGATGTAAGGCTGTTCGTTAATGTCGGCGGGGCAGGGGCCAACATCGGATCTAGCATGGAGTACCTGAATGTGAAGCCGGGTCTGAGCCTGAAGCTGGATTCAATTCCGGACAGCACGACAAGAGGTGTCCTGTATGAGTTCGCATCCATGGGTATTCCCGTCGTGAACCTGCTGAACATAAAGGGCATTGCCTCCGATGAGGGCCTTGCCGTTGACAGCGTGCCGCTGCCGTCTCCCGGGACGGGTGGGGTGTATTACCGGACCGGCCATAACAGGATTCTCGTGATAGTGTTCCTTGCACTGATACTGGCCGTTGCCTGTGCATCCGTCATCCTGGCAAGACGCAGAAGATAGTTTTTCCTTGACTTGAGCTTTTGTTTCTGAGATAAATCATGCTTGGAGGAATAGAAATGACTGTTTACGAACTCGGTGAAATTCTCATGCTTATCAGCTTCGGCTTTTCCTGGCCGTTTAATGCAATAAAGTCTTACAGGGCAAGGACTACCAAGGGCAAGAGCCTGCCGTTTCTGCTTTTGATCATCTTCGGTTACATCTGCGGAATCGTTTCCAAGCTCACCAATCCGAACGGGTTCAAATGGTATGTCATGTTCTTCTATGTACTTAACATCACAATGGTCTCCATCGACCTGATCCTGTATTTCAGGAACCTCAGGCTGGACAGGGCCGCAAAGCAGGCCTGAACAGGCCTTCGTTTAACAAGTTTTAGTCTCTAAAACAGCTCTGATTAGGTTGATTACTCCTCGGCTTATGGATTATCATTTGAGTGTCCTGTAAAGGACGTCTAAATCCGCGGAGGTATTATCATGAAGAAAATTTTCGCAGTTCTTCTGGTTCTGACAGTCGCTTTTGCAGCATTCGCTCAGGGCGCTACAGAGGCTCAGCCTGCAGCAAAGGCAGCTGATGTCGCAATCGCTATGGTCACAGACTACGGTGATATCACAGACCAGTCATTCAACCAGACAACCTACGAGGCCTGCAAGGCTTTCGCAGAAGCCAACGGCCTGAAGTTCAAGTATTACAAGCCGGCCGGAGACAACACAGCTGACCGTGTTGCAATGATCGAGCAGGCAATCGGCGAGGGATTCAACGTCATCGTCATGCCCGGCTATGCATTCGCAGGCGCCATCGCTGAAGCAGCTCCCCAGTACAAGGATGTCAAGTTCGTCGGTCTGGATGTTTCAGAGTATGACCTTGTCATCGATGCAGGTCTGAAGGATCTCTCAAACGTCTACTGCATTGTTTACCAGGAAGAGATTGCCGGTTATCTTGCAGGATATGCAACAGTCAAGCTCGGCTACACACACCTCGGATTCTGCGGTGGTATGGCTGTTCCTGCTGTCATCCGCTATGGTTACGGTTATGTCCAGGGCGCAGACGCTGCAGCCAAGGAGCTCGGTGTTGATGCTGACATCCAGTTCGCTTATGCAAACCAGTTCTTCGGTGATGCCGATATCACAGCTGCCATGGATGCAATGTATGCAAACGGTGCTCAGGTCGTCTTCGCTTGCGGCGGCGGTGTCTACACATCAGTTTGTGAAGCAGCAGCCAAGGTCAAGGGCAAGGCTATCGGTGTTGACGTTGACCAGAAGCCCATCTTCGATGCAGCTTACGGCTACTCAATCACAGTCACTTCAGCCATGAAGGGTCTCTATGCTTCTACAACAGCAACCCTGCAGACCATTCTCGACGGCAAGTGGGACACAATCGTCGGAAAGATCGCAAACCTCGGTCTTGCTTCTGCAACCGACATGGATGCCAACTACGTCGGAATCCCGACCGGTGCAGGCACGGAGTGGTCAGAAAAGTTCACAAAGGATGACTATGCAAAGGTCGTCGCTGACATCTTCAACGGCAAGATCGTTGTCGACAACGATTCTTCCAACGCCGAGCCGAAGGCATCAACTCTCAAGATCAAGTACATCGGTAACATCAAGTAAGTTTTCTGAGAGTTTTCCCAAAGGGTGCGATTCGTTTCGCACCCTTTTTTGTTTACTTTGAACGCTATAAAGAATACAATGAAATATCTTGTGTTAAGGTAGGTATATTGTGGCTGAGCAGTATGCAATCGAGATGCTGAATATCACCAAACGCTTTCCGGGTATCATTGCAAATGACAACATTACATTGCAGCTCCGGCGCGGTGAGATTCATGCATTGTTGGGGGAGAACGGAGCAGGCAAATCAACTCTGATGAGCGTGCTTTTCGGCCTCTACCAGCCCGAGGAGGGCGAGATAAAGAAGGACGGCAAGGTCGTGCAGATCCGCGACCCGAACGATGCCAATGACCTTGGAATCGGAATGGTACACCAGCACTTCAAGCTTGTCGAGTGCTTCACCGTTCTCGATAACATCATCATGGGAGTTGAGCCCACCAAAGCCGGTTTCCTCCAGAAGAAGGAAGCACGCCAGAAGGTCCTGGCCCTATCCGAGAAGTACGGCCTCAAGGTAGATCCCGATGCCCTCGTGGAAGACATCACGGTCGGCATGCAGCAGCGTACCGAAATCCTGAAGATGCTCTACAGGGAAAACGAGATCCTGATTTTCGATGAGCCGACTGCAGTCCTGACCCCGCAGGAGATCACGGAGCTGATGCAGATAATGCGCAACCTCAAGGCCGAGGGCAAGTCGATCCTCTTCATCTCCCACAAGCTTGCAGAAATCATGGCTGTAGCCGACAGATGCTCGGTACTCAGAAAGGGCAAATACATAGGTACCGTCGATACCGACAAGACCAGCATCGAGGAGCTTTCTGCCATGATGGTCGGCCGCAACGTCAACTTCCATGTGGAGAAGAAACCTGCCGAGCCCGGCGATGTCATTCTCGAAGTAGACGGAATGACGGTTGCCTCGAAGGTCCACAAGAATAATGCAGTCAAGAATGTATCTCTGAAGGTTCATGCCGGCGAGATCGTCTGTATAGCCGGTATTGACGGCAACGGTCAGAGCGAGTTCGTCTACGGACTTTCCGGTCTCGAGCCCCTTGTAAGCGGAAGAATCCTCTTCAAGGGGGAGGATGTGACAAAGGCATCCATCAGGCAGAAAAGCGTCATGGGCTTCTCCCATATCCCCGAGGACAGACACAAGCATGGTCTGGTTCTGGACTACAGCCTCGAGGACAATCTGGTCCTGCAGACCTATTTCCAGCCTGAGTACACGAACAAGTTCGGGTTCTTGCGCAGGGATAACATCAGAAAGAAGGCAGATGAGCTGATCGAGAAATTCGATGTCAGAAGCGGGCAGGGTGCCGTAACGTCGGCACGCTCGATGAGCGGCGGAAACCAGCAGAAGGCAATCGTTGCCAGAGAGCTGGACAAGGATCCCGAGCTTCTGATTGCAGTTCAGCCCACAAGAGGTCTGGATGTAGGAGCCATCGAGTTCATCCACAAGCAGATAGTTGCCCAGCGTGATGCAGGCAAGGCGGTCCTGCTGGTATCGCTAGAGCTGGATGAGGTCCTGGATGTATCGGACCGCATTCTGGTCATGTATGAGGGTGAGATCGTCGGCCAGTTCGATCCCAAGAAGACCACACAGGAAGAGCTAGGCCTTTACATGGCAGGAGCCAAGAGAATGGAGGTGCAGGCATGAAGAACAAGGATTCCAAATTTGCCAACATCATGAAGACTGACGGAATGCAGTCTCTCATCTCCTCGCTGATCTGTATAGTCCTGGGTCTTTTCCTCGGTTATATAGTGCTTCTGTTCATCAATCCTACAGGAGCTTTCAAGGCTATTACCGATGTCATGAAGAACTTCTTCTACTACAAGGGTTCTACCATCAGACTGAAGTATTTCGGAAACACCCTGGTCAAGACTGCTCCGCTGCTTATGTGTGCGCTGAGCATCCTTTTCAGCTATAAGGTAGGTCTGTTCAACATCGGATGCTCAGGCCAGTACACAGCAGGTGCATGTACGGCCCTCTATGCTGCGCTGAAGTGGAACTGGGGATGGTTCCCGTGCCTTGTTCTGGCCATTGCGATGGGAGCTCTTGCGGGTACCCTGGTAGGCGTGCTGAAATCCTACTGCAACGTGAACGAGGTCATTTCCGGCATCATGCTGAACTGGATCATTCTCTACGGCACAAACACGATTCTGACCAACGTGAAGGAGCTTGCTTCGCCTTATACGCTTCTGGTGAAGAAGTACAGCCCGCAGTCGATCCTGCCTTCGCTGGGACTGGGAAAGCTGTTCTCGAACAACCAGTACGTCACCATTGCGGTTCCGCTTTCGATCCTGATTGCTGTTGCCGTCATGATTGTTCTGAACAAGACGAAGTTCGGTTATGAGCTTAAGGCCACAGGCTTCAACAAGAACGCCGCCAAGTACTGCGGAATGAAGGAGAAGAGGAACATGATTCTTTCGCTTCTGATTTCCGGAGCCCTTGCAGGACTGGGAGCCGCTTTCTTCTATCTTACCGGCTATGAGCAGTGGGAGTGCACGACATCGACGGTTCCAGGCATGGGATTCAACGGTATTGCCGCAACCTTCCTCGGAGGTCTGAACCCGATAGGAACCATCTTCTCGTCGTTCTTCATCCAGCACATCACCATCGGCGGCGCCAACGTCGACAAGACGATGTACTGTTCCCAGATTTCGGATCTGATCAGCGCACTGATCATCTACCTCTGCGGCTTCGTTCTCTTCCTCAAGACGTTCATGAAGAACGTGATCCGGAAGAGGGAAGTGAAGCGGACCGGAAAGTACGAAAACTTCAAGCAGGACGGGAGGTAAGAGAGTATGCTGCTACTGATTCAATACATGTTGATATTTGCATCGATCCTCATCCTGGTTGCCCTGGGCGGCTGTTTTTCGGAACACTCGGGTGTCATCAACCTCGGTCTTGAAGGAATCATGGTCATAGGATCCCTTGGCGGAGCACTGGCAATGAAGTACCTCCCGCTGACAATCCCTGCAGTGCCGTATGTACTTCTGGTAATCCTCTGCGCCATTGTCTTCGGAGTTGCCTATTCTTCGCTTCTGGGCGTTGCATCGATCAACTTCAAGGCTGACCAGACCATCGTCGGAACAGCCCTGAACATGCTCGGAACCGCCGGTGCCACGGTTGCAGTCAAGGCAATCAACACCGCTGCAAACCCCAATGACGTATCATCCATCATCCAGTACATCAACCCGAAGAAGAAGTTCCTCATCAACATGGGAGGCTTCGAGTTCAACTGGTTCATGCTGATTACCCTGATAGTCCTCGTGGTTGCTTACGTGGTTCTCTACAAGACAAGATTCGGTCTGCGCCTCATGGCCTGCGGAGAGCATCCCCAGGCAGCCGATTCAGTCGGAATCAACGTCTACAAGTACCGTTGGGCCGGCGTTCTGATTTCAGGCGCTTACGGCGGTCTCGGCGGAATCTGCTACATCCTTGCAGGAGTTTCCGAGTGGAGATTCGAATACGGAGCTGCTGGCTTCGGATTCCTTGCCCTTGCCGTCATGATCTTCGGCCAGTGGAAGCCGCACAGAATAGCCCTTGCAGGTTTGCTTTTCGGCTTCTTCAGGGCATTGTCCAATGTCTATTTCGGATTCCCGTTCCTGGTGAAACTGAATATCCCCGGCAATATCTACAACATGATGCCTTACATCATCTCGCTGATAGTGCTTGCCCTTACCAGCAGCCGCTCACGCGCACCGAAGGCAGAGGGCATCCCGTACGACAACGGTCAACGATAACTGTTGTTTCTATTTAAAAATAAAGCCCCGGAATTCCGGGGCTTTGCTTTTAGTGCTTAAGTGATCAGTTACCGAGTTTCATGTCGCCGTCCTTGACCCAGCCCAGCTTGCGCAGGGGAAGGTTGATTGCATATGCAAGGATGGCGGGAAGGACGATTGCAATCAGTATGAGGCCTATCCAGTTCATGGCTGTGGGAGCGATGGCTTCTGCTCCTCTGCTGATGGCGGCTTCACTTGGTGAGATCCAGCCTGTCCATACTCCTATGGGGCCGCAGAGGCCGCAGGTTCCCATTCCGGAATTGATTGCCGCACCGTTCATCTGAAGCTTGAATACACATGTAGCCAGAGGTCCTGTGATTGCGGAGGCAAGGGTGGGTGCGATCCATATCCTGGGGTTCTTCACTATGTTGCCCATCTGAAGCATCGAGGTTCCGAGTCCCTGGGAGACAAGACCTCCCCATCTGTTTTCTCTGAAAGAAATTACTGCAAAACCAACCATCTGTGCGCAGCAGCCTGCCACTGCGGCTCCTCCCGCAAGGCCTGTAAGGGCCAGCGAGGCACAGATTGCAGCAGAGGAAATCGGAAGCGTAAGGCAGAGGCCCACGATTACGGAAACAAGGATTCCCATGACAAACGGCCTGAGTTCGGTTGCCCACATTATGAGGTCTCCGAGCTTCATGGCTGCCAGTCCGATGGGCGGAGCGATGAGCTTTGCCAAAGCAACGCCGATTAGAATCGTAACTGCAGGAGTAACAAGGATATCCACCTTGGTCTCCTTGCTCACGGCCTTTCCGAATTCAGCTGCAACGATGGCGATTATCAGTACTGCCAGCGGACCTCCTGCGCCTCCTTCGGCATTGGCTGCCCAGCCGACGGCGGCAAGGGAGAAGAGCACCATCGGTGATGCATGGAGCGCATAGCCTATGGCAACTGCCATTGCGGGCCCTGAAATTGCCATGGCATAGTTTCCGATATCGATTAGAAACT
Organism: Spirochaetales bacterium; assembly: GCA_017470995.1. GTDB lineage: Bacteria > Spirochaetota > Spirochaetia > Sphaerochaetales > Sphaerochaetaceae > UBA9732. The sequence goes on from JAFUXI010000055.1 coordinate 11,282, forward strand.
GTGCGCCAACCTGAGATCCCAGTGTCTTGATTATGGTACCGATGAGCAGGGAGCAGAACAGTCCCTGTGCCATGGCACTCATTGCGTCTATGAAATATCTCTTTGCAGAGATTTCGATGTCTTTTCTTTTAAGGAATTCCTTGAACTTGTTCATGACTCAGAGAATACTTCTTTGTTGAAGTTGGTTCAATAGCATGGCCCGTGTATCGTTATTAAGGTTGGTTCTTGAGAGCATCAGCCATTGGTGGTATTCTTTTGTCATGGCAAATTCCAGAAAGCAGCTCAAACCCGGCGCAGTCCTTGTATTGGGGTTTCTATCCATAATTGCCCTGGGGTCTCTTTTGCTGTTCCTTCCTTTCTCTAGAAAAGCAGGTGCAGCCTGCAGCTATCTTGACTGTCTGTTCGTAGCAGTTAGCTCTGTTTGCGTTACCGGACTGACAACCGTTGACATAGCAACTACGTTCACTGTTTTAGGCAGGGTTGTCCTAGCTATCCTGATTCAGATCGGAGGGCTCGGATTTGCTACTTTTGCTTTGTTCATTCTCTCACTTCTGGGAAAGAGGCTTTCGTTCTCAAGCATGTCCCTTGCAAAGGAAGCTATGAACTATGACAGCGGAAAGGGGATAGTGAGCCTTGTGGTCAGCGTCATGCGTCTGGCCTTTGCCATCGAACTTTCCGGTGCGGTATTGCTGTATTTCCCTTACAGACGGATCTGCACGGGTTTCTGGAAGGCCGCCGGCATGGCGCTGTTCCATTCGGTATCGGCCTTCAACAATGCAGGCTTTGACCTGAACGGGGATTTCAGTTCGCTTGCCGTATTCCACGGAAATGTCTACGTCAACATAGTAGTTGCCGTGCTGATAATACTTGGAGGACTCGGGTTCTTCGTGATGAGGGATATCATTCACAACGGCCGTTGGAATAAGCTCTCGTTCCATACGAAGATGGTTCTGACCATGACAGCGATTCTCGTTATCGGCGGAATGCTTCTGCTGATTGTCAGCGGAACAGGGCCGCTTGATGCATTCTTCCTGTCCGTTTCCGCAAGAACTGCGGGATTCTCGACAATGCCGGTGGAGAACCTTTCCAACAGCTCATCGCTGGTGATGGTCTTCCTGATGTTCATAGGCGCAAACCCCGGATCCACGGGAGGCGGAGTTAAGACGACTACCATCTTCGTCATCTTCATTGCAATGGCAACCGTCGTCTCAGGCAAGAAACCGACCATCTTCAAGAGACGTATCCCACAGGACAGCATCATAAAGGCACTTACGGTCTTTGTAATGGCAATCATTGTGATCCTGCTTGCAACGTTCGGAATAATGCTGGTGGAGGGGAACAGATTCTCGACGCTTGATATCCTGTTCGAAGTTGTCTCAGCAGCGGCCACAGTCGGACTGTCGAGGTCGCTGACACCGCTCTTGCATATGGCCAGTAAGATTATGATAATGATTGTGATGTTTTTCGGCCGTCTCGGACCGCTGACAATAATAACCATGTTCACGAAGGTCAAACCTGAGCGTCTGGAATATCTTGAGGAAAATGTCCTCATCGGCTGATAGGAGGTAGATATGGCAAGAATGAGTTCTGACATCTACGGCGTCATAGGCGTCGGTTATTTCGGAAGTGCATTGGCCCGCACTCTGGCTGCTGCCGGAAAAGGTGTCATTGCCATAGATATAGATCAGGCCAAGCTCAAGGATCTCAGTCCTTATGTGTCCTCGGTCTATCAGATAGAAAGCATTTCCAGGGAAGCTCTGGAGGATGCCGGAATCGGCAACTGCGCCACTGTCGTAATCGGAATAGGCGAGAACATCGAATCCAGTATCCTGGCAACCCTTGCCTGCATAGAGATCGGAGTGCCTCGTGTCATCAGCAAGGCCGGAAGCAAATCCCATGGAAAGATCCTAGAGAAGCTCGGAGCAGAAGTCATCTTTCCGGAGTTCGATGCCGGCGAGAGAATTGCCATGAGCCTCATGAGCAAGGCAAACCTAGACAGACTTCCTATTTCGGAAGAGTTTTCCATTGTCAGTCTTGATCTTAATCCCGCTTTTGAAGGGAAGACGATACTGGATCTCAACTGGCGCAAGAAGTACAACATCAACGTCATCGCCATTATTTCCGGAAAGAAGACAGATGCTACGATTCTTCCGGATACAACCATTCCCGGAAACGCGAGAGTTGTCCTTTCCGGAAGCAACCAGGATCTCGAGAAGTTCAGGAACGTGAATGCAAAGGGAATGGATTAATACTTAAAAAACAATAAGTAAATCCATTGCATTATTATTTAATTGATGCTATCGTCTCAATATGACCAGAACAGTTAGGGTAGGGTCTCTGACAATAGGTGGAAATTCACCTGTCAGCGTCCAGACGATGTACGACATTCCTCTTTCAAAGCTTGAGCCGCAATTCGAATCACGCATGGCAGTTCTGAAGGCCATGGGCTGCGACATCATACGTTTCTCATATCCTGATATCAGGGAGCATGATGCTCTCTGCAATGTCGTCAGGCTATGTCCCATGCCGGTAGTCGCGGACATCCACTTCGACTGGCGTAACGCCATGGACGCGATGGACTGCAACGTAGCAAAGATCAGAATCAATCCCGGCAACATAGGCGAGCGATGGAAGACTGAGGAAATCGTTCGAAAGGCTCTGGATAAGGGGGTTGCAATCCGCATCGGACTGAACAGCGGCTCATTGCCCAGAAACGATGGCGGCAAGAGTATGGTTGATCTGATGGTGGATACCGCCCTCGAGTACATTTCCTGGTTCGAGAACCTCGGATTTTACGATACCGTCGTCTCGCTCAAGGCCTCCGACAGCGCACTCTCCTATGAGGCTGCAAGGGAGTTCTCGAAGAGATGCGATTATCCCATGCACCTGGGTGTTACCGAAGCAGGCGGAGTCGTCTCCTCCTGCGTCAAGTCTACGTGGACTCTCGGAAGGCTCCTGGAGCAGGGGATAGGCGGTACGATCCGCTATTCCATTACCGGAAGCATTGAGGATGAGGTCCAGGCAGGTGTTGAGCTTCTCAGAACACTCGGCATGCGCAAAGGCGGAATGAAAATCGTTTCATGTCCAATGTGCGGCCGTTGCAGTTTCAACAGTCAGGGTTTTCTCAAGGAAGTGGAGCATGAGCTTCTGGCAACAGGCAAGGATATCTGCGTTGCCATCATGGGCTGTCAGGTCAACGGACCCGGAGAAGCCAAGGGTGCAGACCTTGCGGTTACCGGAATTGGCAACAAAATCTACCTCTACAAAAAGGGTGAAATCTACAAGCAGATTGATAGTGCAGATGCAGGAGCAGAGCTTCTGAAGGCAGTATCAGAGTACGAGATATGAAAGACAAACTGATAATCAGGGGTGCCAGCGAGCACAACCTCAAGCACATAGACCTGGATCTGGACAAAAACAGCCTCATCGTTATCTCCGGCCTCTCCGGAAGCGGAAAGAGTTCTCTTGCATTCGATACGATATTTGCCGAAGGTCAAAGAAGATATGTCGAATCACTGAGCTCCTATGCCAGAATGTTCCTGGGCAGATTGGACAAGCCTGAAGTTGAATTGATCGAAGGTCTTTCACCGGCTATTGCCATAGAGCAGAAGACTACGGGAAACAACCCCCGTTCAACAGTGGGTACCGTTACCGAGGTCTATGACTACTACAGGCTTCTGTGGGCAAGAATAGGAATAGTCCATTGTCCGCAGTGCGGAAGGACAATCAGCCGCATGTCCGTTGACCAGATCATAGATGCCATCTACCGCCGCGGAGAGGAGGGCTCGAGGATAATGGTCATGGCTCCTGTTGCCCTGGGCAGAAAAGGCGAGTACAAAAAGGTGCTCGAAGATGCCAAGAAGGCCGGTTATCAGAGAGTCCGTATCGACGGGCAGATGCATATGCTGGATGAGAGCTTTGCCCTGGACAAGCAGGTCAAGCATACCATCAGCATTGTTGTCGACCGTCTGATTCTGGAGAAATCCAGCCGTCTGAGGCTTGCGGATTCCATAGAGAAATCCACTGACATGACCGGCGGTCTTGTCGAGGTTACCTACATTGCAGAGGACAAATCCGAAAGCTCTGAAATCTATTCCGAGCAGAACAGTTGTCCGCACTGCGGGATCTCAATCGGAGAGGTCCAGCCAAGACTGTTCTCATTCAACAATCCCTTCGGTGCATGCCCCGAATGCAATGGACTGGGCTTCAAGACCGAGTATGATGAAGATAAGATAATTCCTGATAAAACAAAGAGTTTTGATGAAGGTGCCATTGCGTCGCTCAATCCCAATGCAGGGTGGGGCCGTGCAGGCTTCGAAGCATTTGCCAAGAGCCACGGATTTACGACAAAGACTCCTTTCAATAAGTTGACGAAGGATCAGTACAACGCTGTTCTCTACGGTTCAAGCACCAGGTTCAAGATGGACTATGAGGACAAGATGGGCTCGGTAAGCATCAACAGACGCTGGCATGGAGTCATCAATGACCTCAAGCGCCGCTATGCGGAGACCGAAAGCGTTGCCATCAGGACCTGGATCAATTCCTTCCAGACCGAGGTCGAATGTCCCGTCTGCCACGGAGAGAAGCTCAGACCTGAAGCCCTTTCCGTGTTCGTGGGAGGCAAGAACATCAATCAGGCCACCGCGATGAATATCCGCGACAGCTATGATTTCTTCCTGAGCCTGAATCTGACTGAGAACGAGAACAAGATCGCGTACCAGATAATGAAGGAAATCAAGGCTAGGCTGACATTCCTCAAGAACGTCGGACTGAGCTACCTGACCCTCAACCGCAGCGCCGGCACTCTAAGCGGAGGTGAGGCCCAGAGAATCAGACTTGCAACTCAGATCGGATCGGCACTCAGCGGAGTCCTGTACGTCCTTGATGAGCCGTCCATCGGTCTGCATCAGAGGGATAACCAGAGACTCATCGATACTCTTAAGAATCTCCGTGACATCGGCAATACGGTGCTTGTTGTAGAGCATGACGAGGCAACAATCAGAAGCGCCGATTATGTCGTGGACATGGGTCCGGGGGCAGGAGAGCACGGCGGTTATGTGATTGCCCAGGGAACGCCCGAGCAGATCGCGAAGAATCCCGACAGCATTACCGGACAGTTCCTTTCAGGAAAGATCCAGATTCCGGTTCCGTTCCTCAGAAGACCCGGAAACGGCAAGCATCTGAAGGTCATCGGCGCTACAAAGAACAACCTCTACAATGTGGACTTCGATATCCCGCTCGGAAAGCTTGTTGTGCTGACCGGAGTCTCCGGAAGTGGAAAGAGTACACTTCTGAACCAGATCCTTACGCCAGCCTTAAGAGACAGGTTCAACAAAAAAAAGGAGAGGTTCAACGGCTATCAGGCCATCGAAGGGGCTGAATACCTGGACAAACTGATCCAGATTGACCAAAGCCCGATAGGCAAGACCCCGCGTTCGAATCCGGCAACATATGTCGAGGTATGGGGCCATATCAGAGACCTGTTTGCAAGCCTTCCTGAAAGCAAGGCCCGAGGTTACAGGGGAGGCAGATTCAGCTTCAATGTACCCGGCGGAAGATGTGAACACTGCCATGGTGACGGAAACATCAAGATCGAGATGAACTTCCTTCCGGATGTCTATGTCACCTGTGATGTCTGTCACGGCAAGCGCTTCAATCAGGAAACTCTTGCAATTCACTACAAGGGCAAGAGCATTGCCGATGTCCTGGACATGACAGTCAGCGAGGCGCTTGAGTTCTTCCAGGCGGTTCCGCCCATCAAGAGAAAGCTCCAGACCCTGGAGAGTGTGGGACTGGGCTACATCAAACTGGGGCAGAGTGCACTGACTCTCAGCGGAGGCGAGGCCCAGAGAGTGAAGCTGTCCCTGGAGCTGAGCAAGATCGGAACGGGCAAGACCCTCTACGTATTGGACGAACCCACGACAGGTCTTCACTTTGCGGATATCAAGAAACTGATGGAAGTGGTTGACCGCCTTGTCGAGGCCGGAAACACCGTAGTCATGATTGAGCATAACCTGGATGTCATCAAACTGGCAGACCACATCATAGATCTGGGACCCGAAGGCGGTGACGGAGGAGGGCACATAGTTGCCCAGGGAACGCCGGAGGAAGTTTCTCTTTGCAAAGATTCGTATACGGGTTATTATCTAAGCAAGATTTTGAATACTTGAGAGAGTTAATATAACCTGATGAAGCGTTTTCTGGCCGTTCTGGCCCTCCTGACAGTTGCCATGGCTTTTGCCTTTGCGGAAATTCCGCTTCTGGCAAGGTCAATCCTGTCATCGAGTCCCGAGGAACTTCGGGCCATGTCGCGGGCTTTCGGCCTAGATGACCAGGTTCCCGAGGATCAGCTTGTTGAAAACCTCCTCGAGTATTTCTCGATTGATCTGGATGAACAGCCTGAAGAGGATACACAGATAAAGGCCGAGAAAGCGACTTCCATAATGATTGACAATGCCGACAGTCTGTTCTCCTCCGGTGATACTGTGATATTATCAGGCAATGTAAGGATTTCCTTCACTACGGAGTCCGAGAGCTCCGAGCGTACGCTGATTTCCGATACGGTGGCAATCAACCTCAAGGAGAAGGTCCTCGATGCCTCGGGATCGGTTTCTTTGGATGGAACAAAAGACCAGAAGCGTACTTTCAGGGGCGAAGTCATCAGCCTTGACTGGGGATCGCTTGATGTCGTCGTGTTCGAAGGAATGAGCTCCACCGGAAGGAAGAATTCTTCCGGAACCGAAATCATGTTCTACGTTGCCGGCGATTCGATTTCCTACGCCGGCGCAAGCGGAGGAATCTTCTTCCGCCACGGCACGATTGCCACTACCAGCGAGGATCCATACTGGAGCATCACGGCAGACAAGCTCTCGCTTTCACAGAACGACCTTTTCGTCGACAGGGCAGTCTTCAAGCTCGGCAGGGTGCCTATCTTCTATTTCCCGATTTTCTTCTATCCGGGCACGACGCTTTCCTTCAACCCGGCAATGGGTCTTTCGAGCGATAGGGGAATGTTTCTGACAACCACGTACGAGGTCTATGGAAAATACCCGAAGCTCGGTGTGCTCGGAACAAAGGGCAAGACAAACTCTTCGGACTCCAAGGATGATTCCAATGACAACTCCGATGTCTCGAAGTCCATCACCTCGTTTCTCAGCACCAGCGACGATTCCGAGATGATCCGTGACGGCTTCTACTACAGGGCTTTGGAAGAAGGGGAGCAGCTCAGCGATCTTGAGAAGTGGGCGAAGAGCAGCTCGAGCTATATGGCTGTCTTTGCAGATACATACGAAAACATCGGAACGATACTCGGAATCGATACGTTGAATTACCTTTTCGATAAGAAGATGATGGTATCGGCTATCGGTGTCATGGGGTACAGCGCCAACAAACTTGATACCTACCTAAACCGTTTCCGTTATTCATTTGACTTCAATTTCAACTACAGGATCAACAAACCGAACCTGACGGTCAAACTCCCGACCCTAAGCGATCCGTATGTCAGGCGTCATTATCTGAACAGGAACACGGCATTTGCCTTGGACTCTATCCTCAACGCCGAACAGTTCTTCCCGACCACCTATTCGGATGTGAACAACTACACCTGGTCGGCCGATGCAAGCTACAGCCTTTCGAAAGGCGCCTACAGCCTTAACCTCAGTTCTCTCAAGGCCGACATAGATTTCAAGTTCAACAAGAAAACCGAAAACGGCGAGAGTTTCTACAAATCGGAAGTAGTCGAGGCCTCGTTGCCTTATCTAAGCCTCTCATCGAACGGAACATTCCTTGACCTGAAAGGGCAGAGTACAAAGACCACCAAGACCATGGAATACACCAGTGAGCTTGCCCGCGAGTTCTCCGAGGAACTCACCGCCCTTGAGGATGCAGATCCGACTGAAGTCGAATCAGGGGAATCTGTCTCTATTGACCTGAAACCTTACAAGGGTCCGGATCTCAAACTGGAGGAAACGACTACGACTGAGGCGGCATCGCTGAAGATGGGTTATACCTTCAGTCAGAGTCTGGACAACATATACAAGGAAGAACTCAAGCACGATAATTTCTATACAAGGGTATCCGGCTCGTTCTATGTGAATGCCGCCGCTCCGGGCCGTTGGTTCGAGATTTCGGAAACAATCAAACCGCAGTTCAACTTCACCAAGAGCAACCTTTCGGATTAGAATCCGGAAAACGTGAGTACGATTGATGAGTTCAACCTTACTTCTGTTTTCAAGGCAGCAATTCCAAGGCTCGGAATCACATATAACCTGCAGCAGAGGATCTACACCCACTACGAGAGAACCGGTGCCGGATCCGGTGAGAACAGAGACCGCTGGGGCGAGTGGACCAAGGAAGATGTACAGATTCATAACATCACATTCTCCAAGGCGGTGGGACGTTTCACGTTCGGTTTCTATTCCCAGTTCAAGCCCCTTACCGAAATCATCAAGCCGTCGCTCCGCTATTCCGACGGAGCCTTTGCCGCATCTGCCGATTTCTCCCTGAAGAGGACCGAGGATCAGGATGAGTTCGAGAAGGGCAATGCCAATCTGAATCTGTCCTACACCGGCGGTATCTTCTTTGTCTCGGCTTCCAACAGCTACGACATCTCCAAGGTAAAGGATGCCGAAGGAGAGGAGTACTGGGACGGCTATACCCTCAGTCAAAGCGCATGGCTGAAGCCCGTTAAGGGGCTTACTTTTACACAGAACTCCTCATTCAAAGGTAGGTTCGTTGCACAGAGGCTATCGTTCGGTGCATCCTACGTTCTCGATACGAGTATCCTTGATTTCAGTGTGAATGCCGGGATGAGTTTCAGGGATAAGGATTACCAGAAGGACAACCTGAATCTCTCGGTCAAACTCTCCCAGAACAAGTTCACGTTCTGGAAAGGCCGAATCGGTTTCGATTCCTCGCTTTCGATGGCCTTCAACTATGATTTCCAGAACCCGTACCGAACATCGCTGACAGTCAACTTCACGTTCAATTTCAGCGTAGCCGAATTCCTCGATCTCAGCTTCAGCGTAAGCAGTGCGAACAAGTCCTTCTCCAAGTATTTCGATTTCGACACCGATACGTTCAACATCGCATACATGTGGGAAGACCTGAAAAAGAGCTTCGATTTCTTCGGCACGGGCCGCAGGAACACAGGCTTCAACCTCAGTTCCTTCAAGATCGGAGCGGTTCACTACATGCGTGACTGGAACCTCTACGTTGACGCACAGGGCAGTCTTACAACACAATACAGTGGAAAATACGAATGGGTACCCACGGTGACGGTCTACCTCAAGTGGAACGCCATCC
>JAFUXI010000056.1 GCA_017470995.1 Spirochaetales bacterium
GCTGTCATCATCCCAGAGTCCCTCTGCACCGAATCCACCGTACCATCCGTCGTATGTGACTGTGAAGCCCGGAGCAATCTGCGACTCTCCGCCGAGGAAGTCATAATCGGGATCGCCGTCTTCATCGTCATCATAGTATGAAGCAGCATAGTCAACAGCCGTACCGGAATTGAGGATACCGAAAATGATATCTCCAACGTGGATGTTGGCCTTTGTAATCTTAGCGGTATACTGCGGCTGAAGATCTGCAGTGTAGCTATTTGCTGCCGGCGGAATCAGATTGATATACGGATCGTCCTCAGGTGGAGCCAGATTGATGAAGGCACTTGCCTCTGCTTCCAACTCTGCCCAGATGTCTGTCTGATGATCTTCTCCGATAGAAACCTTTGCAGAGTCAAACTCGAATTTAAATATGTACTGACCATAGGTACTATTCGCAAAGCCCCAGGTATGTTCATCAAGATCTACACCGAACGAAATATCGGCGTAGCCATGAAAATCACCTGCGAAAGCGAATCCGGAAATCAGTACTGCAATAAGTAGTACAATTATTCCTTTCTTCATGAATCATCCTCCAGATTAGAAGTAGATTACACAGGATGCTGTGACTGAACCCTTGTGGTGCTCAAGATCCAGGAAGTCAACCCAGCTAGCAGACGGAATTGCTCTGAACGGCTGGCTATTGTCGCCATAGACCAGAGAAAGTGTTGCGCCTTCGATGATGGCATCCGAAGAAATACCTGCTTCGAAATAGAGACCTGTAAAGGTATCAGTGGCATCGTTCTTGTCAAATGCAAGTGCAGCAACCAAGTCGCCATAAGCTGTGAACTTCTCGTGTGCATATTCGACATAAGCGTCAACTGTAAGACCGATTTCTGTATCGAGATCCTTATTTGCAAGGTTGTCAAATGCAACTGTTTCGGAAAGTTTAACCGTGATAGCATCGATTGTCGTTCCTTCGCTGGCACCGATCTCAAGTGTCATGGCAGGAATAAGAGCATCTCTGACTTCTGCATATGCAGAAACATCAAGTGCGATGTCGTCGTTTATGTCAATTGTGTATCCGGCAGCAACCTTGGCATCGAGCTTCAGAGACTCTGAATAGTCGTCGACATATTTAGCATTTGAACCATCCCAAGTGAAGAGTGCACCGGGTGTTGCGTAGACATTGACTGTAATCGGCAGATTCTCTACGAAGTTGAGTTCTGCATTGGCTGCAGCCTCAAACAAGAATGTGCTCTTCTTCTCTGTAACTGCAGTCTCGGGAATGATCATGTACTTCACGTCTGTTGCCAAATCTGCAGAGATTGTGTCTATTGCATAAGCAGCCTTGAAACCGCCGCCGAAATTGGTATAGAGCTTGGGAGCACCGGTTGTAGCATTGATGTTGTCAACGAAAGTGTTCTTGTCTGTTACGAAGGCATAGGCACCAGCAACGACTGAAACTGCATCGTCAGCGAACTTAAAGGTCGGAGTCTTGATGTGAGCAAAAATCTTGTATTCATCGTCTTCACTTCCTTCTTCATTCCAATCACCTTCAGCACCGAATCCACCTTTCCAATCCTTATAGGTGACATTGAATCCGGGAGCACTTCCGGTTGCTGCAACAGCACTGCGGACTTTGTTGTTGTTGGCTGCAAGGTAAACCTTGTAGTAAGAAGATGCGAAATCCGGCGCCGATCCAGCATTCAGGATGCCGATTGTCAAATCCTCACCGATATGGATATTGGCCTTTGTGATCTGAGCCTTGTACTTTGCCTGAAGATTTGCAGTGTAACTATCTGCTGCCGGCGGAATCAGGTTCTGAGATGGATTGTTGGCAGCAGGAGCTAGAGAAATGAAAGCACTAGCATTTGCTTCCAACTCTGCCCAGAGATCGGTCTGGTGATCCGCTCCGATTGAAACCTTAGCGGAATCGAACTCGAATTTGAATGTGTACTGACCCCAAGTATAGTTGTCAAATCCCCACTCATGGGCATCAAAGTCGACGCCAAAATCAATGCCGGCCAATCCTGTGAAGGTACCAGCAAATGCGAAGCCAGCGACCAGCACCGTAATCAAAAGTACGACGATAACTTTTTTCATACTTCCTATATTCAAAAAGTACTAAGGTCGTCATTTTGAGAATGCAGTGTTGTTTGTTGGTTGATACTTGCTTCCGATTTCTCCTTTGCTTCATAAAAATGACGTACATTTTCCTTCAGATGTTCCTTCGCCGACGATGGACTCTTTCTGTGCGTCAGATTCAATGCTGAATAGTTCTCAGTGCAGACTCTTGTTTCGGATTGTTTTAACTCATTCTATATTCCGGCCTCATCAGGACCATAGAAGGATTCGATACCGGAGGTTCTTTCTCCAATTCGGTTTTACTAACCATAAAATGTGGCGAACTCAGACAAGATGTCTGCATTGGATGTGCTTTATTTATCCGACAATCTGTCAGAAATGAAGGGCGTTTTTGTTTTCAACATGACATAGATTATGCGTGACAGTTTCCTTGCAGTAGCGATTATCGCCTTGCCTGATGATTTCTGCTCTTTGAGTAAATGGTATTGTCTGATTATGCTGAGATTATCGGTTTTGCTCCCCATTCTGACCATAGCCACAACACATTGAACCAATGCTGTCCTAAGTTCCTGCGGTCCGCGTTTCGTGATTCTTCCGTAGTGAACTGTTTCATTTGAGTTCTGAACCCAAGGAACAAGACCACAGAATGCAGAAAAGCTCTTGTAAGTCAAAAACCTATCTATTTCATCCATATAAGCTCTGATTGTACAGGCATTGACAATTCCAACACCGGGAATTGTCATGAGAAGGCGTATGTCTTCATCATCTTTTGTTATTGATCTAAGATTCCTTTCCAGCCTCTTCTGTTGGATTTCAATTGCTTCCAATGTATCGAAAAGGATGCTCATAACTTTTTTTCGGTCTTCGGATAGTGATTGCAGAACCTTATCCCGTCCCTTTTTACTTTGGAACTGTGCTGTTCTGGTTATTATCCCATATGCAAGAAGCACTGCATGGGCTTGGTTCTTGAGGGCTACCGAGTTCTGAACCAGAAGGGAACGGCTTTTCAGAATCCGTCTTATTCCTTCGGACTCTGCAGTACATAGATGGCTTTGCGGCAGGATGTCACGTGAGAGAAACTCCGCAAGTGTTTTGGCATCGTTCTTGTCTGTTTTCTTGGTGGAGAGATTGACGACCTTGAATCGTAGGGTGTTTACGACTGTTACATTGAATCCGTGCTTCTCCATCATCTCCTTGAAATAGCGAGAGTTGGAAGTGCTCTCGATGGCAAGACGCACTTGCTTGGGGTTATGCTCTGATATTTGATTCATTCTTGTGATGAAGGCATTATAGCCTTCAGCCCTGGTCTCGTATTTTGTGTTGTCCTCTATTGTTTGATTGCCTTTGAGGACACAAACCGTAAACTGTGTCTTGTGCAGATCAATGCCTGCAAATAGCATATTGTCCATGGGTTAACCTCCATGGACAATGATACATCAATACTGATATAAGCTGGATTGATTAGTTCCCGGACTGCTTCTCGAGGTAGGAAACAACATCTCCAACGGTCTTGAAGACAGCCAGCTCCTCATCGGGTACCTTAATACCGAAATCTTCCTCGATGGTCATCAGAAGCATTAGAATGTTGAGGGAGTCTGCGCCGAGATCTTCCATAATCCTGGATTCTGCTGTGATGCTGTCTTCGGGCTTTCTGAGCTGCTTAGCCAGAACCTTCTTCACGTCATTGAAAAGTTTATCGTTCATATTACTGCTCCTGATTTGATATTCTGTCCAGAATTGCTTCTGTCTTCTCTGCAAAAGCGTTTTTCTCCATGCCGAATGCCTGCTCGATGCATTTCTCAACGGCAACTGCATTGCTGCTTCCATGGCCTTTGACAACTGTTTTTGATGTACCGAGAAGAACACTGCCGCCATAATTCTGATAGTTCATTGTTTCCTTGAAATCATCGAACAGGCCTTTCATCAGGCCTGCGCCGAGTTTGTATATGGTTTTGGAGAAAATGCCTTTCTTGAGCTTTTTAAGGAGCTCTATGGCTGTTCCCTCCGTTGTCTTGACCAGAACGTTTCCTGAGAAGCCGTCGCAGACCACAAGATCATAGTTTCCTGCAAGAAGGTCACGTGATTCCATATTTCCGACGAAATTGACTTCGGGAGTGTTCTCAAGCAGTGTATAGGCCTTTTTCCTCAGCTCGTCACCTTTTCCCGCTTCGGTACCGATATTGAGCATTGCAACCCTTGGTTTTTCGATATTGTATACTGTCTGTAGGTATATAGTTCCGAATACGGCATATTGCTGAAGGTATTCCGGAGTGATATCTACGTTTGCTCCGCTGTCACAGACTCCTACTATTCCTCCCGTCATCGTCGGTAGGATAGGGCAGAATGCCGGGCGGATCACATTCCTCAGTCTTCCGATTCTCAGGACGGCTGCCGTTACAAGCGCGCCTGTGCTTCCGGTGCTGACCATGCCTCCTACGGAATCGTCGGTACGAAGCAGGTTGACTGCAGCCATCATGGAGCTGTCTCTCTTGAGCCTTATTGCGTCCGTGGGTTTCTCATCCGGAGTGATGACCGTCGGGGCATGGACTATCTGGAGCCTCTCATGGTCATATGTCCTGTCCTTGAGATGGGAGCTGATTATTTCCTCATCGCCTGTTAGAATCAGGTAGAGATCCTTGTTCTTCTCAAGGGCCGAGAGGCTTCCGTCTATGTTTGCCTGGGGGCTTCTGTCGCCTCCGAAGCAGTCTACAGCTATCTTAATCACTTTCTGTTCCTAAACTATCTTCTTAACGTAGGATCTGCGTCTCTTGTGCTTGACCTCGGTAAAGCGCTTCCACTGGTTCTGGATCGCAGCGTTGGTCTCCAGATTAAGGTTTGTCTCTGCATACTTGATGGATGGATCCTTGAGCATCTTCAGCAGTTCTGCCGAGACGATGGCGCTGATGCCTCTGTTAGCCCATTCGGGATCTACCCCGACCAGGCCCAAATCTATGATATCAGGATGCTTTACGGCCTTGAGAACCCTGATTATACATCCGGGTGTCAGGTGGCCTCTGCTCTTCTGGACTGCCCTTCCGATGGAGGGGAAGCAGAGACCCAGGCAGATAGGCTTGTCGTTCTTGTCCAGAATCACCGTGACATGCTTGAGGTCCACGATGAGCTTGAAGCTTGAAATCAGGGATTTCTTCATGGACTCGGTAAAAGGAACCGTACCGTAAACATCCACATATGCCTTGTCCAGAAGTTCAAAGAAATCGTCCTGATATCTCTTGAGCCATCTGCTGATGTTCTTTTCGGTTCCGAAATGAAGCTCATAGCGCTTCATCAGGAACTGGGACATCTTTTCAAGTGTTCCATCATCCTCTGCGGGAGGAGTAAGCATGCTTTCTGTCCAGTCAACTTCCTTTTCATAGCCGAGATTCGAAATCAGTTTCTGGTAGTAATCGGCATTGTACTGCTCTTCGAAGGTTGAAAGCTGGTCAAAACCCTCAACCAGCAGACCTTCGCGCTCCAGGTCCGAGAAACCCAGAGGGCCGACTATGGTATCCATGCCCTTGCTCAGAGCCCATTTCTCCACGGCACCGAAGAGTGCGTCGGCAACGTTCTGGTCATCGATGCTGTCGAATCTGGTGAAGCGTACGCGTTTCTCGTTGTGCTTCTCGTTGCTGGCCTTCTGCAGTATGCCCTGGATCCTTCCGACAATTCTGCCGTCCTGATAGGCATTGTAGCAGACATAATCACAGGTTTCCCTGTAATGGTAGCCGGCCTTGAACATTGCCTTCTCGTCCCCGTATAGAGGAGGAACGAAGCAGGGGTTGTCCCTGTACAGCTGCAGAGGGAAGTTGATGAACTGCCTAATTTGTTTTCTTGTCTTGACTTCTTCGATTGTAATCATGGCTTACTAATTATCTGTGGATGGATCTGAAGCAGATTCCGACTCCATCCGGTCCGCTGTGTGCTCCGGCTGTGGGGTTTGCAGGAACAACCTGGATGTCCAGATCGTTTCCGAGTTTCTCCTTGAGCGCGGCAATGACCTGCTCGACAATCTCAGGGGCGTCTGTATGCCCGATGAGAATCTTGTGATCCTTGGCGTTGTCACCGAGCTCGATGACCTTGCCTACGACTGCCTCGACAGCTCTTCTTCTGCCGCGTGCCGTGCCGTAGCTTTCCATCTTGCCTTCCTGGCTCATATAGATAAGAGGCCTGATTCCGATCAGGCTGCCCATGGTGGCTGTAAGGCCGCTTACTCTGCCGCTGTGTTTGAAGAACTTGAGATCATCGGCAAAGAAATACATTGCATAATGGTCGACTTCCGTTTCGGCCCACTTGACGATTTCCTCGGCGCTCTTTCCTTCCTGGTACATCTTTCCGATATCCATTGCGATGGCGAGGCAGATGGTCGTGATTCCCTTCGTATCAACCTGATAGAGCTTTCTCTCCGGGTACTTCTTCCTGAGTTCCTGAACAGCCTCCGCCATGTTGTTGAAAGTCATTGTCATTGCTGCGGAGAAGTGGACATACAGAATATCGTTGCCCTGTGCGAACTCCTTTTCGAAGTAATCATAGTACTGCTGGGTGCTGATGGCGCTTGTGTTGGGAAGAACACCGTCCCTGAGCTGCTGGTAGAAACCATGGACGTCGAACTCATCGAAATCGACGTACGGATATGTTGTCTTTCCGTCGATGCTGTAAGGCATGCTTATGATTGTCTTGTAGCCATATTCCTTGGCAAGCTGCGGAGTCATGTCGCAGTCTGAATCCGTAAAAAGTACGTAGCTCATTTTCTACTCCTCCAAAATGATCACATAATCGTGAATGGGTTGCCCGCCATCGATCGGGATGATCTCGGTGAGCTTGTATTTCTCTTCAAGTTCCATGGCCAAGGCATCTGCCTCCTGCTGTGGAACATCCTTTCCTTTGATCAGCATCAATATGCTGTAATCGCCTGAATTGAGGTGAGACAATAGCTTTTCGCAGGATTCCGCACGGTTTGGGCTATCGGTAAAGATAGTTTCTCCCACAAAGCCGATGAAGTCGCCGCTTCTGATTGCAACACCGTCCTGTTCGGTATCCCTGTTTGCCTTGCTGACTGCTGCGGTTACGACGCCCTGCATGCTTTCATCTATTGAAGCCAGAAGTTCCTCTGTCGTTTCCTTGGATGTGTCCAGCACAGAGATGGCTGCATAACCTGTTCCGAGGTCCTTGTTGGGGATAACGATTATGTTTGCCTTGTCATATACTTCCGCAATCTGTCTGGCTGTCAGTATCACATTGCCGTTGTTCGGAAACACTATGATGTTCTCGGCTTCGATCGTGTCGAATGCATCCCGGAAGTCCCTGACTGAAGGGTTCATGCTCTGGCCGCCGTTGATTACGGCATCCACGCCGATTTCCCTGAAGAGATTACAGACGCCTTCTCCTGCTGCAACCGTGACAGTGGCATATTTCTTCTTCGGCTTATCCGTTCTAAGTACAAGATCATCTTCAGACCTGTTATCGGGAGAGCTGTAGTTGTTCTGTACGATGCTCTGGTTGTGCTGGATGGTCATGTTCTCGATCTTGAGGGTCAGGAACTCTCCCCATCTCTGGCAGTGGTTCAGAATCTCGCCTGGTGTCTTGGTGTGGACATGGACGCGGATGATGCTGCCGTCACGGAAGGCAACCACCGATTCTCCGACCTGATTGAGATAATCGAAAACCGGCTGCTCATCGAACGACGAGACATCTCCGACCTTTGCCGTCATGAGCTGGAGAATGAATTCGGTGCAATAGCCGTAGGTCAGATCACTGTTCTCGTTGAACTTTGAAAGATCCGGCTTCCTTGGGCCATTATCCTTGGCCTGTCCGGTGGAGACTGTTTCATATTCTTCACCGAGTAGGGCTTTCTCCATTCCGTGGAATATGTAGACAAGGCCGGCTCCTCCGCTGTCGACAACTCCTGCCTGACCGAGAACCTCAAGCTGGGTCGGGGTCTTCTCGAGAGCATCGCGCATGGCTGAATTAAGGTCCTTGAAGAGAGACTCGAATTCTTTGTCGCTTCCTTTTTCAACGGCTTCCACTGCGCACCTGAAAACGGTGAGGATCGTTCCTTCCACCGGGTGGGCGACTGCCTTGTAGGATTCTTCCACTCCGCTTCTGAGAGCCTTCAGGAAGGCTGCCGGATCGGCGGTTTCCAGAGCAGAGAGGCCGAGGGCAATGCCCTTGAAGATTCTTGAAAGAATGACCCCGGAGTTGCCTCTTGCACCCATGAACATGCCTTGAGCTGCTTTGTTAGCTGCATCCGAAAGGCTGTCTTTTCCGGTATCGAGGATTTCTGCTCCGCCGTTTACGGTCATGAACATGTTGTCGCCGGTGTCTCCGTCAGGAATCGGAAAAACATTGAGATCGTTGACGATCTGTCTGTTTCTGTCCAGTTCCCGAGCTCCACCTATTATCATTCGGGCATAAAGCTTCCCACCGAGTGTTGTTGTAGCCATTTCAAAAGAGGGCAGTGATTCCCTCGCATTCCTTATATAATCAAGTAGAATCTATTTCATTTGATAATGATTAGTCAAGGTTGCTGATTTAGTAAAGCTCAGCGCTTCCAGAATGAGCGGGAGAAGATTACGAGGACTGTGAAGATCTCAAGTCTTCCGAGAAGCATCTCGAATGAGCAGACCCACAATGACCAGAGGGGGAAGATGGAGAAGTTTCCGGCAGGCCCGACCTTTCCGAAACCGATTCCGATGTTTCCCAGGCTCAGAATCGATGCAGCCATGCAGGATTCGATGTCTATTCCCGTGAGAGTAAGAACCAATGTGCCCAGCATCCATGTGATCATGTAGATTGCACAGAATGCGGCAATAGACATGATGGTGTTGTCATGGACGATGTCATCGCCGAGTCTGATCTTCGAAACCGATGAAGGATGGATCCTGTTTCGTATGGTGTTTCCGGTAAGCTTGACCAGTGTTTCGATTCTAGTGACCTTCATTCCGCCGCCGGCAGAACCCGCGCAGCCTCCGATGAACATCATCACTACCACAATCATGATCGAGAACGTCGGCCAGTTCAGATAGTTGGTGGTTGCAAAGCCCGTGGTTGTCAGGACAGATGCCACATGGAATGCAGCATATCTGAATGCAGTAAGGATGTTGGAGTATGTTCCTGTGAATGTCAGCTGCAATGCGGCAAGAAGGGAACCGACGAACCATATGAAGAAGAACCACCTGAGTTCGGAATCCTTAAGCGCACTTTTGATCTTACCGGTGAAGGCCTTGTAGTAGAGAGAAAAGTTTGCACCTGCAATCAGCATGAAGACTGTTACGACAACATCGACATAAGCGCTGTTGAAAGCACCGATGGATGCGCCCTTGACGCAGAAGCCTGCAGCCGCGATTGTGGAGAAAGTGACGGTGACCGCTTCATAGAGATCAAGACCACCGAAAAGCAGAAAGATGGTCTCAAGTACGGAGAAACCTACATAAATTCCCCACAAAGCCATTGCAGTGGTCTTCGTTTTAGGCGTGAGCTTGCCTTTGACCGGTCCTACTGATTCAGCTCCCATGAGGTGGAAGGTCCCGGCTCCAGTGGTGGCTCCGATGGCCGGAAGCAGGGCCACGAACAGAACGACGATTCCCATCCCGCCGAGCCAGTTCGTCATGCTTCTCCAGAACAGAATTCCCTTGAAACAACCTTCGATATCGGTCAGGCAGGTTGCTCCGGTAGTCGTGAAGCCGCTCATGATCTCGAAGAAGGCCGCGCTGTAGGATTTGAAATCTCCAGAGAGTACCAGAGGAATTGCACCGAACGATGTTGCAATGATCCATGAGAAAGTGACGAAGAAGAATCCGTCGCGTTGCTTGAGGTTGGAGATTTCCACCTTTTTCAGAAGCAGAAGGGTTCCTCCGGAAATGAGGACCATGATTCCGATGGTAATGAGAAAGGATACTGCAGCCTTTGTCTCGCCGTAATGGTAGCTGACCAGAAGCGGAACAACCATGAGGATTGCTATGAATATCTGAATGAACGCCAGAAGCTTTATGTTCTTTTTCAGATTCATATCAGCCCTTCTTCTGTTTCAGTGTGGATCCGACATGGAGCAACTTCTGGATAAAGCTTGTGGATTTTCTCTCGATTACGGTAATGATGGCATCCCCGGCTTCAATTGCATAGAAACCTCCGGGTATCACCGTACTTCCGTCTTTCTTCGTTACGCCGGCTATGATTCCCTTGCCCCTCATGTCGATGTCTTTGAGGTACTTTCCTACCGTAGGATTGTCCTCTGTTATCGTAAACTCGAAGGCCTCGATCTGACCGTCGAACATGGAGTGCATGCTGGCAACGTTCTGTCCGTGGAGATATCTCATCAGGGAGTCGACGGTGACATCCTGAGTGGAGATGATGTTGTCGATTCCGAGGTGGCTAGCCATTCTCACATAGTTGGGATTGTGGCTCACCAGGGCAAGACTGTTCTTTATTCCGAAGTGCTTGGCGTAGCTTGCAGTGATGATGTTCAGCTCATCGTTGTATGTAAGGCACAGAAGCAGATCGTAGTTGCGCAGGTTCTCCTCTTCAAAGACGTTCTCGTTCGTGATGTCGGCATTAAGCACCAGGACTCCGGGATACATTGTTGCCATCTTCTCGCAGACATCGGCTTTCTTGTCTATCAGTGCGATGTCCTTGTGCTGGTATTTCGGAATAGCCCTTAGGAGAAAGTCTGCAACCTGTGTGGCACCCACGATTACAATGCGCTTTGCCTTCATGGACCTGCGGCCGACGGAGGAGAGCAGTTTCTCCACGCTGTCTTCATGGGCAACCATACTGAGCGTGTCGCCGGTTCTGACTATCGTGTTTCCGCTGGGGACCAGGGCCTCTCCGTTTCTGTTCAGGGCTGCAATGATGAAGTTCGCGTTGATGTCATGTCTGAGCTGGATGACCGCCTTGTCGGCGTAGGGTGAGTTTTCCTCTACGTAGACGTTGTAAAGCACCAGAGATGAGTTCTCGAATGAAATGATATCGCTGTAGATTCCGCGCTCGACGTCTTCATAGATGTATTGGGCGACCTCCTGGGTCGGGTTCACTATGTGTGTGATTCCCATCAGAGAGGTTCCGATTCCGCTGTAGCCCGTGTAGGACAGATTTCTGATTGAAGCAATCGTGAGCGGGATGTGGAATTCAGAAGAGGCTATTCCGCTGGAGACGAGGTTCGTCTCGTCGCTTCCTGTGAGTGCAATGAAAGCGTCTGCATCATCTATGCCTGCATCGCTGAGATCCTCAAGGTTCGTACCGCTGCCTGTGAATCCCAGACAGTCGACCTTGCTCATTGCATCGTTAATATCGTCAGCGTCCTCATCAATGATGATGACATCCTTGTTCTCTTCGACAAGGTGGCGAGCCAGCCTTATGCCTCTGCGTCCAGCACCTAGAATTGCTACCTTCATAGTTCAATATGGTATACAAAAGGTACTTTGAAATCAACTCTACTAAGAGATATGTTATATCTGTTACACATACTGTATTGCTCCGTCAAGATTAAGTGTGTAGGATTGAAAACATCGTGAGGTGAATGATGAAATTGAAAAAACTGAATGCAATTCTCTCGCTTGCGACATTGGCTTCTCTCCTGGTGCATCTGATCTACAGCGTCTATGCCTATCTCAGATTCTATTACAATCCGGTACTGACAAAGACCTTCTCTCTGATTGTGATGGTTCTCACCTGTCTTCATGCAGTCTTGGGAATGGGAATCGTTTTTCTTTCAGGAGACGGCTCCAGGCTTTCCGATTATCCGAAACAGAATGTTCGGACCATCCTTCAGCGAGTGTCTGCTGCTTTGATTTTTCCTCTTCTTTTCCTACATACGAAAACATTTGATCTGCTTCGTGGTTTTGCCGAAAAAGGTGCCTGGTTTCCGTTCTATCTTATGATTTTTGTCGAGGTATGTTTCTTTGGAACTATCATTCTTCATGTGGCGGTTTCTATTACCCGTGCTTTCATAACCCTGGGATGGCTTCAGAGTGAGAAGACGATGAGAATTCTTGATAAGGTAATCCTGGTTATCTGTGCATTGGCATTTATTGTCAGTGCCGTAGCGATAATCAAAACCCAGCTGGCAATGTTTGCCGGTTGACGGAGGGAATCGTGGATAAAGTCGTGATAGTCGGAAGCGGAATCGCAGGGCTTTCCTGCGCAATTCGTTGCGCCGGAGCAGGGATGCATGTTGTCCTGGTTTCTCCGTTTCCTTCCGAGCGTTCCCAGTCCGTCATGGCAGCCGGCGGAATCAATGCCGTCACATCGGATCATGAGAGCGGAGATTCGGTCTCTTCCCATATCGAGGATACGCTGAAGGGTGGATGTTATCTGGCCGGAAGGATGGCAGTCAGCGGGTTATGCAGCCACGCGGAGGATATCATCAGATACCTGGAGGGAATAGGCACTGTCTTTTCTGTCGATGAAAAAGGAAGACCGATGAGACGTGCGTTCGGAGGACAGTCTTTCAAACGCACCTATTACTGTGGTTCAGGCACAGGGAAGATCATAGTATCCGCCTTGGTCATGGAAGCCCGCAGGCTTGAGGCCGCGGGGCTTATAACGCGTATGCTTTGGCAACACTTCCACAGTGCATTGATACATGAAGGTGTTTGCCGCGGTGTTCTCCTGTTCGATGACAGGACAGGCAATCTTCATCCCATCTATGCCGATGCCGTAGTTATGGCAACGGGAGGGCAGAATGCTCTCTTCGGGAAGACCACAGGGTCCACACAGTGCGATGGCTATGCCGCAGGCATGCTCTTTATGCAGGGTGCACAGCTGAAGAACCTCGAATTCATTCAATATCATCCTACCACTATTGAGACCCCTCAGAAGCGAATGCTGATTTCCGAAGCTGTCAGGGGCGAGGGCGGCAGGCTTTTCTATCAGGAGGACGGAAAGCGTGTCTATTTCATGGAGGATAAGTACGGGGAAAAAGGAAACCTGATGACACGTGATGTAATTTCGCGGGAGATGGAGTCAACAGGGCGTGATATCTTCCTGGACGTATCTTTCCTTGACAAGGCAACCATAGACAACCGTCTGGGGGAGGTCCGGGATCTCTGCATGAAATATGCTCATCTGGACATCTGCCGTGATCCGATACCGGTTGCACCTTCAGTCCATTTCTTCATGGGAGGCCTTGCAGTGCATCTCAACCATGAAACCAATCTCAGAAATCTGTTTGCCGTCGGCGAGTGTGCTTCGATGTATCATGGCGCAAACAGGTTGGGCGGTAATTCGCTTCTTGCGGCAATCTACAGCGGGAATGTTGCGGCAGATGAGATATCAGGCAGGGCATCGGATGAAAACACCCATGATTTTACCCTCGAGATAGAGAAAAAGAAGGAAGCGTTGGCCAGGATGTTCGACTCACAGAGCCGATTCCCGTCCTTGTATATCAGGAATATGCTTTCAGATACGATGCGTAAGAATCTGGGAATAGTCCGTGAGGAAAGCAGCCTCAGGCACGGTATTGAGGAGCTTGAATATTATATTTCGATAGCAGATCAGATCAGGTATGACAGCAGCGTGAATCCCTATGACAACTACAGTCTGACCGGGATTCTCGCACTTGCCCGTGCGACACTTGAATGTGCTCTGGAAAGAAAGGAAAGCAGGGGAAGCCACTACCGATCCGATTATCCTGAAACGGATTCAACGCAGTCATTTGCTTCTCTTGTTTCCTATGACGGAGGTAAATATACCGTTTGTCCTGACAAGGAGTGTTTCTATGAAAGTTAGGATTCTGCGTCAAAACTCTCCCGAAGACCAGCCTCATTGGGAAACCTTCGATTACAACGGACCGGAAGATGCCTCGGTGGCCGCTGTTCTCGATTACATAAACTATAATGATGACATTGAAACGGATGAAGGTAAAAAAACGTCCCGTATCATATGGGATTGTTCATGTTTGCAAGGTATCTGCGGAGCTTGTGCCATTGTTATCAATGGTAGACCGGCCCTGGCATGTGAGACTTTCATTCGGGATCTGAAGGAAGATGTTCTGGTTCTACGCCCCCTTCGCAAGTTCCCTGTAATCCGCGACCTCATGGTGGATCGCTCATCCATCCAGGAGAATCTCAAGAAGTCCGGAATGTTCATCGGTGAGTATTCGGGCTCCGACGAACGGGAACACGATCATCAGTATTCGGTCTCCAAATGCCTCAAATGCGGACTGTGCCTTGAGGTCTGTCCCAACTATATCAATGGTAAAACCTTTTTCGGCGCTGCCTTTGCAAATGACTGCTATGTCGTTGCTTCAAGAAACAGTGCCAAAAGCGATGAAATCAGAAAAACCTATGCCGAGCATTTCGGAAGCGGTTGTTCCAAGTCCCTTTCATGCATGGATGTCTGTCCGATGAAGATCCAGACGATTGCATCCATTGCAAAAATGAATCGGATGAAAAGCCGAAACAGGAAATCCGAATGAAGATAAGAAAAACCACTATTTCCGATATCGATCCAATAATGGCTATCTATGAGCATGCCAGGGCTTTCATGGCCGAGCACGGCAATCCCACCCAGTGGGGGCCGAGAAAATGGCCGCCGAGGGAGCTGATTCTCCAGGACATCGAACAGAAGAAAAGCTACGTCTGCGAGAACGACGGCAGCATAGTCGGTACCTTCTTCTTTGATTTCGGAGTTGACATCGAGCCTACCTACCGCACGATTGAGGACGGATCATGGTCAGCAGACAAACCTTACGGGATCATTCACAGGATTGCCTCCGCCGGGGCGATGAAAGGAATAGGGCAATTCTGCATTGATTGGGCTCTCATACAGTGTCCGTATCTTCGTATCGATACCCATGCGGACAACATGGTGATGCAGGGGCTTTTGAAGAAGAACGGATTCAGATATTGCGGAATCATTTATGTGGAAAACGGAACATCACCACGCAGAGCCTATGATAAAATGAAAAACGGAGGAACAAGATGAACAGCATTTTCCATCGCGTCAGCGTCAGAAGATATCAGGACAGACCAGTCGAGAAGGAGTAGATACTTGCAGTCCTACGCAGGGGTAGGACTCGACGTTCCGCTGCGCTTCACTACACCGCCTTCGTCGCAAGGCAATGCGCCTGCCTTGCTCCTCGTACCTCGTCCAACCCCACAAATCAAAAAACGGAACCCTTTCGGATTCCGTTTTTCGCTTTAGCAGGGGTAGGACTCGGACCTACGGCCTCCAGGTTATGAGCCTGGCGAGCTGCCAACTGCTCCACCCTGCGTCGAATGCTCAATCAATGTAAAGATTTTTAACTAAAGTGTCAACCTCAAGTTTCAAAAAAGTAGAATGTATCAGAAAAGGGTAGGCTGGATGTCGTCACCGGTCTTCTTTCCGAAGGTGCGGGAGATCTGTAGGGAACGTTTCACCTTGGTTCCTGCCGTATGCGGCGGATTGACTATTACCGCATCCTTGAAGCGGCGCGGCCAGAGGAAGGTCCTGTTGTCATAGGTTTCCTTGAGGATGAAGATCTTCTTTCCCTGCTTCTCGCTGTACTGGGCCTGCTTAACACCGCCGCCACCGTCACGCGATTCTATGACAAAGCTTCCGAGAGCGATCTGGCTCATCAGCAGGTTGCGCTGCATGAAGAAGTATCTCTGCACTTCACGGCTGGGAGCGAATTGGGAAATGACCAGACCATGCTCTGCCACAAGGGCCTGAAGTTTCTCATGTTTGGGAGGGTAAGATTCACAAACGGAGGTACCGATTACTCCGATAGTTTTAAAATCTTTAGCTAATGCCTCGATATGGGCAACTCCATCGATTCCCATTGCCAGACCGCTGACGATGGTGAATCCGCTTTCTCCCAGCGAATCCACGACCTCTCTGGTCAGGGCCATGCCTCTGTCAGAAGGGCTCCTGGTTCCTACAACGCAGATGCCCTTTGCCTTCAGAAGTGAACTGTCTCCGAGAAGGTAGAGGAATGGGGTGTCCGTGACCTCGGTAGGCCAGAGCGGATGGGTTGGATCTATTATGATTGTCTTTTCCGGAAGTTTCTCGAAAGCACTCCTGCATTTGGAATATGCGTCGTTGACTGCGGAGCTGTCGACACCGAGGACCGAAGCATAGGCCTTCACGTTGTAGGGCAGTTCCTCCCTGGCATCGCACTCGTTGCCTATCTGGAGAAAAACACTCTGGCAATAGTTGTCCGCTTTCTGGAGGATGCGGACTACGGTCTCATAGTTCAGCGCTTTCTGGTAGTTGTCCATACTCAGGATTGTACCTTATTTTTTACAAATGCACCACTTGACAGTTATGAATCTTTGGGTTATACATACTTCTGCACGCCGTTTTAGCTCAGTAGGTAGAGCAATGGACTGAAAATCCATGTGTCCCTGGTTCAATTCCTGGAGACGGCAGACAAGGGCAGCTAGAAATAGCTGCCTTTCGTTTTATGGGGTTAAAACATGACAAAACAGGAAATCCGAAGTCGGATGATCAGGATTCTCAGGTCTCAGAACGGTCCGGATGCTTCATCTGTGGCCGACCGGATCTGCGAGCTTCCGGAATACAGGGATGCCGATTTTATTCTCGGCTATGTTCCCCTGAAAAGTGAAGTCGATATCAGCCTGGTCATGGACAGAGCTGTACGCGCGGGGAAGACAATAGCGTTTCCGGATGTTGAGGTGGGAAGAATCAGAATTGCTGATGCAGACTGGAAGAATAACCTTATTGAGCTCCCCAACAAGACAAGCACAGTCGGCAACTCAGACATATTGAATATTAATGAAATCAGAGTTAGAATGCTTCTCAGCGAAAAACACAAAGGACTTATCCTGGTACCCGGACTTGCCTTCACAGAATTCGGAACCAGACTTGGGAGAGGTGCAGGATACTATGATCAACTATTCGATTTGATGGGCAATGCCCGATTGGCGGATTTCATCTCAATCGGAATCTGTAGAAAAATTCAGCTGGTGGAGGATTTGCCCCAGCAACCACACGACAAGAAAGTCCGTATGGTTATCGCATTCTGACATTAAACAAAAAACAACAATATGCGTAGACTATTGAAGTATGCCCGCAAGCAGTGGAAGCTATACCTTATAGCCGCAGTTTTTCTGGTGATAGGTGTCTATCTCAGTGCTTTGGGGCCCAAATATATAAAGGAAATAATCGATACATGCATCGTGGGCGGGCGCGGAGATCTGTTCTTCTCCATAGCAATCCCCATGCTGGTGATCTATCTCATTACGGGTGTAGCCAAGTACATACAGGAGTTCGCCTCTGACTGCATCAGCTCTGCCATGCAGAGGTGCATGCGTGAGGAGACCTTCCGCAGTATTCTGGCCGAAGACCAGTATTTCTTCAGGGAGAACAACCCCGGAGAGTTGATGAGCAGAACAAAACAGGATATTGAAACCGTCGGATTCACAACGGGCTTCATCATCATGTTCTTCATCGAGATCGTTTTCCACGTGATCTACATGTCATACTGCCTCATCAAGATCAATCCCAGCGGTGCAATCCCTGCCCTGGTCATCATGCCCATAATCGGTGTGCTTGCAATCATCTCGGAGCCGAAGGGTGACAAGCTTTCGGACCAGAGATCGGATGACATCGCCGACATGAACCAGAACGCAACCGAAAGCCTCAGCGGAATAAGAACCGTAAAGGCGTTCGGCCGCGAGCGCGAGGAGTCAAAGCGCTTTGACAAGAGCAACAGGTCGTTCTTCAGACACTCTCTGAAGCTCGACTACCTCTGGGCAAACTGGATTACTCCGATGGAAGCACTTGCCAGAATCATGCTTTATCTGGCGATCCTGCTTTCCGGAATCCAGGTTATCAGGGGAAAGATGACTCTGGGAGAGCTTTCGGCGGTCACCTCGTACACCAGTGAGCTGGCATGGCCGATGATGGAGCTCGGATGGCTTCTGACGGAGTTCGCAGCAGCCCGTGCCTCACTGAGAAAGATAACCAAGATCCTGGATGCAAAACCGAGGATCAAGGATGGTCCGAAGCACCTTGATAAGGTGACGGGAGACTTGGAATTCGACCATGTCACGCTCGAAGTTGCAGACGGTAAGAAAATACTTGATGATGTCTCATTTCACCTTGAAAGTGGCAAAACTTTGGGGATTATGGGAGCTACAGGAAGCGGAAAGAGTACAATTGCCAATCTGACAATGCGCTTTTTGGACCCCACATCCGGTTCTGTCAAGACCGATGGAATAGACCTGAAGGAACTGGATATCGACAGCGCCAGATCGGGCAAGGCAATCGTCACTCAGGACATCTTCCTCTTCTCCGATACGATCACATCGAATCTGGACAAGGGAAAGAAGGGCCTCATCGAGCAGGAGATTCTGGAGCAGTCTGCAAAGGATGCCGCTGCACATGACTTCATCTCAAAGCTTTCCGAAGGCTATGAAACGGTCATAGGAGAGAAGGGTGTGGGTCTTTCCGGCGGACAGAAGCAGAGGGTCTCGATTGCCAGGGCATTTGCTTCCGGCAGGCCTCTTCTGATCTTCGATGATGCGACTTCTGCTCTGGACATGGAGACCGAGAAGAAGGTTCAGCGTGCAATCCTGCACCGCAACAACCTTACCATGATGATAATAGCCCACAGGATTTCCGCAGTCAGGGATGCCGATGAGATAATCATCCTTGATCATGGAAAGATCGTGGAACGCGGTACCCATGAAAGCCTGATGGCTCTCAAGGGCAACTACTACAAGACCTACATAACACAATATCCGGACGAGGAGGTGAACTGATGGCTGTCAATACCTATAAAGAAGACGAAAACGTATCGAACGTCAGCAATTTCAAGACCCTCCTCCGTACAGTCAGCTATCTCAAGGACTACAAGCTGCAGTCGGCACTTGCAATCATCATGATTCTTGTCGAAACGCTGATCGTTGCCATGTTGCCGTCTCTGAGCGAGCGTGCGGTCGATGTGAACATAGCCAACAAGGATACAAGAGGCCTGCTGATCACAATGGGAATCGCTTCGGCCCTGGCAATCTCTTCATGGCTCCTGACACTGGGATTCAAGAAGATACTGGCCAATGTGACCAACAAGATCGTCTATGATATCAGACACGATGCCTTCGACCATCTCGAGACGCTGTCTCTCTACTATTTTGACTCGAGACCTACAGGAAAGATCCTGAGCAGGCTGATAAACGATGTCTCTTCCCTGAAGGAGATGTTCACCAGACTCATCACGAGTCTGATTCCGAACCTGACGCTGATCATTGCCGTTGTGGTGATAATGCTGAGGGCGAATCCGATTCTTAGCCTCTCGGCCTTCCTTGTCGTTCCGCTTCTTGTCGTGAGCATCTACTTCGTCATGATCAAGAACTTCAAAAACTGGATGGACTTCAGGCAGAAGAACTCCAACATGAACGCCTATACCCATGAATCCTACGCAGGCATCAAGGTCATCCAGGCCTTCAGCGCCGAGAAGGAGACAATCGAAGAAGGCGACAAGATCATGAAGGATGTCGAAAGATCCTGGGTAAAGGCAGTAAGAAGGGCGGACCTTCTGAATATCGTCATCCACTGGTCCATGGGAATCGGCTACTTCGTTCTCTACCTGTTTGCAGTCAAATGGCTCAAGCTCGGGGAGACCTCGGTCGGTCAGCTGATTGCCTTTGCAAGCTATATCGCTCTGTTCTGGCAGCCGATCAGGTCCTTGGCGGCAACGTTCAACCAGTTTACGAACCAGGTTACAAGCGCACAG
Source organism: Spirochaetales bacterium (assembly GCA_017470995.1). GTDB lineage: Bacteria > Spirochaetota > Spirochaetia > Sphaerochaetales > Sphaerochaetaceae > UBA9732. The sequence goes on from JAFUXI010000056.1 coordinate 19,736, forward strand.
AGAGTCTTCGAGCTTCTGGATACCCAGTCGATCCTGCAGGAAGTTCCGGATGCGGTCGAGCTCAAGGTCACAGAGGGTGAGGTCGATTTCAGGAACATCACCTTTGCCTATCCCGACGAGCCCGATGTCGAGGTTCTCCATGACATGTCGCTGACGGTAAAGCCCGGCGAGATGATCGCCCTGGTAGGTCCTACCGGAGCAGGAAAGACCACGATAGTCAACCTGATCTCCAGATTCTATGATCCGGTATCCGGACAGGTACTCATCGACGGTCAGGACATCTCCAAGGTAACGCTGGCTTCACTTAGATCCAACATCGGTGTCATGACACAGGATTCCTTCCTCTTCTCGGGAACCATTCGCGAGAACCTTCTCTACGGAAAGCCGGATGCAACCGATGAGGAGATGAAGAGCGCCTGCCACAAGCTGGGAATGGATGACATGATCAACACCCAGCCCGAGGGATACGATACCAAGGTTTCGCTTGATTCCCTGTCGCAGGGTCAGAAGCAGCTGATAGCCCTCGCCAGGACTCTGATCGCAGATCCGAAGATACTTCTTCTGGACGAGGCAACCAGTGCCATCGATACAAGGACCGAGGAGCTTGTCCAGGCCGGAATGACAATCCTGATGAAGGGCCGCACGAGCTTCGTCGTGGCTCACAGACTCTCGACCATCACCAAGGCCGACAGGATTCTGGTAATCCAGAACAAGGGCATTGCAGAGGCCGGAACGCATAAGGAACTGCTTCAGAAGAACGGCATCTATGCCGATCTCTACAACTCCCAGTTCGAAGAGTTGGATAAAGAGTGATAATTGCCTGAAATAAGTTGAAACTTAAAAAAATGGTCGGGGTTTTTTCAACTCCGACCATTTTTATTGTTGGAAATCGTCAGCCAGCAATCTTGACTGCAATCTTCTTTGGCTGCTCGACAGGGAGCTTAGGCAACGTGATCGTCAGGATTCCGTTCTTGAACTCTGCCTCGATTGCCTCTTCATTGATTCCCTCCGGCAATGAGAAGGACCTGCTGAACTTCACATAATCTCTCTCATGCAGGATGTACTTCCTGTCTTCCTTCTTCTCTGCCTTCTCCGAAGAGATGTGCAGCACATGCTTCTCAACATCGATGTTTACATCTTCACTTGTGTATCCGGGAAGCTCAGCCTCCACATAGAAGGCCTTTGAATCCTCATAGACATTCACTGTAGGATAGCTGCTGTTCCTGATTCCCCAGGTTCCGAACATGTCGTTGAAAAGTTCGTCCATGTAATCGTTTGTTTTTCTTGTCATCATATAAGCCATTTTGGACCTCCAAATATTTTGTTGTTTCTTTCATCGGCCATCCGACCGACACCATCATAATAGCAATTGCCGTGCCAACTTTTGTATAAATCATTTGGTGTTAAGGAAATGAGATAAAAGAAGAGATTTTACTATTATAATTCAGAACCTTGATTTTGGGTCTAATTGAAACAAGGAAACAAAAAACGGCATTTTATGTGTCATTTTGACCCATAGAGGAAAAAATGACCCGTATTTGTGTCAAAATGGTGTTCCGGGACTTCTTCGGACCGGTGACTGTTGTTGACTGTTTTTTTACATATAGATAATATCTAATGCATTATGAAACCACTTACAGCTAACGAACTGAGAAAGAAATTCATCGACTTTTTCGTATCCAAGGGCCACGTACAGATCAGTGGCGCTTCCGTCATTCCCGAGAACGATCCGACCGTGCTTTTCACGACAGCCGGCATGCATCCTCTTGTTCCGTACATCCTGGGCCAGCCCCATCCGGCCGGAAAGAGACTTACCGACTATCAGAAGTGCATCAGAACAGGCGATATCGACAGTGTAGGCGATCCGCATCACCTTACATGTTTCGAGATGCTCGGAAACTGGTCCCTCGGTGATTACTTCAAGAAGGAGATGATTCCCTGGAGCTACGAGTTCCTGACAAAGGAGCTCGGAATTGATCCGGACAAGCTTTCCGTTACAGTATTTGAAGGCGAAGAGGGTATTCCTCGTGATGAAGAGAGCGCCGAAATCTGGCACAAGTGCGGAATCCCTTACGAGAGAATCTATTTCATGCCCAGAGAGGACAACTGGTGGGGACCTGCCGGAGAGACCGGACCCTGCGGACCTGATACCGAGATGTTCATCGACACCGGACGCCCTGCATGCGGTCCCGACTGCAAGCCCGGCTGCTCATGCGGCAAGTACTTCGAGGTCTGGAACGACGTTCTGATGGGATACCAGAAGACCAAGGACGGACGTTTCGTGGAAATGGAGCGCAAGTGCATCGATACCGGAATGGGAATCGAGAGAACCATTGCAATTCTCCAGGGCAAGAAGAGCGTCTATGAGACAGAAGTCATGCAGCCGATCCTCAAGAAGATCGGTGAGCTTGCCGGTGTCACATACGGACAGGACGAGAAGACCGATATCTCGATGAGAATCATCGCAGACCATATCAGAACCAGCACTTTCATCCTCGGTGACCAGAGAGGTGTTTCTCCTTCGAACGTCGGACAGGGCTATATTCTCAGAAGGCTCATCAGAAGGGCTGTGAGAAACGGCAAGCACCTCGGAATAGAGGGAGCATTTCTGGCAAAGGTAGCCGAGGTTGTCATTGAGCTTTACGGTGAGCCGTATCCCGAGCTGGTCCAGAACAAGGAAAGGGTCTACAACGAGCTGACAGCCGAGGAGAACAAGTTCTCCGAGACACTCGAGAAGGGTGAGAAGCAGTTCGACAAGATGACATTCTTCCTCGAGAAGCAGGGAGTCAAGGAGATTGCAGGCGGTTCTGCCTTCAAGCTCTATGACACCTATGGTTTCCCGATCGAGCTTACCCAGGAGCTTGCCGCAGAGAAGGGCTTCACGGTTGACGTCAAGGGCTTCCAGGAGGCATTCGCAAAGCATCAGGAGCTCTCCAGAACAGCTATGGCAGGAGATTTCAAGAGCGGACTGGGTGATCACAGCGAGCAGACTACTGCATTGCATACTGCAACCCACATGCTTCAGGCAGCCCTGCGCCAGGTCCTCGGAAACGAGGTAGGCCAGAAGGGTTCCAACATTACTCCCGAAAGACTCAGGTTCGACTTCACATACCATGAGAAGATGACACCGGAGCAGATCAAGAAGGTCGAGGATATCGTCAACGAGCAGATCGCAAGGGATCTCAAGGTCACAGTCGAGACAATGAGCCCCGAAGAGGCCGTGAAGAACGGTGCAATCGCATTCTTCTCCAGCAAGTACGGCGAGCAGGTCACCGTCTATTCGATCGGTGATTTCTCCAAGGAAGTCTGTGCAGGTCCGCATGTCCAGCACACCGGAGATATGGGCCACTTCCACATCCTCAAGGAGGAGAGCTCCTCTGCGGGTGTAAGAAGAATCAAGGCAGTTCTTGAGAAATAATCAGATGGCCGGTGTTTTACGCCGGCCTTATTTATCGGAGTTAACATGGATCAGAAATACATCGAATCAACGCTGGAGCTGACTGATTTCATCCAGGACAGCCCGTCCTGCTATCATGTGGTTGCAAATGCCGCAGCCATGCTCGAGGATGCCGGTGCCATCCGTCTGGATGAAAAGAACACCTTCTCCCTGGAAGCCGGAAACTGCTACTTCGTCACCCGTAACGGCAGTGCCCTGATTGCCTTCCGCATGCCGCAGGATCCTGCAACGGGATACTCGATTGTTTCCGCGCATACTGATTCACCTTCCTTCAAGCTCAAGGAGAATCCGGAAATCAGAAACGGCGGAACATATACCACTCTCAACGTAGAGGCTTACGGCGGAATGCTCATGGCTCCGTGGTTCGATCGTCCTCTTTCAATAGCCGGCAGAGCTTTTGTGAAGGAAAACGATGGTTCAATCAGCCAGAGACTGGTGAATTTCGATAGGGATCTGTGCCAGATAGTCAATCTCTGCATCCATCAGAACAGGGAAGCCAACAAGGGTTATGAGTACAAGGTCCAGAAGGATATGCTGCCCATTATCTCCCTCGGTTCAGAGCATACGGTAAGAGAACTCGTGGCAGAGGCCCTGGAGATCGACGAAGAAAACCTCCTGGATACCGAGCTCTTTCTGTACAACAGAACGGCTCCGTCCATCTGGGGCGTGGATCAGGAGTTCTTCTCCAGCCCTAAGATCGATGACCTTCAGTGCGCCTTCTGTGCGCTCAAGGCCTTCATCGACTGCGAGGACTCCTCTTCTTCCAGAATCCAGATGATTGCTCTCTTCGATAACGAGGAAGTAGGAAGCTCCACCAAGCAGGGTGCCGACAGCGATTTCCTGAGACAGGTAGTTCATCGTATCGGCTGTGCTTTGGACTGGGATTTCGACAAGAGATGCAGCATCCAGGCATCAAGCTTCATGCTCAGCGCCGACAACGGCCATTCCATGCATCCGAACTATCAGGAGAAGTGCGACCCGACCAACAAGCCGCTCATCAACGGAGGAGTTCTCATCAAGTATGCCGGAAACCAGAAGTACACCACGGATGCCTATTCGGCTTCATACCTGAAGGGGATACTGAAGGATGCCGATGTTCCATATCAGCTGTTCTTCAACAATTCCAATGTCACAGGCGGAAGTACTCTCGGCAATATCTCAACCTCACAGTTCTCGATTCCGACGGTAGACATCGGTGCTGCGCAGCTTGCAATGCATTCTCCCTACGAGACTGCGGGAACAAAGGATACACTGAACCTTGTAGAAGGAATGAAGGCTTTCTTCAAAGCCTGAATCAACTGACCGAGAACACGAAGCTTATGCTGTTCAGCCTCTTCCAATAGTAGTTGAGAAGAGGAAATCTGCCGTTGTGCCAGATGGCTTCCACCGAAAGAATTCTGTTCTCGATCGTACGTTCTATTCCTATCACAACATCGAATTCCGCTTCCCATCCCGATGTATCATCAGCCCTTGTCAGTGTGTGATTCGTTATTCCATCCTGATGCAGGCGTCCCTGAAAGCTTAGGAAAACATCGCTGTGTCCGAATTGATAACTGAAGGTCAACTCACCGTTGAAAATCAGGGCTTTGTAAGACAGCCCGTAATCACCTCTGATTGCATATGACCCGGGGTCTCTTTCCTGATTTGTCTTGCCTCCTGAAACTATGTAGTCAGGACGGTGGACAAAGGGCAGCATATAGCTGTTCTTCTGGGGAAAGATTACTGAAATTGCACCTTTGACATAGGGGAAAGCCTCATTTGAATAACCCAAGGCTATCTCGAAGTTGTCCCTCACGTATTCCGAGATGTCGGCATTGACCATCGTCGGATCCTCTCTGACAAGAGAAGCGAGCGTTTCATCTCCAACATGGCCGGAAAAGTGCCGGGAACCGAATCTGAATATAATGGAATCCAGAATCTTCGCTTCCCCTCCGAGGAAGTAGGATCCGTCGAATCCCAGGACGTCATTCCCATTGAGGAGAAAGAAAACCCCTCGGATATAAGCCTCAATGCGTCCTCCGATTTCAAGTTTGTTCCATGAGAATCTCGGGGTCGAGGCCCCACCGCCTGCCTGCATGAGAAGGTAATAGTTGTCCTTTTCTTTGTTGAAGGTCTTGAATTCGCTGTAATACTCACCGGGAATCCCGTCCTTTCTGTCGAATCTGATGAGGTCTCCTTCCGGATCTGTTGATAATGCGCTTATGACTCCGAGTCTTGTCTTCGGGCTGAACAGGTCGGATTTGAATGATCCGAAGAATCCTGCTTCAGGTCCCATGGAAAACGAGAAAGCTGCAAGAGAAAAGCAGATTGCCGCAAACACCAGTATAGCCAGTGTTCTTTTCATTGTTTCACTCTCCTATAGGGTGAGTCCTAGTCCCACGGAAAAGTACTCGATATCATTGAACCAATAGTTCAGCAGGGGAAACCTTCCCTTGTGGTATGTGAACTCGATGTTGAATTCCGGCAGTGTAACCTTGTCCCGGAAAGCGAATCCCAAAACCGCTGAGAATTCTTTTTTCCATCCGAGGTCTTCCGAATAGGTTGCGGTAACCGGATCGATCTTGCCGTCCTGATGGAGCTGGATATCTATGCCTGCATAGACCCTCCCGACATTGTCTATACTGTATTGTGCTTCCAGCGAGAATCCGAATCTCCAGGCTTTGTAGGACGACGGGTAGAATCTGTTGTCCCTGTCTTCAAAGCCCTCCTGTGTCCAGATGTGATCGGACGTGTTGGCTTTTTCCGGAGATTCCTCGCTTGAGGGTTTTGTAGTATTTGCAGGAACGTGGGCTGCGGGTCTGATCCATGCCTTGCCTTCCGGGAGTTCCACATCGATTCCGAATCTGATGATGTCGGACAGAGTGTAGCTTGCCCCGAAGTACCAGGAGTTGTTCCTTGTGTATTCGGTTATCGCCTTGTAGTCTGTGCCTTCTGTGTATCCGCGGGAGAAGAAATCTCCGAGTATCTCATCTCCCCAATGGCCGGAGTAATGATGAAAGCCTCCGCGGATGGCGATGCTGTCGAAGAGGAGGGAGGAAAGGCCTAGTCCGTACTGCCCGTCGAAGCCCAGACAATCTACTCCGCCGTAGGCACCGAAGACAGAGTTTATTCCTCCGTGAATGTAAATCTCTATCGCTGCAGTTTCTTTCCACGTGAACCTGAGCAATCCGATGTCCGTACAGCTCTTGAGCGCCCAGTATTTTGTATTGTGGGTGTTGAGTTCCTTGAATTCAAGTTCCTTGTATGTCGGATTGCCTGTCCCGTCATCTGCTGATACCAGAATAGTATTGGTTACGTTATCGGCTTTTGCCGGGGCAATGAGATAGCTGAACCGTATGTCATTGGAAAATGGATAAGCAAGGCTTTCCTTATAGAGCGGCTTTACAGGTGCGAAATCCAAAGATAAATCCCCGAATCCGAATTCTATTGTTGCGGATGCATTTGCCATGATGAGCAGCAATGCAACAGAAATAAAGATATGTTTTCCCTTCATGCCGTCACTATAAACATACGCTATGGGTGTTTCAAGCTTTATTGAAGGAATTCTATCTGATAGCTGTAATCACGAAGGCGGTTTACTACATGTATGCCGCCTTCTTCATATTCAATGTTGTAGATTATCTCATCGTCTTCGAGAATGACTCTGCGTACAAGTTTCCCTTCCGAGAAGGATTCCACCAGAACCAGGTCGCTGTTGGAGAACTCGGCACCGATTGAACCGGTGGATGCAAAGCAGAGCTGCATGTCTGCAACGATGAACATGCCTATGATCCTGTACTCCGGAAGGAAGGTGGACTCGAAGCTGATCTTTTCCCCGTCATAGACTACCTTGCACATCGTCTGGCCGGTAGGAGCGAACATCACGAGATTCAGCGCAGTCTCATCAGAGGTGAACCATGCTTCCATCGCAACGTTCTCATAGCCCGGAAACGATCCGGTGATCAGCTGGTACGAATCAACCGGTTCATCTATAGCCGACAGGGGGAGAAGATGGAAGTAGGAGTTCTCTCCCATGCGGAAGCTCAGTGTAGTACATGAGGTCAGGCAGAGGAATGCTGCAAGCACTGAAACGACAAGTAGTGTTTTCCTTTTCATTTGTCTGCTCCTATGGCGCACAAAAAAGCAACCAGTATTCCGATGAATACCGTGAGTCCGAAGATGTGTACGGGTGTGAAACTGCTGAACAGCAGAGAGCCGAAGCTCAGTTCGGTTGTTATGAATGACAGGAATATCGCCTTCTTGGATCCGTTGTTTTTCCCGGATCTGGCAAAGACCATGTAGTCCAAACCAAGGCCTACAATCAGCACAAGACCGACTGCAACGAAGAAGTCGAGCCTGTAGCCGAAGAGGGTAAGGATCCCTATCGTTCCAATCAGGACAGTGTAGGGCGCGAGGCTCATGGCAAGGCCCTTCTTCCAGCCGAACAGAACCACAAGGACAATGATTATGGCCACAATAGCCACGATGAACATCCTGAAGATGAGGGATGAAAGATTGTCCAGCTCCCGGCTTACATCCTTGCTTGTCTGGAAGTATTCGACCCCGTCAAAGGAATCCGAAATGGTTTTTATCTCATCTCCGTCCTTGGCATTCTGGATGACTACAACTTCATAGAAGCGGCCTTCGATCTCGCCCAGGGAAATCGAACCAAGCATCGAACGAATGCTTGAAGGTAGGGATGATGTTGAGAATAATGAAGCATTATCTGAAATCCGAGCTACTATAGCTGCTTTATCTTCATCTGAAACTCCCAGGATTTCACATTGCTCATCAAGAAGCGGAATAAGGCAGGAAGCAGCTTTCAGACTTGCTCTTTGGACCGAAGCAGGAGGCACGAACGACGATGTTGCGATATAGCCTGAGATGGAACCTGTCTGCTTGAGTTTCTCCAATTCACCGGTAAAGAGGAACTCCTTCTCAAGAACGTCGTTTTCATCGGAGCCTTCCACTATCGCATAGGTGGTCGAAAGGAATCCTGTGGCTTTGCCTGCGGTCGCCTCGCCCTTGAGCATCCTCTCCGACGGGGTGTAGAGGCTTGTGATATCGTTCTTCACGGTAAGGCGCGGAATCTGTACGGCAAGGAGGACTGTTGCCGCAATTGCCAGAATGGGAAGCAGAAGCGGTACAGAAACCTTCTTCTCCGGTCTGGCCGCAAAGGATTTCGGATTGATCATCCTTTCGGAGAGGAGTTTCGGGTAGAGCAGCATGGCCACCAGATAGGAACTGAGAAGGCCCGTAAGGGAGATTACGGCCATCTGTTTCAATATCCCGTAGGAAGAGAAGAGCAGCACCAGATAGCACAGTTCCGTCGATATGAAACTGACGCTCAGGCTCTTTCCGATTTTCTTCTTCAGATCGAAGGTTTCGTCCGGGGACTTCTGGGCAAGCGTCATGTAGCTGTGTATGGAGTAGTCTATGCAGGTTCCGATCAGCGTTGTCCCGAATATCATGGAAAGCACATGGATTTCCCTGAAGAACAGAAGCAGAGCTGCAACTGCGCTTCCTGTGGCGATTGCCAGGCTCATGGCAAACAGCCAGAGAATATGGAAGTTCCTGCACAGGAGGAAGAACATCAGTAGTATCAGAAGAACTGAGGCTACCGAGATGACGGTAATCTCATTCTGGGCTCCGCTTGCACTTTCGTAGCTGTGGAATGCGAGGCCGCTGCAGCTTATCTGAGCATTCTCTTCCGTATATCTGTCACAGATTTCGAAAATGCTTTCTATGCCGCTGTTCTTGCCCGCAAGGCTGAGGCTTTCTGCAGTCAGGCGTCCGCTGATGATCACGTACCATATGTCGTCTACCTGTGCACAGAGAACTCCGTCCTTCGGTGAGAACGGTGTGAGGTTTCCTACCTTGTCCAGGAGGTTGAACCAGACTGTTTCGCTCAGCAGGAACGGGTCCTTGTCCAGATTGGAGAGGGAAGAGATCGTGAAGGCGCTGAAGATCCTTGCAAGGCTGTCATCCTGGAAGGACCGCGGGTCCGCCTTGATTCTGCTTCGTGTCTCTGCGTCAAGGAGTCTGTAGACATTGTCGGATACCATCGAGAACAGTTCCTCCGTGTCCAAGACAGAGCTCTCGATTGAAATGGATTCGAATGCTCCGCAGTTTTCCAGAAGAGGGAATATCTGCATCGCCTTGTTTCTGACTGCTTCGAAATCCTCTCCGCTTACGAAGATGTTGACGTTTGCGTTCTGGCCCTCGGTGAATGCGCTTTCCGCCTTGAGCATCGAGTCCGATACACCGCCCTGGGGAATCATGCTGGTAAAGCTTGTGCTTATCTTCCTGGGACTGACAATGCAGGCAACTGCAGCTGCTGCAAAAAGAATCAGCAGGGCAGTCAGAAAGATTGCTGTAGGTTTAAAGCGAGTACAGTGCAAGCTCTTCATCTGTCAGCTTCCTGATCTGAAGGTCAGAGAACTCATAGAGGATGGAATCGCCGGTGGTTTCCGTCATCTTCAGGGATTCGAAAGAACAGGAACCGGTCATGAGTATACTGGTCATGAATGACCCTACGACCTTGTCCTTGGGAATAAGGGTAAGGGTCCATTTGGTATCTTCTTTGACGAGATATGTCTTGAAAAGTGAAGCTATCTTCGAGAAATCGGCACTGAAAACACATTCCATTGAGGTAGCTATCTGAATGTATATCGGATTGTTCGCAATATCGAGATGGGACGGCTCTCCGTCTCGGATCTTCTGCACAAGCTTGTCTTTGCCGACAACCAGAATGGAGGCATAGGGCTTCTCCGTGCACCACACGATTCCCATTCCGGATGCGATGGTGATCCTGCCTGTCGAGACAAAGCTCCTGGGACTGCCGGCGACAGTCTTTGTCTGCCTGAAAAGCCCAGCCATGGTGGAACCTCCGAAGGCATCGGAGATGAAGGAGTAATTGCCTGACATCAGATCGACTTCGGTTCCGGGATTATCCGCAGCAAAGAGCGGAAAGAGCAGAAAAAGCATGGCAATGACGATGATTACTTTGCGCATAGTTTCCTTATAAGGTCGATTATCTTCCGTTTGGGCGGACAAGGCAACATGTGGAAATCATTTTCTCCGTGCTCTTCGCTTTCCCAAAGGCGCAGGACTTCCTGCTGAAAAGGCCTGTCCGTTTCCATTCCGGTCTGTCTGCCGGCCTTCAGATCGGATACAAGCGATACTGTGAAGTGCCAGAGATCCTGTTTCCGGGAAACGCCGGTCTCGGCGGTATCGGCCTGTCTGAAAAGATCTTCCCAGGTCCGGTTCTCTGGTGATCTGTAGGTATATGTCTCTCCGTAGTAGCCGACTATATAGTCAGAGGGCCTTGCATCGGATCGGACATCCCTTACAAGGATGATCCTGTCTGCCTTTTTGTTTGAAAGTGAGACTATCGGGAACTGGATTGCAATTAGAATGCCCTGCACGATGTATGAGATGAGGGCATTGTAGATGGTCCATATCCGGAGCGTGCTGCCGAAAACGATGAACAGATTGATTGCCAGGCTGATGATGAAGTGGATGCACCACATTATGTTCAGTGCCTTGCAGCAACGTTCCAGCATGCCTCTCCCGGGGTGCGTTTCGATTGCGCTGTCCATCATCATGGCAAAGGTGGTGATTATGGGCTTGCCTCTCAGAAGCGGGACACCGAAGGCAAATAGGAAAACCAGTGTAAGACAGACCGGATAGAACTTCAGCACCGTCTCGCTCTGGGTGATCAGAACAACTATTGCCACAAGTCCCAGGAGAATTGCGCTCCAGTTCCGTTTGCCCTTGGTGTGGAAGAATCCGAAGTAGGCGATGGCTATGATCATCATCCCGATGGAGACGATGCTTATGGGCAGCTTGAACACCACAAGGGTCAGGAAAATGAAAAGAGGATAGGTGACAATCAATGTCACCAGAAAGATTTTCGCGATGCTTCTGCCTTTCATCGGTCTTCAGAACTGGAAACAGTAGCCTGTTCTCATTGAAGTCAGCAGCACACCCAGTGTAGCCATGGATGTCAGCGGACCGATGAACGGGCCGTGTTCTTGGACTTCTCCGTATGAATAGTAGCTTACGTAGCCGCCGACCGGGATGTCGATTCCGACAAATACTCCGTGGGATCTGCGGTATCCGAACCAGTGGGTGTACTGGATGCCGAATGTCAGGCCGGCGAACTTCAGGTATGTCGGTTCGGTTTTTGTTTCTTCTTCATAAACATAGCTGTCGTTCCCGTTGATGTTGAGATAGCTCAGGCCGAATCTGAGGTCCAGATCATTGCCTACGTTCTGAATCAGGTCAACAGACAGCAGCCCCTGTGCATAGATCCAGCCGAAGTCGTCCTCAGTCTGGTTTGCAAGTCTTGCAACCGAGATTGTGCCTCCGATCTTGACGCTGTCGGTAAGGGAAACCGTTGCTCCGGCATTGGCTCCCAGAATGGAGAATCCGAGCTGGAACGACATTGTTCCGGCAAAGGCCGCTGCTGCGCAGAGCAGGATGCAGATTATTGTAATCGCTTTTTTCATTATGACTCCTTGATCCTGCTTCCGATGTAGTCGACTACATCCCGTACAGTTACGAAATCATTGAAACCCACATCGCCGAACTGGATCGAGAATGTTTCCTCGATCATTATCACCATGCAGATCATGCCGATTGAGTTCAATCCGACCTGTGTGCGCAGATCGGAAGCTTCGTCGATGTTATCCATTACATCCGCCTTGTCAGGGAGGGCGGTTCTGAAGATATCCTTCAGTTTTTCCAAAATATCCTTTCTGTTCATTCCGGCTGATTCCTCAATACCTTCATGCTCGGGCTTCTTGCAAAGTCCTTGTCCCTGATTACGATCCTGTTGATGCGGCAATGGGAGGGGAGCGTGGAGTTAACTTCATTGATCTCGGCTTTCAGATACTCCTCCATGTTCTGGACGCCCTTTGCCTTGAGGTTCGCCATTCTCGGAAGAACCTCAAGAGTGAGGATATCCATGCCGTTCTCAGTCCTGTGGGTTACAAGGCAGTCCTGGATGTCGTCTATCATGTCGAAGGTATTCTCGATTTCCTGCGGAGATACGTTTTCTCCTGTTGCAAGCACTATCAGCTCCTTCAGACGCCCGGTGATGTAGAGCCTCTGGTCTTCATCGAATCTGACCAGATCTCCCGTGCGGAACCATCCGTCTACAAAGGAAGCTTCCGTCTCCTTCGGATCGTTGAGATAGCAGTCCATCACATTGGGTCCCTTTATCCAGAGTTCCCCGTCCACTACCTTGGCCTGCATTCCGGGGTAGATGTATCCGACGGATTCGGGATGCTGGTCCGATTCCGGGTTCCCGCTGACAAGGTTTGCGCTCTCAGTCAGACCGTAGCCGGGAAGGAGCTTGATGCCGAACTTATCGTATTCCCTGACAAGATAGGGCGGAACCATCGCAGCGCCGCAGATGATGGTCTTCACATCATTGCCGAACATGTTCCGTCCGAGCTGTCTGGAAAGATTTAGTGCCATTTCTACAAGAGCAGGTACCAGAACAAGGATGCTGGGTCTGAAGATTGCGATGTCCTTGAACATGTCCTTCGGATTCCGGCAGATGCGGATTGCGCTTCCGGTGTAGATGCTTGTCATCAGGTTCCTGATAAGACCGAAGATGTGGGTAAGCGGGAGAACCAGAACATAGCGCTGGAAGAAAACGTCAGGGTAGCCGTAGCAGCCGTTCTTTGCTCCGGTGGTGATTGCCCTGTGAGAAAGCAGAACCCCCTTGCTCTGTCCGGTCGTGCCGCTTGTAAAGAGCATTGCGCACGGATCGGAAGGCTCCACCTCGGTCATTTTGCACGGCTGTGCGCTCTGGCCTGGGTTGATGATAGCAAGAGCAGGTTTTGTGCTCTTTGCAAGTTCTGTCTTGGGTGCAAGCTCTTCCGAAGTAATGATGGCCTTCAGGTTGTACTTCATCGTACAGCCCATGATGGCCTGCGGAGGAAGCTGGGCGGGAAAGAGAACCGCCACTGCACCTGCTGTTACGGTTGCGAAGAATGCCTTGACCGCATCATAGCAGTTCGGCAGAAGAATGCCGACAAGGTCACCCTTTGCTACCCCTGCATCTTTGAGGGCGCCGCGAAGGACTGCCGTATCCGCACCGAGCTGAGAGAAGGTTGTCTCAGTCTCGTCCGATACAGCTGTTCTGTCGGAGTATGCGTCTGTGCTATGCTGAAGAAGCTGTTGCACAGTATTGTAGTCTACAATCTGATCGAAGGTCTGTTTGTCGCAATAGGATCTGAAATTCTCAACATTGCCTTCATATACGGTCATCATATAACTCCTTGTAGTATTTCTCGAGTTCTATTTCCTTTTCACGCAGGTTCGCGGAGATTTCCTCAAGTTCATTTACCGACGGGAACTTTCCGCGATATTCAAGATCCAGAGGTTCTCCGACGATGAGAATCTTTCTTTTCTTTCCCTCGGGTTTTCTTATGTAGATCGGAAGAATCGGGCATCTGTTCATGATTGCCATTATCGAGATTCCGCTCTTGAAGTCTGCAAGCTGGTCTGCATTCTCGTTGATGTGTCCTTCCGGGAATACCGCCACCGGTTTTTCACGCTTCAGGACTTCTCCTGCCTGCCTGATTACGGACATGTTGAGGTTCTGCCGGTCAACCTTGATGCAGTGCATGTTGCGGAAGAAGAAGTTCCCTAGTTTTGTCTCAAAGAGTTCGCTTGCAGCCAGAAAGTGAACCTGCCTGTACCAGAATGCACAGAGGATTGCGGCAACATCCAGAAAGGAAGTGTGGTTGGACATGATCAGAAGCTTTCCTTTGGGGATGCGCTTCATACTCTTGTTTATGAAAACCACGCGCGGAGCAAGGAAGGGGGCGGGAAAGATTCCCGTCACCTTTACGAAGTAGTAGAGGAAATAGTTTCTGACAGGCCTCTTCTCAGGCTTCGAAGCTTTCTCCAAGTTCAATTACCTTCCTTCTCACGATCTCTGCAATATCCAAAAGGTTTTCCTTATGGCTCTTGCTTTCATCATAAAGTTCTTTCACATATATCGGTTTTCCGATTGCAGCCCTGACACGGCCCTTCTTGAAATACTCTCCGCTTGAATAGAGCGGGATAATCGGCGCATCGCATTCAAGTGCCATGTGGACGAAACTGGGCTTGAAGGGCAGGGGTTTTTCCTCGTCTGCTTCCGCTATGCGTGATTCGGGAAAAACCTGGACAACCCCACCTTTGTCCAGAATATGCTGGCACTGTTTTATGAATCCCAGATCCTGCGCCTTTCGGCTTACGAATATTCCCTGGTTCATCTTCAGAAACAGTGTCAGGAAAAAGTTGATGTGTTTCAGCACATCCGCCATGATGCATCTGTGTGCACGGAAGGGCAGGGCATAGAGCCAGAACCCGAAGTCCCAGACCGTCGTGTGGTTCGAGACTATTATCGCCTTGCCCTTGATAAGCCGTCCCTGTGCTTTTCTGTCCTCATACCTGAATCTGGGATTGACCCAGAAACGGTAGACGGGATAACCCGTGATGCGGATAAAGAGCTGGAACAACCATGCACCGATGCTCATGGACTATCAGGCCTCAAGGAGCTTGTTCACATTCTTCTGGAGAATGCAAAGCGCAATAAGGTTTACCGGCAGAATCGGAAGAATTATGCAGGAAATTGTCAGAACGGCCTTGTTTCCCGTCATCTTCACGCCCTTTTTGTCTGCCTCGGCCTTCAGGGCATCAAAGGCCTTGATGGCTGAGATTATTCCGCCGAACGGAATCAGACATCCCAGAAGCCATGCCAGCTTAGCCTTGAAGGACTTGGCCTGCTCCCTTACGGACTTGAATAGATATGCAGTCCAGATGAAGCCGAAGATGAAGCCCGAGAGGATCGACAGTCCGACCATGACCGGGAGGAACTCTCCCTTGCCGTTCTCGTCCACATCGACGGGAATGTTGGAGATGTCCAGGCTGGGATCCATCTTCTTGAGTTCCTTGGCCACCAGCTCAGGTGAGAAATCCTTGGGCATCCTGAAGGCCAGGATGACGCCGAGGATACACACGATGCAGACGATGAACGGAACCATAAGCGTTCCGAGGTTGAATACGTTGGAAGTGTCCAGACCGAACTTGGATGCGGCCTCTGCAGCATTGGTTGCATAGACGACTCCGGATGCACCCTTGCTGATGAAGAGCATCTTGATGTTCTCATAGACCAGGGAACCCGAAATTGCACCGACTATCGATGTGGTGACGGCATTGGCGGCGAAGTACATGGCGCTGTGGTTGCGTCCGGTGAGCTTCTCCTCAACGCTTGAAATCTGCGAGGGAACGAGGTAGGGCATCATGAAGAACGATCCGATTGCCCAGCTTCCCGAAACTCCTCCGATGCATCCGATGAGCATCTGAAGTCCCTTATTGTTGGGGCCGATGACATAAAGCGATCCGAAGAAGAACGAAAGGATTGCCACTGCAAAAGCCAGAAGACAGGTCTGGTATGTAAAACGCACACCCTTTTTCGCCTTGAGCTTGTTGAAAAGGTAAAGCATGATCGGAACCGGAGCAAAGGCACAGGTGTTGAGGATTGCCATCTGCAGTCCGTTCATGCCCATTCCTCCGACTATCATGGCGTTCATGCCGACCAGGAACATCTGAAGGCCGAAATATGTGCAGCAGTTGACGAATGTCCAGCTCATGAAGAGCTTGTTGGAGAATGTCAGCTTCAGGCTCTGCCAGATGGTGATCTTCTCCTCCTTCATGCCTTCGTTCTCAGGATAACCGTACTTTTCTCCTTCCTTGATGAGGAAAAGGGGAATGATCATGGTCAGCATCAGAGGAAGTCCCATGAGGGCGAACTTGTCGATGTGCATCTTCATGGCATCGAGAAGAAGGGGTACCAGGGCATAGACGAGGCAGTAGCTTATGGTGTCAAAGAAGGACTTATAGCCCGATACCCTCAATCTCTGGGATTCGCTGTTGCAGGTTGTGGAAAGCGATCCGTAGAAGGAAATGAGACACATCGTATAGGTTGCGAAGAACACCAGGGACCAGAAGAAGACCCAAATTGTGTTCAGAAGCTGTCCCTGAGGACCTCCGACGGGAATCCAGCAGAGTGCATAAGATACGATCATGGGGATAAGACAGATGGCGATGGGCGGTCTTCTTCTTCCCCATTTGGTCGAGAGAGTATCAGTGATGTGTGCGAACGGGATATCGATGATTCCGTCGAAAACCTTGCCGATTGCATAGAGAATCGGGAAGATGGCAGGGAGAATGAAGCATGTTCCGCTCATTATCGCCTGGAATGTGTTGCCGCTTCCGAGAGCGGCGGGATTGATGGCGTCGGTGTAGTAGGCACCCATGAGTACCATCAGGAAGTTCGGTCCGAAACCGGACAGCGAGAAAAGGAGTTCCTTTCCTCTTGAATCCAAAGACTTCACCATAAGTCTACTCCTTACATATAGGAAAAATTATAGTGATACCACTTGTTATGTTCAACTCAGATTTTACAAAAAAAAGACACCCCGTTTCCGAGGTGTCCGTCAACTTCAGCAGTGCTGAACCGATCTTACAGATGGTAGACCAGTCCGAGAACTCCTGCCCAGCTGAAGGGGTTGAAGCTTCCGTCAGCTTCGCCTGTGATCTTGAATCTTGCACCGAGGGCGAGTCTGATGTATGCGGTCCAGTCGGACTTGTTGTTGATTGTGAAATCATAGGAAACAGAACCTGTTCCTCTGACTGCGAGGGCAAAGTACTGATAGTCCTTGTGCAGGCCGACGTTCGCACCTACCTGAGCACCGACGTTGACATTGAACTTTGCCTTGTCGATGTTGAACTCAGCGACCTTGAACTCCATTCCGGCAGCTGCATCGAGATATGCATAGGATCCGAGATATGCACCGGCTGTTACGTACAGGTTTGTGCCCTTCTCACCCTTGAATCCGAATGTGATGCCTGTGGGCTCTCCGAGCTCACCACCGATTGTTGCTGCACCCTTTGCTGCAACAGGGATGAGAACCAGTGCAACAAGTGCCAGAACGATAAGAACTTTCTTCATTTGAATTCTCCTGTTTTCCCAATTGGGTCGAAAGTATTAATACTGCTCCAATCTTACCACGAATAAAAAGCACTGCAAAGTATGCAAAAATAACTTTTTGGGGTATCATTACTGACTGTGGACAAGGATACAGTTTTTTCCCTTTATGCAAAAAAACCATCTCAGATAGCGGAAATCCTTTCACTGGAAAAGCCTTTCCAGGGAAAGCAGATCTATCAGTGGCTGGTGCGGGGGGTGTCCGACTTCGACGGGATGACGAACCTCCCGAAGTCCCTGAGACAGGATCTTGCACAGAAATATCCCAAGCTCTCTTCAAGTGATGTCATTACGGCTCAGACGGACGATGAGAACAACATCAAGCTTGCTCTCGGACTCCATGACGCAAGCATAGTCGAGTGTGTGCTTCTGTCGGACAGGGAAGGGGAGCTTACCGCATGTCTTTCCAGCCAGGTCGGATGCGCCATGGGCTGCAGGTTCTGCCGGACCGGAACCCTGCACCTGAAGAGGAATCTGCAGGATTTTGAAATAGTCGAGCAGTTCATGCATCTTCAGAGAGCCGCATCCGACAAGATAAGCCATGTGGTGTTCATGGGAATGGGGGAGCCTTTTGCAAACCTCGACAGTGTCCTGAGCGCGATAAGCTTTCTCCATGATCCGGAAGGAATCAACCTCAGCCACAGGAGAATAACCATCTCGACCTGTGGTCTGGTTCCCGGAATCAATGAACTGGCAAAGCGGAGGGTCCCCGTAAAGCTTGCCGTGTCCCTGGTTACGGCAGACGACCAGAAGCGCTCATCCCTGATGCCGGTCAACAGGTCGTTCGGCCTGAAGAGTCTCAGAGATGCCCTTGTAAGGTTCCAGAAAGTCAGCGGCAGGCGCTTTACGTTCGAGTACTGCATGATCCATGACATGAATATCTCCGAGGATGATGCCGACAAGCTCTCCAGGTTCTGCAGGAATCTGGAAGTGATAGTGAATCTCATCCCGTTCAATCCCTGCCCGGAGCTTCCGTTTGAGACCCCGAGTGATGCAGAAATCAGAAAGTTCACTTCTTTCCTCAAGGCAAGGGGAGTGGATTACACGATCAGGATCAGCAGAGGCCGCTCCATCAAGGGAGCCTGCGGACAGCTTGCGGGAAAGCTTGAGGAGAACGTCTGAGCCCTCCGTGCCTCATAGCTCGGTGACTGCTATTGCGCTCACGAAATCCATGTCCTTGTAGAACGATCCCTCGAAACCTGTATCGAAGTTCAGGATCTTAACCGTTCCGTCCTCTTTCTCCTCGCAGCTCCAGTAATAGGTGAAGTCCAGTTCCACGAGCTCTTTCTCAACAAGCTGCTGAAGAATACCCGCAAGTTCCGCAACTGTAGGAAGTCTGTATGAGAGTTCTTCGGATGACAGTTCCTTGCAGTATTCCTCTGCGCTTTCATAGGATTGCACTTCGAAGAGAGGTTCTGAAATCTCAAGATAACGGCCTTCGCATTCGAATACGGGCATCCCGTGGGGGCCGATTTCTCCGGTCTGCCATTCAGGAACTGTCTGAGGTTCTGTTTCTTTCGGAATGACTTGAGGTACTTCCTCCCGGGGTTCCTCTTCAGGTATTACAACTTCTTCGGGTTGCTCCTCGGGTTCTGCCTGAGGCTGTATCTCGATTTCCTCTACCGGCTCCAGGACTATCTCTGCGGTCTTGCAGGATACGAATGCAAGAAGAAGGAGAAGGGATAGAATCAGAAGAATGGTTTTTGCTTTCATGCCAGGATTATACCATGGCTTTGAGAATGCCGTCGACTTCATTGAGAACATGTTCCATGGACTCATCCTTTGTCACGGAGACCTTCAGACACTTTTCCCCTGAAAGACAGAATGAATTGATGGCAAACTGAGTTTCCTCGGTGACCCTGTCCATCTTGTTCAGAAGAACCAGCCGTGGTTTGTCGAATGCCTTGAGGTCCTCAAGGACGCTTCGTGTAGTCTCCCAGCACATCAGGAAGTCTTCCCTCGATGCATCCAGTACTATCAGCAGCATATCTGCAAGCACGGCTTCCTCCAGCGTGGATTTGAATGCGTCAACGAGCTCATGGGGAAGGTCACTTACAAAACCTACGGTATCGGTGAAAAGAACATCTTCTCCACTAGGCAGATGGACGCGTCTGGTTGTCGGATCCAAGGTGGCGAAAAGCTTGTCCTCCGACAGAACCGATGCATCTGAGATTCTGTTGAGCAAAGTAGATTTTCCGCTATTTGTATAGCCTACAATCGCAACATTCCTGATGTTTTTAGAGGTTCTGTTGTGTCTCTGGATATCGCGGCTCTTTCCGATTTCTGCTATTTCTCGCTTTAACCTTACTATTCTGGCCTGGGCCTGACGCCTGTCAAGCTCAAGCTGTTTCTCTCCGCTTCCCTTGGCTCCCTTTACGCCTCCGCGCTGCTGGGAGAGATCCGCCCATCTGCGCTTGAGGCGCGGCAGCGAATACTGCAGCTGAGCAAGCTCGACCTGAAGTCTGGCCTCTCGTGTTGTGGCCCTGTCGGCGAAAATCTGCAGGATTATCTCCTGCCTGTCCACTACGGCAATCTCCAGTATCTGTTCCAGGTTTCTCTGGATCCTCGGGCTGATTGCATTGTTGAAGACAATGAGGTTGCACTGGTTCTCCTGTGCAATCCATGCCAGTCTCTGAACCTGCCCGCTTCCGATATAGGTAGCACTGTTGAAAGAACGGATGTTGAAATAATCCCATGCTGCAGTCTTAATGCCCAGCGTCGAGCACAGGTCCTCAAGCTCATCCCTGTTGCGCTGTGCGGCGGTTCTGGATGAGGCCTGGTCCGAGGTTACAACCAGCATGGCTGTGATTTTCTTGAATATGTCCTGCGGCTTGGTGATATCGGCGCGGTTCATGATTCGATGATAGCATATAGAGCATTCAGTAAAAAGATGATAGTATTTGAATGAATCACTACGGAGGGTCATATGGGACTTAACTGCGGTATCGTAGGACTTCCTAATGTCGGAAAGTCCACCATCTTCTCTGCCTTGACAAGCGCACCTGCCGAGGCTGCCAACTATCCTTTCTGCACGATCGAGCCGAACGTAGGCAGAGTCAATGTACCTGACTCAAGGCTGGACAGGATCGTGAGCCTCATTCCGCCGGCAAAGGTGATTCCAGCCGTAACCGAGTTCGTTGACATCGCAGGTCTGGTGGCCGGAGCCTCTAAGGGTGAGGGTCTGGGAAACAAGTTCCTTGCAAACATCAGGGAAGTGGGGGTCATCGCCCATGTTGTCAGATGTTTCGAGAACCCCGACATCATCCATGTCAACAACAAGATAGATCCCGCAGGTGATATCGAGACCATCGACATCGAGCTCGCACTTGCCGACTACGAGACGGTGGACAAGAGATATCAGAAAGATGCAAAGCTAGCGAAGGTGAACCATTCCAAGGAGCTTTTGGCCGTTATTCCCATCTACGAGAAGCTTCTAGCCGGACTGGGCCAGGGACAGAGTGCCAGGACCATCCTTCCCGATGAAGAGGAAAGGGCTCTGGTTGCGGATCTGCATCTGATCACAATGAAGCCCGTAATCTATGTCTGCAACATCGACGAGGCTTCGATCGGTCAGGACAACGATTATGTAAAGACCGTCAAGGAAATCGCCTCACAGCGCGGAAGTTCGGTGGTCACGATCTGCGGAAAGATCGAAGCCGAGATAGCCGCCATGGACAGCGCCGAGGACAGGGCTGAATTCCTTGCCGATATGGGTCTTGAGGAAAGCGGCATGAATGCCCTTATCCGTGAAGCCTATGCAACGCTGGGGCTCAGGACATTCTTCACAGCAGGTCCCGACGAGGACCGTGCCTGGACATTCAAGGCCGGCTACAAGGCACCGCAGGCTGCAGGTGTAATCCATACCGACTTCGAGAAGGGCTTCATCAAGGCCGAGGTCTACAGCTGCGAGGATCTGTTCAAGTACGGAAGCGAGGCAAAGGTCAAGGAAGCCGGAAAGCTGCGCATTGAGGGAAAGGACTATGTCGTTCAGGATGGCGACGTAATGTTCTTCAGATTCAACGTCTGAGTAAAAGCTCATCTGCCATCTCTGTGTCTCTACTCAGCGCCTACCAGATAGGTATGTCGCTTCGTCTCGCCCCAGTCTGACAGCAATCTATTACTCAGAATCAGCTGGTTTGTGTAGATCAGTATTCAAGGTAGAAGTCGATGCTCTCGTGAAGAAGAAGGAAGTCGATCAGCGGGAAAGAGAACTCCACTGTCTTTGAATTGCGCAGTTTCCCGTTGTGGGAAACTATAGCCTTCGGTGCCACTACCTGTATGGAAATCTTTGAGTTTCCAATGCTTTCGGGACATTGTTCACCAAGGATGAAGCTTACCATTTCCAGATATTCCTCTTCGGTCAGATCGTTGTTGTAAAGCGGTCCGTACACCTCGAAGTTGGGGTCTGCAAGGAAGGGGATTATCTTTGTAAGCTGCGCGTAGTTTTCCATATTGATGCTTATTTCCACGTGCGTTCTGGAATCGACCTGTTTGACGGTTACGATCGTCTGGTCCGCCTGACCGTTGGAGAGGTCCACAAGCAGGGTGGAGAAGTCACTGAATGAGAAGTCTCCCATATAGGTGTTGTACCCGGTTTCCAGAAAGCGTATTGAAGATGTGACGTTCGAGGCCTCGAGGTTCTTCACGAAATCCTGAATGGCTACGTCCACTATAGGGTCGTTGTTGCCCTTGCTTTCCCAGTCGGAGAGGTCTTCCACAACGCCGACGAAGAAATCGTCCACGCTTAGATCCACATGGCTCTTGCCGGAAAGCTCCTTCGTGACCGTTATTTCATCCTTCAGAGTAAGCTTCTCGGCTACCACGCAGGAGCAGAGCATAAGGATCGTGCAGAGGCAAATCGCTGCAGAAAGGACTGATCTTCTTCTCATGGCAACATGATAACCCATGTGCCTTTTTTTCTCAATTATTCTTAATCTTTAGATTAAGGTCGAAAACCACACAAAAAAACTGGCAAAGGCCGATTGACAACCTCTCGGAACATTACTATATATATTAGGCGCTGCCTTTTCGGCACGCTTAGTTCATCAATAATCTACAAGGAGAATCCAGATGGCTGAGAAGAAGGTAATCATCGTCGAGTCGCCCACCAAGGCCAAGACTATCAGACGCTTTCTCGGTTCGGATTGCACGGTCGTTGCCAGCAACGGTCACATCAGAACACTTCCGAAGAACGATCTCTGCATTGACGTGAGAAACGGCTACAAGCCGAAGTATGTTATAGACGAAACCAAGGAGAAGGTCATCTCCCAGATCAAGAGCGAGCTCAAGGGAGCCGACGAACTGATCCTGGCAACTGATGAGGACCGCGAGGGAGAAAGCATCAGCTGGCACCTTGTCGAGGTCCTGAAGCCCAAGATGAAGACCAGAAGGATGGTTTTCCATGAAATCACGAAGAAAGCCATTCTCGAGGCTTTTGCAAACGGCCGTGATCTGGATATGAACCTTGTCCATGCCCAGGAAGCCAGAAGAGTTCTCGACAGGCTTTTCGGCTACACCATTTCTCCCGTTCTCTGGTCGAAGCTCTCCAACAAGAGCCTCAGCGCCGGCCGCGTCCAGTCACCCGGACTCAAGCTTGTCGTTGACCGCGAGAGAACAAGACTCTCTTTCAAGAAGTCCGTCTATTGGGATCTGAAGGCAACCTTCAAGGAAGGCTTCAGCGCATCCCTTGAGACCATCGGAGGCCTCAGGGTAGCCAACGGCAAGGACTTCGACGGAGAGAGCGGACACTATTCCGCAGGCCCGAAGGTCGTTCTTCTCACAAAGGAAGATGCCGCCAATCTTCTGGCATCACTGAAGGGCAGCTCCTATTCGGTAAGTGATGTGCGCGAGAAGCAGGTTCTTCAGTATCCTGCCGCCCCGTTTACCACAAGTACTCTCCAGCAGGAAAGCAACAGAAAGCTCCATATGTCCGCAAAGGAGACCATGAGAGTCGCCCAGAGCCTCTATGAGAACGGTTACATCACCTACATGAGAACAGATAATCCGGCTCTGAGCCAGGAAGGTACTACTGCCGCGAGAGAAGCTGCAATCTCCCTGTACGGTATGGATTTTGTTCCCGAGAAGGCCAGATATTACAGTGCAAAGAGCTCAAATGCCCAAGAAGCCCATGAGGCCATCAGACCTGCAGGCGAGCACTTCAGAACTCCCGAGGAGTCGGGTCTTTCCGGCAAGGAACTTGACCTGTACACTCTCATCTGGAAGAGAACGCTTGCTTCCCAGATGAAGAATGCCCAGAAGCTCAACACCACTGTTCTGATCGATACACAGACCAGCGACGGCAAGAAGGCCGTGTTCTCTACCACCGGAGTAAGAATCGAGTTCCCCGGCTTCATCAGAGTCTATGTTGAAGGAACCGATGATCCTGATGCAGCTCTCGAGGATAAGGAGACTCCGCTTCCCGAGCTCACCGTTTCACAGATTCTGAATCTCAAGAAACTCGAGGATGTCTTCCACGAGACCAAGGAGCCCAACCGCTATACCGAAGCTTCTCTGGTCCAGACCCTCGAGAAACTCGGAATCGGAAGACCTTCAACCTATGCATCTATCATCGACAGGCTTTTCGAGAAGAGCTATGTAATCAGAGACAAGGGTACGCTCGTTCCCACATTCATGGGTTTCGGTGTAATCCAGCTTCTTGAGAAGTACTTCGGCGACAGAATCGACTATGGATTCACCAGCGACATGGAAACCAAGCTGGATGAAATTGCCAAGGGAGAGCTGAATGAACTCCAGTTCCTCAAGAACTTCTATGAAGGAGAGGAGGGCCTCGATCAGCAGGTCAGGTCCAACAAGGTCAAGATCAACTCCAAGGATGTCAAGAAGCTCGAGCTCCCGCAGCTTTCGGATGAAAACGAGATCTTCCTCGGACCCTACGGTCCTTATGTGAGGGGAGAGGACGGCAAGTTCATCTCTGTTCCGGCAGAATGGACTCCTGCTACAGTGACCAACCAGATGGTGGAGACCCTCCGCAGAGAGGGAGCAAAGCCGGCCGAAGTCAAGTCCAATGCCCCCGAGAAGCTCGGAGAGACAGAAGACGGTCAGCCGATTCTCTACTGCACAGGTAAGTTCGGTGATTACTGGCAGGTCGGCGACAGGGCCCAGACAGATGAGATCAAGCGCTTCAAGGTTCCCAAGGAGTATCAGGGAAACAAGACCCTCGATCCCCAGATCGTCATGAGGTACTTCAATCTTCCGCTGGTGATCGGAACCGATGAGGCAGGCGAGGTCATCACTGCCGATATCGGCAAGTTCGGTCCATATGTCAGATGCGGCAACGAGTTCAGAAGCGTAAAGACTTCAAGCGAGCTGTTCGAGATTACAGAGGAGCAGGCCAGACAGATGCTGAGCACTCCCAAGGAGAGCAAGAAAGCCGCTTCATCCGCTGCTCAGACTTCCACCAGAAGAAGCAACAATGCACAGGCTGTCGTTGACTTCGGTGACTATGAAGGCCAGAACCTCGGAATCTATCACGGAAAGTACGGTTACTATCTGCGCCACGGCGACAAGAACATCAGAATCGCCAAGGAGTATCAGAGAGACGAAGAGGCCTGCAAGTCAATGACGAAAGAAACGGCCGTTTCCTTCATCAAATAACTGAAATCGAGGAGAGAATAAGATGAAATCCATAAGAATCGCAGTTGTTATGATTCTTGTGGCGCTGCTTGCTCTTACAGGTTGCACCAAGGGGGGGAAAAAGGTTGCATCTGAGGCGAATCCGGGAAAAACGGATATCAGCGCCCATGCAAGGGATAACACTGTCTATATCGGCGTTGCCCAGGACTTCGACAGTCTGGATCCGCATCATATGACTGCCGCCGGGACCAAGGAGATTCTTTTCAACGTCTTCGAAGGACTGGTGAAACCTGACTCTTCAGGACAGATTGTTCCTGCAGTGGCATCAGATGTGTCCAGATCCGCTGACGGTCTGGTGTACTCATTCACCCTCAGGGACGGAATTCTGTTTCATAACGGTCAGCCGGTGGAAATGGACGATGTCATTTATTCCATCCAAAGGAGATGGGACGGCAATGACAGCGCGGCATACCTCAAGGCCCTGAATGTGATCAAGGAGCTGAAAGTCGAAGGAAAGAAGCTTGACATAATCCTCTCGGAGCCAAGCAATGAGTTCCTTGCCGCCCTGATGGACGTCTATATCATCCCGAAGGACAATTCCGAGCTCGAGACCTCACCGGTCGGAACCGGTCCGTACAGGTTCGTCTCAAGATCGGTTCAGGACAGTCTGGTTCTTGAGAGCTTCGATTCCTACTGGGGAGAGAAGGGCAGGATAAAGACTGTGGTATTCAAGGTCCTTGAGAGCGCAGATGGTCTGATTCTGGGACTCCAGAGCGGAGCATTGGATCTGGTTGCGCACCTAAGCAGTGACCAGACGGCCCAGCTGGATGAGGGCTTCAATGTCGTGGTAGGCACCATGAACATTGTTCAGGCCCTGTATCTGAACAATGCCGCAAAGCCTTTCGATGACGTCAGGGTCAGACAGGCCCTGTGCTATGCCATCGACAGGCAGGCCATCATAGACATCGCCTTCGACGGTTATGGCGTGCCTCTCGGAACCTCCATGTTCCCGTCTTTCGCAAAGTACTATGTGGATTCACTGACGGATTACTACAGCTACGATCCGGAGAAGGCCAGAAGCCTTCTGTCGGAGGCCGGTTATCCGGACGGTTTCAAGATGACGATCTCAGTGCCCAGCAACTACACGCCCCATGTCAACGCTGCAACGGTCATCGCCGAGCAGCTGAGGGATGTCGGGATTCATGCAACACTGGACCTGCTGGATTGGAGTACATGGCTGTCTGAGGTCTACAGCAAACGCAATTTCCAGACTACCGTCACAGGTGTCACCAGTGACAACATGACGGCCAGGAAACTGCTTGAGCGCTTCGGCACCACGACTGGAAACAACTTCACAAACTACAGCAACAGCGAATATGACGCCGTCCTGGCACAGGCTCTCTCTGAAAGCGATGATGCCGCTCAGACCGAACTCTATAAGAAACTTGAGATGAATCTGACGGAGAATGCAGCAAATGTCTACATTCAGGATCTGGCAGATCTGATTGCAGTCAGAAATGGGCTCGGAGGTTATGTCCTCTACCCGCTGTACGTCATGGACGTCTCTACGCTTTTCTGGGAAAACTGATGAACGAAGTCCTGCTGTATGTCCTGAAACGCCTGCTGATTCTGGTTCTGACCATGATCCTGGTGTCTTTCATGACGTTCGGGGCTTTCTCGTTGATCTCCGGTGATCCGGCAAGGACAATTCTCGGAACAGAGGCTACGGAAGTACAGGTCCGGTCCCTGAGACATGAACTGGGACTGGACAGGCCTTTCATGGCTCGCTATCTGTCCTGGCTTCTAGGTTTCTTCTCCGGAAATCTCGGTGTCTCTTTTTCCTACAGACAACCTGTCTGGGAACTGGTCGGTTCCAAGCTCATGCTGTCGCTTTCCATGAGCCTTCTGAGCTTTCTGATGATAATCCTCGTGGCTATTCCCCTCGGGGTTTTCTCATATAAGGCTACCGGAAAGACCATGATCTGGCTCAGAACCATTTTCAATCAGCTTGGTATGGCCATACCTCCGTTTTTCACAGGTATAGTGTTCTCATGGATCTTCGGTATATTATTCAGGCTTTTCACTCCGGGTGACTTCAAAGGGTTCTCCGTATCTTTCTGGCCGTCATTCATGCATCTTTTTTTCGGGGCAGTTTGTCTCAGCATTCCCAGAATAGCCATGACAATCCGCATGATGCGCTCCACAGTCATTTCCGAAATGAACAAGGCCTATGTCCGTACCGCCATAAGCAGAGGCAATGACCGCAGGAGCGTGCTGAGCAGACATGTTCTGAAGAACTCCCTGGTTTCAGTCATCAGCTTCCTCGGTCAAACCCTGGCAGAACTTGTCTGTGCGGGAATTGTGGTTGAGCAGGTGCTCGGAATACCCGGAGTGGGTCGATTCCTTGTTACATCCATCCTTCACAGGGACTATCCCGTGGTTCAGACCATAGTCGTCATTCTGACTTTCTGGGTGGTGTTCGCAAGTTTCATCGCAGACATAATCAATCAGGTCCTGGATCCGAGGTTGAGAAGAGGGCAGACATGACGAAGAAAGATAGCTCGATCGATCCGAAGTCTTTCCTCATTGTCGGGGCGGTTATCACCCTGTTGCTTGTCCTTGTCATCATAGTGGGAATGTTCTGGACTCCATACTCGCCGACAGCCATGAAGTACGGCCGTTTTCAGAGTCCCAGCTGGAATCATATCTTCGGTACCGATAACTTCGGGCGTGACATATTCTCCAGAATAGTCAAAGGTGCAGGAAACACTCTGGTCATTGCTTTGTCCACAGTCATCATCGGGGCCGCAGGTGGAATCCTGATAGGTTCGCTGACCGGCTACTTCGGAGGTGCGGTGGATGTGGTTCTGATGAGAGTCAACGATGCCCTGACTGCATTCCCGAGCTTTCTTCTGGCACTTCTGATAGTCAGTCTTGTGGGGCCCGGAAGCAAATACAGCGTCGTGCTTGCCCTGGGGCTGGTCTTCATACCAAGTTTTGCCAGGGTCACGAGAAGCGAGTTCGCTTCGCTCAGAAGCAGGAACTTCGTCACGGGTGCCAGACTGACGGGTGCCGGCCATGCACGCATAATCTTCGTATACCTTCTTCCCAATACCGGAAGGGTTCTCCTCCCGGCGCTGACGATCGGTTTCAACAACGCCGTTCTGGCAGAGGCCAGCATGAGCTTTCTGGGAATCGGCGTGACTCCTCCGGACTCATCTTTGGGCTATATGCTTTCAGAGGCGCAGAGCATGGTCTCCATCGCCCCCTGGTATGCACTCAGCACGGGATTGTCCATCGTGCTTCTGGTCTTCGGTGTAGGGCTGATAGGCGAAGGCCTTCAGGCTAGAGCCAAGGAGGTGGATTGAATGCTTGTCATCAATGATCTCCATGTCAGGTTCAACGGTAGGGAAAGGGAGGCCGTCGGAGGAATCTCCCTTACCATAAACGACGGGGAGATTGTCGGCCTCGTCGGAGAGAGCGGGAGCGGAAAGACCGTCACGGCCATGAGCATAGCAGGACTGCTTCCCAGACGACAGTGCACCTATTCGGGTGATATCCTCCTTGACGGGAAGGATCTCCTTCATGCTCAGCGCAGCGAACTTCGCAAGCTCCACGGCAAGGAGATCGGAGTGGTGTTCCAGGAGCCCATGAGTTCCATGGATCCCTTGATGAAGATCGGTCATCAGATAGGTGAGGTCCTCAGAATCCACACTGATCTTTCGATGTCCCAGATTAAGGAGAAAGCTCTGGAAGCTATGGCTTCTGTCGAATTACAGAACCCTGAACAGATCTATGATTGCTATCCCAATGAGCTTTCCGGAGGCATGCTTCAGCGTTGCATGATTGCTGCCGCGATAGTGATAGAACCAAGCCTTCTTCTTCTGGATGAACCGACTACTGCCCTGGATGTTACTATCCAGGCCCAGATACTTGAACTTCTGAAGAAGCTGAACGCCAGACTTGGAATCTCCATGCTTCTGATATCCCATAATCTGAACGTGGTGAGAAAGCTCTGCTCCAGGATTGCAGTCATGAAGAGGGGCCTTATTGTGGAGATCGGAGATACCGAGAGTGTGTTTCTCAATCCACAGCACGATTACACCAAAGCCCTGATTAAGGCCATTCCGACAAGGGAAAGGAGGTTCGGATGAAAGAACCCGTCCTTGAGGTCAGACATGTCAGCGGCGGCTATCGCGAAAGCGGAGTTCTGGGAACCAGGAAGCGTTACCAGGAGGTCATCCAGGATGTTGACTTCTGCGTTTACCATGGTGAGATCCTGGGTCTTGTCGGTGAGAGCGGAACCGGAAAAACAACGCTGACCAGAATGATATTGGGAATGCTGAAGCCGGAGAGCGGAGAGATCATTCACCACACGAAGCGGCCACAGATAATCTTCCAGGATCCCTACAGTTCCCTGAACCCTGTCTACACTGCAGAATGGGCTGTGGAGGAACCTCTGAGGGTGTTCGGAAAATACGATGCCAAGGAACGCAAGAGAAGAGTCTACGAGATGCTTGAAAGGGTCAAGCTTCCCAGAGAATGCTGGAATGCAAAGCCCGATGACCTTTCAGGCGGACAGCGACAGAGGGTCTGCATAGCCGCTGCGCTGATCCAACGACCCAGATTCCTCATTGCCGATGAACCGGTGAGCGCCCTTGATGTGACGATCCAGGCCAAGATTCTGGATCTGATAAAGGAGTTGAGAGACGATCTCGATCTGAGTTTCCTGTTCATCTCCCATGACCTGAATGTGGTCTATCAGCTCTGTGACCGGGTCCTTGTCATGAAAAGCGGCAGGATCGTGGAGCAGGGTGATATCGAAGAGGTTTACAACAACCCCAAGTCCGAGTATACGAAAAAACTGCTTGAAGCATCACTTTAAGATTCGGAGATATCCAGCACCCTCAGCGTGTCGCCTGAGACATTGAAGCGGATATCCAGGTCGGAATATTTCATTCCGTAAACTCTGTTCGGATCGTCCTGGTAATGAGGTCTGGGATCCTGCTCAAGAGCCTGGACAAGTGGTTCTCTCGAATCCTCGGGAATTCTTTCAAGCAACTCAGAAGGGATGACGACATCAAGGGTCCTGTATTCACTGCTTTCAACATAGCCTGACCTTGCGTCGCTGTGGCAGTCGAACTGCTTGAGGTAGGGCTTGATGTCATAGATCGGAGTGCCGTCCAACAGGTCTGCTCCTATTACGACAAGAACAGGTCCTTCATCGGTTTCGATGATCTCTTTCAGCTCTACACTTGACAAACCAATGGGGTTTGGCCTGAATGGGGACCTTGTTGCAAATACTCCGACTCTTTGGTTTCCACCAAGTCTTGGTGGTCTGACCGTCGGTCTGAAGGAATCGTCTTCAGGAGTCTCTGAGAATCCCCACAGAAGCCAGATATGGGAAAAGCCTTCCAATCCTCTGACTGCGTTGGCGTCTCTGTACTCTTCTTCGAAGACGATTCTGGAGATGTTCCGGGCAAGTCCGCTCTGTCTGGGGATGCCGAACTTCTCCGTGTAGTCGTTATGTATGCGTGCGATTGTCTTGAGGGTCATGGGATGATTATAACACAAAAGAGTTGAAGTGGGGCTCGCCTTCAGCCTACCGGAAGTCCGGCTTCAGGCCGGCTCCGCTTCGGACGCATGCGTCCTCCTACCGCGGAGCTTCTCGCCCAAAGATGCCAACATACAAAAAACCGACCTACAGAGGTCGGTTTTCAGTTTGCGAGATCTACGGGGCTCGAACCCGTGGCCTCCACCGTGACAGGGTGGCGTGATAACCAGCTTCACCAAGATCCCAAATGCATTATGAAATTACAATATCTGTTTCTGTTTGTCAACATCGCCGGGAAAAAAACTTCAAATTCAAGCTTTGATGCTCATTTTTCTTGGAAAACACTCTTTTAATATATATAATCCATTGCAGGAGAATGGATATGGAAATACAGAAGCAAATACTGCTGTTCCTGAGCGGAACCCATAGCAGTTTCCAGAATATTCTGGCTCAGGCTTTCACAATTTTTGCAGAAGAGTATCTTCTGATTGCAATTTCCCTGTTCGTGTACTGGTGCATCAGCAAGAAAAAAGGTTTTATAACCGCTTTTTCGCTTCTGAGTGCGATGAATGTAATGGGTGTTGCCAAAGCCATAGTCAGATTCCCGAGACCATGGACCGTAATCGAGGGCCTGGATGTCGTGCGCCAGAATACCGCAACAGGTTATTCTTTCCCCAGCGGCCATACCACATGCGCCGCCAGTGCATATACTTCGCTTGCCGTCACATTCAAGAAAAGGTGGCTGTCCATCAGCTGTGCTGCCTTGATCGTGCTTGTCGGTCTTTCCAGAATTTATCTGTGTGTTCATTGGCCGATGGATGTTGCAGGCGGTATTCTGATCGGCTGCGGAGTATCGTTTCTGATGGCCTCATGGCTGGACAGGCTTTATGATGACAAGGCAAGGTCCGTCCGGATAGCCGTCATCATCGGCATAGTGTTCACTGCAGGAATGCTGCTGTTATCCATCCTGCTTCTGCTGGAGAAGATCGATGCCACGGCTTTCGAGGATCTCAACATAACGTTTGCCATGTTCGGTGGGTTGGGTTTCGGCTTTGCCCTCGAGAGAACCAAATATGATTTTGAAATCGAGGAAGGCTCATGGGGCAGGAAAGTCATCAGATTCCTTGTGGGAATGCTCGGTGTCCTGGTTCTGATGGTTGCATGCAAAGCGTTGTTGAAGGCAATCGGGATCTACAATCCCCTCACAAGGGCCATCAGATATCTTCTGGTCGGTTTCTGGGGTGGTTGTTATCCGATAATCGGGAAGAAGCTTAAGCTGTTTGTTTGACAAGGAGGCAGTAAATGACCTTGAAAGATATTCTTGAAGTAGTAAGGGATTCGACCAGAATCAAGATTGCCGATGCAAAAGGAGCAGCGCTTACTGCAAACCTTCATAAGAGGGATCTGACGGATGAGTACAATGATTGCAAGGTTCTGAATATCTGTACCCGCTATCAGAGCAACGGCCATACTGTCAGATTCTATCTCCTGATAACCGTAGATGCCGGGAACAAGACTGCCTATCACGCGGATATAGACTGAGATAAAAAGAAAGGGCTTCTCTTCTGAAGAAGCCCTCAAGTGATCCTGGTGCGATTCGAACGCGCGACCCCATCCTTAGGAGGGATGTGCTCTATCCATCTGAGCTACAGGACCAGCTGAATTAGAATAGTGCAATACCATACTTTGGTCAAGGAGAAACATGTCCGGAAAGAGCTTTGCAGACATCTATAGCCAATGGGAGAAAACCCACGATGAAGGCCGTGAAATTGCAAAGCGCGCCCGGGTCTCCGATGCACCCAAGGATGATGGTCCGTCAATAAACCAGATAAGGCGGATGTCGGCTCAGGATGAACTTGATCTTCATGAGATGATACTGGAAGATGCCGCAGTTGCAACCCGGCAGTTTCTGGACAGAAGCTTTGCCCGCGGATTGAAGAAGGTGCATGTCATCACCGGCAAAGGCATCCATTCGAAAAACGGAGAGGCAGTACTGAGACCTTCGATAATCAGAATCTGCCGGAGTCATCCGAAAGTCAGAGAGGTTACCGTTCCCAAGGCATCCGAAGGTGGAAGCGGGGCACTGACAGTTATTTTCAAAAGCAGATGACAGTGTCTGCGGAGGATTTGAATGAGTAAGGTTTTGGTAGGCATGAGTGGCGGAATCGATTCCTCAATTGCTGCATATCTCTTGAAAAAACAAGGTTATGAGGTCTCTGGGGTTACCATGTCGCTTTGGAAAGACGGAAGAGTTTTCCATGGGGACACTACTAAGGATGCCTGTTTTTCCCCGAACAAGAAAGAAGAGATAGAAAAGGCCCGTTCGATCTGCGACAGGCTTGGAATCGAGCATCATGTTCTGGATATTGCAGATCTTTATGAGTCCACGGTCCTGAAGAACTTCAAGGATGAATACCTGGGTGGCAGAACTCCGAATCCGTGCATCTGGTGCAACCAAAAGATCAAGTTCGGAGCAATGGTCGATTATGCAAAAGAGGCAGGAATACAGTTCGACTATTTCGCCACGGGACACTATGCGCGCATCGAAAGGGAAAACGACCGCTACTGTCTGAAGAGGGGAATGGATCCGTTGAAGGACCAGAGCTACTTTCTGTACAGGCTTTCCCAGCGGCAGCTTGCAAGGACCCTCTTCCCATTGGGGTCGATGAGCAAGAAACAGGTCAGGGAAATAGACGTGGAGCTGGGTTTCCATCCTGAAGACCAGGGCGAAAGCCAGGACTTCTACAGCGGAAGCTATGCTGATCTCCTTGAGGTCGAACCGACACCCGGTGACATCGTAGATATGCAGGGAAAGGTACTGGGCCGTCACAACGGAATCTGGAACTATACCATCGGACAGAGAAAAGGCCTCGGAGTTTCCGCTCCGAAGCCTCTTTATGTCATTTCTCTTGATGTTCCCGGAAACAGAGTAGTGGTCGGTTATGAAGAAAACACCATCAACACCGTTGTCAGGGCAGCTAATCTCAATTGGGTTTCAATCGAGGATCTTCCATCAACCATCCATGCAAGCGCCAAGATCCGTTCTACCGGCATTCCAGTTGCCTGTCAGGTCTCCATCGATTCACAGGACAGGTTGTGCGCCGTCTTCGACGTTCCCGTCAAGGCTGCCACACCGGGCCAGAGCCTTGTCGTCTATGACAATGACAAGGTCCTGGTCGGCGGTATCATCGAATCGGTCGATTAGAAAGCCCAGTTTCCGTTGCGGAAGACAGGCACTGTCTTTCCGTCTCTTGTTTTTGCAGTGATGTTCATGTCGCTGCAGCCGATCATGAAGTCCACGTGGATCATCGACTTGTTGACTCCGAGTTCTCTGCACTGCTCGAGCGTCATGTTCTCGAAACCCTTGACGCAGTCCGGGAATCCGAGACCGAGTGCCAGATGACAGGCGGCATTCTCATCGAAGAGAGTGTTGTAGAACAGAAGCCCGCTGTTGGAGATGGGGG
Organism: Spirochaetales bacterium; assembly: GCA_017470995.1. GTDB lineage: Bacteria > Spirochaetota > Spirochaetia > Sphaerochaetales > Sphaerochaetaceae > UBA9732. The sequence continues at coordinate 53,839 of JAFUXI010000056.1, forward strand.
AGTCTACCGGAACCAGTGCGCATTCGCCGAGATAATGTGAGCCTTCATCCATCTCGATCATCTTCGTGAGCATCTCCTTGTTCTTCTCTGCATCCCACTCGACAGCCCTGCCGTCCTTGAAGCGGATCCAGAAGTTCTCGATCAGCTGGCCCATGAAGCTGAGCGGCTTCGTGGCATAGACGATTCCTTCGGCTCTGCCGCGCTTGGGGGAGGTAAAGCATTCCTCCGACGGGATGTTGGGATTGAAATAGATGTTCTGCAACGATCGCTCTCCGCCTCCGCAGAACTGAGACAGCTCCATGAGGCCGACAGTGAAGTTTGTTCCGTTTGATGCCTCATAGTGCAGCTCGTCGATTCCGAGGCTGTTCAGATAGTTGCAGCGGTTGAGAAGGTCCTTGTTGTGCTCTTCCCATGCCTTGATGGGGTCATCATTGACACGGCTGGTTGCGAGAATGGCTTCCCAAAGCTTCTCTACTGCCTGATGCTTTGAAAGGTTCGGGAACAGTTTCTTTGCCCAAGCCTCGCCGGGAACGGCGGCAATACACCACTGGTACTTGTTCTCCAGCTGGTCCCTATAGGTTCTGATAATCGGATATAGCTTCTGTGAAGCCTGCTGGAGCTTGTTCTGGTCAGCTCCCTTCATTCCGTCCGGATCCTCGGATTCGATGTATATCCTGCAGGGGATGGTATCGACGCGATGCTGCCAGCGCTCCTTCTCCCACTTTTCCATGGTGGACATGGTCTCGAGAGACCTGTATTTTGCATGGATCTTGGATGTCTTCTGGTCCGTCCAGTCAACGATGACCTTCTTTGCGCCGAGCTTGTAGCACTCCTCGACAACCATCCTGACGAACTCAGGCTGATCGAATGCAGCCGTGATCTCGACTTCCTGCCCTTTCTGCACATTGATGCCGCATTTGGCGATCAGCTGTGCATACTTTCTCAAAACTGTCTTTTTCATATTTGTGTTTCTCCTTGTTCCCTGGTCTTATGTTTTGCTATCTTCTGAGATTTGGTGAAGATTTTCTCCATCTTCTGGACTTCACCCTCGGTCATTCCCGCACGTTCCATGATTGATGTCAAGAATTCCCTGGTTCTGGATATCTCCTCATCATTTTTGAAGTATCCCATGGCTTTTAGGCTATCAATGCATGTATCTGATGCAGCGTCTATTCTTGATGAAGGAACTACGTTGGACTGCCCTCTGTAGGGCCTCAGGCGCTGAAACAGGCTGTAGCAGATGATCTGCACCGCCTGGGAAAGATTCAGGGATGGGAACTTGTCGCTGGTAGGGATGGTTACCACGGTGGAGCAGGCTTTGACCTGCTCGTCGGAAAGCCCGTTGGATTCACATCCGAATACTACTGAGACCTTTCCCGCTCCCAGGCCGTTGATATGCTCTGCAAGTTCCTCGGGGTTCACCCTGCTGGTCTTGCGTCCCTTGCCTGATCTCCTGGTTGCTGCAACAGACAGGATACTGTCGCAGAGAGCTTCCTTGAGATCTGTAAACTCCCTTCGGTTTTCATAAAGGTCATAGGCATGAAGGGCGAGGGTGCGTATTCTCTCCTCGTCATAGATTCTGTCCGTCACCAGAGTCAGATGAGTCAGTCCCATGGTCTTCATTGCGCGGCAGACACTGCCTATGTTGGCTCCGTCCTGAGTGTCGCAGAGGACTATCTCTATGCGGTCCAGATTGCCATTGTTGTCCATGCGCACATTTTATGTCATATTGCGAGTTTTTCCAAGGTGGGTTAACATTGAATGTATGAACGAGAAAACCGAGAAGAATATTTCCACGTTGAAGACCGTGATGACCATACTGCTCATCATCACAGTCCTTGCCATAAGCAAGATTTCCGGAGCAGTAAGCATAAGGATTCTGCTTTCATTTTTCATTTTCCTCCTTGTGCTGCCGCTGGTATCGGCCCTGGAGAAGGCCAAGTTCCCCAATTGGCTGTCTACGGTAATTGCGGTTCTGGTCATAGTCGCCGTTGTTCTGTTCTTCGTGTGGTTCGTGTTCTTCAGCGTCGATATGCTGATCCAGAAAGTCCCGGATTATGCTGCCAGGATAAATGACCTTGACGGGCTTCTGAAGGGAATGGCAAGCAAATGGATCGATATCCCGGAAGATGTGTCATTCTTCTCCGCTCTTAAGATCGACTGGGTCGGAAGCATAATAATGCCTACCCTCAGATCCGTTTCCAGTTCTGCAATCAGCATTCTCAGCAGTGTTCTCCTTATCATCCTCATGACTGTGTTCCTTCTCGGTGAACGGCATGTGATCATCCCAAAGCTCCTGAATTTCATCAAGGAAGGGGAAGGGGACAAGCTTACGGTGATCTGGGAAAGGATCATCAGGCAGATAAGCAAGTACATTACGATCAAGGTCTTCATAAGTATTCTGACCGGTGCCCTGTTCTATGTCATCTGTCTTATTGTCGGGCTGGATTTCGCTCTCCTCTGGGGAGTTCTGGCTGTGGTGCTCAACTTCATTCCCACCATCGGAAGCATCATCATAACCGTTCTGGTCACGCTGATGGCCATAATCCAGTTTGCACCGTCGATCGGACCGATCCTCTTTGTCGGCATAGGTGCCATCCTTGTCCAGAACATAGTCGGAAACTTCCTGGATCCGAGACTCTCCGGCAACTCGCTCAACCTCAGCCCGTTCATCATCCTCGTGTCTCTCAGCGCATTCGGTTTCGTATGGGGTATTGTCGGTATGTTCCTGGCCGTGCCGCTTCTGAGCATCCTGCAGATCATCTGTGCAAACGTGGAGTCCACCAGGCCGATTGCCATGCTCATCAGTTCGGGTCGATCATATAGGAAACAGACCAAGGAACGAACGGATCGCAGGCGGACAACCAGGCGAAACGGCAAAAATCCGAAGGGGTCTGAATACGGTCAATTCTCAGACGACATAATGTTCCCCGACGGAAAATGAACTAAACACAAAACAAAACTCTTTTTTATCTTGACGGTTTCCCCTTTCATGTGCATATTACTTATGCTATTTGACTAGCATTGCGACTAATGTCGACTGGAGTTTGACATGGATTATGAGATGACAGCCTTTGAGAAGGAAATGGAGCAGAATCTCCTTGAATTGCGCAGCAACCTGCTTGCCAAGATTTCAAAGTCAGACAGTGACTTTCAGAACCTCGTAGGCTCATCCGGAACGGGTGACAGTGTGGACATCGCCAGCGATGACCTTGCTTCCAAGAAAATGGAAGCCATCGGAAAGATCGATGCGGGCAAGCTCAACGCCATTAATCAGGCTCTTGTGAGAATCAGGAACGGGAAGTACGGTGTCTGCGCCATGTGCGGGAAGAAGATTCCAGAGGACAGGCTCAGGGCAATTCCCTATGCACTTCTCTGCATGCCCTGCAAGCGCAGTTCCGAACGCTGAGCAAATGAATACTCATCCGTGATTTCAGTGCCTCTTTCAAAAGCCTACCGATAAGGTATGTCTTTTTCTCTCGGCACTGTCTCCCGTCGATTATTCATTTGCTGTTGTTTCTTGTATTGGTTAAAAACCGAAATATCTTTTTTCGTCAGCTATAACCGTCGGTTCGTCGTGACCGGGATAGACGGTTGTGTCTTCGGGAAGCGACAGCAGTCGTCTTAGTGATTTCATGATCTGTTCTTCCGAGCCTCCCAGATCGGTTCTTCCGTAGGAATGCCTGAATAGGGTATCCCCCGAGAACAGGACCTTGTCCTCCGGACTGTAGAGACAGATGGAGCCATCGGTATGCCCCGGTGTATGGAGAACCCTGAACGGGCCGATGTTGTCATTGTCTTTGAGAAGCAAATCGGGAGCGGGAACCTTGAATCCGCTCTTTGCCAGATTCAGTGCAGAGCAATAGTATCCCATGGCATGTCTTGTCACTTTCTCGATGCTCTGCGGATCAAAGTCTTCGGCTGAGCCTGCGGCGATTATAGCCGAGGGGTAGCGTTCATGAAGGAACGACAATGCTCCCACATGGTCAAAATGGGAGTGGGTGAGGATGATGTGTGTGGGTTTCCACTGCAGGTGGGCTTCGATGAGATCTGCATCGTCACCCGGATCTATGACGGCAAGAAATGATTTGTCAGGGTCCTGATTGACCCTGACAAGATAGCAGTTAGTCTGGATTATACCGACTCTGATGCACTCTATCTCAATTCTGCTCATCCTTCTCCTTGCTGTAGTTCATCTTGACTTTTCTGCCCTTGAAGGTCTGGCCGTTTACTGCTTCAATAATACCCTCAGTCTTGTCATTACTTATGTAAACGAAAGAGTAGTTCTGCTTATAGGCTACCGAAAGGATGTCTTCAGAATTGAGCCCGGTCTTTTCGCAGATGAAGTCCACAAGTTCTTTCGGGTTGGCTTTGCTTGCTTTTCCGATGTTGATGTAGAAGGATGTTGCGTTCTCGACTGCGGGTTTCTGCTGAGGCTTTCTCTCCTGCCTCTCCTGTCTCTGAGGTCTCTGTGTGTTGCTGCCTCTGGTGATGTAGAGATAAGCCAGAAGATAGCCGCGCATGGTGAAGCTCATGTTCTTCTTCATCAGCTTCTTCATGTCTTCCAGTTCCTGCGGGTTGTTATAGAGCTTCATCTGCTCGACAAGCTCTCTGATCTTCTGTCCGTCGTCTTCCTTGACGTTATCTTTAATGGATTCTGCCATATTTTACTCCTGATAAAGGATTGTGTTTGTTGTCTCGGCACGTAGTATACAACATTTTGGAATTAATTAGCAGACGTTTTTAAAGACTTATTTACAACTATGTGTTATATTCTTGATATGCCGAACATCACTGCAGATATCGAAAGCCTCAAGAGGGATATTGAAAGAGCCCATATGGAGCTCCTGCAGATGTATCAGGAGCTGGGAGAGGTTTCGTTTGCCTGGCATGATGCAATAGGGTATGAACCAAGCCGTGAGCCATACGGTAAACTTCTCGAACTTGTCCAGGAAAAGGATGATGTGGACAGGCGCATAGAAGCCCTCAAGACTGCTGTCAGCGAGATGTCCGCCGGCGGCAGGGGAATTGAACAGACCAGACTCTCGATGAAGGATCTGGACAACAGGTTTTCCATTCTCATTTCATCGCTGGGAGCCGTTGCAATAGAGATCGACTCTGCCGGAAAGCTTCCCCAGCGCCTCAGAAAATGCCTTGAGCCCATGAGGGATTACGAGCACAAGCTGGATGAGCTCGGAGCCAAGCTTGACAAATACCGCGCAACCGGACCGGCATTCATGGTATCGGTCTATGAGAAGAAGATGGAGAAGGTGCGGCTCGGTCTGGATGCAGTCTTTGCCGAGACCGGACGCCGGATCTACAATTCAGGGGATTTCAGGGAAGTTCCGGGTCAGAGGGCCAAGGGAATTCTGGATGAGATGGACCAGATCAAGTTCGCCAAGAAAAACTACAAGAATGATATCCTCGACCACAGGAGCATGATAGACGAGGCTCAGGGGTCGCTCCGGAGCATGGGTGCCTTCGGGGAGGAGAACCGCAAGCTCAGGGAGCTCCAGGCTACCCAGAATCAGATTGCGGACAGGCTCTCGGATATCTATTCCACATACGGGCAGATTCTGGCGGAGGGAATTCCCTACTGGATGGACAATCAGGCACCGGATGAACTGAAGAAATGCTGTACACAGGTCATCCGGCAGACCGGGAAGATCGCCAGGCTGAACCTCAATCTGGACCACCTGATGATGGAACATGATATCGAGATCCACAACATGCAGCTGTCACAGCTGTCGGAGCAGATGAACCATCTCAACAGCCAGATACTGGCCATAGAGAATCAGAAGGCTGAGCTTCAGCAGAAGGTCGATGCCGAGTTGAAATCAGTCTCTGATCTAAGAATGAAACAGAATGAAATAACGAAAAAAATAGCCCAAATGGAGTAGGTATGGAGAAATTCACTAACTTTCTAGTGCAAACAGGGTTTAATTGGATTGCAGTACTGGCAATGGCTGTCTTCGGATATCTGATTGTCGGCAATCTGATGAGACAGTTGAAAGTCGCACTTCTGGCTAGCAATATGGACAACTCTCTCGTGAACTTCGTGCTCACGATCGTGAGGTTTGTGCTGCTTCTTGCTCTGCTGCTTCTGTGTCTTGCAAATCTTGGGATTCCCCTTACGGGTATTGTGAGTGCAATCTCTGCGGCAACCCTGGCAATAGGGCTGGCGCTTAAGGACATCCTCAGCAGTGTTGCCAATGGAATAGTGCTTGTCATCAATTGTCCGTTCAAGGAAGGCGACTACGTCGAAATCGGTTCGGTTGCAGGTTCCATCAAGGAAGTAAAGCTCATGCATACCGTTCTGACCACACCGGACAACAAGCAGGTGATGCTTCCCAATTCACAGGTCTTCGCTACTCCGATTACCAACTATTCCGTCAATGACAACAGGCGAATGGACATCTCTGTGGCAATCGATTACAGCGAGAACCCCGAGAAGGTCAAGAAGATGCTTCTGGATGTTGCAACAAAGCATCCGCTTGTCCTTGATGAGCCGGCTCCTGCCTGCCATTTCAATTACAGCAATGATTCTGCAATCACCCTGAATGTCAGGGTCTGGTGCAAGAGAACCGATTACTGGACGGTCAACTGGGACCTGAACGAGCAGCTTACCAAGAAGCTGATAGACAAGGGCATCCAGATACCGTTCCCGCAGGTGACGGTAAGCTATCGCAAGGAGGCCGGAAAATGACATTAGCTGAACTTCTGAAAACCGACAGTTTCACAAATATGGTAGTCTCCGTTGCCTTCTGGGCAGTTCTCTACATCCTGATCAAGCTCTTTACCATACGTGCGGGTGCCGATGATCTTCTGAGGATGGGAACAAAGAAAATCCTGAAGCTCAAGAAGATGACCCGTCAGTTCAGGATTCTCTGCACTTCAAGAGGGGCATACAGGAATGTCTCCAAGGCTGTAAAACTCCTTCCGAAGATCATCAAGGCGGAAAAGAAAGCCACTCGACTTCTGGTCATGTACCTTTTTGATGACAGCGAGGATTTCGATGTGGCTGCGGCCAAGGATCTCGTGGTAAAGATTCCGGACTACTGCCGCTATGCCATAGTGACCGTTGCAGACAAGAAGGATGAGAGCCTTGTTCCTCTGTTCGACGGTGCCGAGGCAGAACTCAAGCAGGCAATCGCACTGCTGAAGAAAGCCGCTGCCATCGATAAGAAGAAGGAGCTCCTGCAGATACAATGATTAAGACCAGACGTCTTCTGGCTGTTTTCCTCGTTGCAATCATCCTTGCTCCTCTGGGGGCTTCCGTCACCAGGGGAACTTCAGGCCTTCTGACTGCATCTACAGAGCATTTCGATATCATCTATCGCAGCTCGAACAAGGAAACGGCGGCCCTGCTGTACAACAACTGCGAGGATATCTATGCCTCTCTTGTGGGCTTCTACAGTTTTGATCCCAAGTTGCACATCCCGGTTGTGGTAACGGGCGAATACAAATCCCTGAATGCCTACTTCACAAATTCTCCGGCCAACCACATCGTCATGTTCGATACGGTTTCGGACATAGGACAGCTTTCCAATTACCCGCAGACCATCCTTTATATTTTCCGTCATGAACTGACACATGCATTCCAGTTCAATATCAGAGGACCGTTCATGCAGTTCATGGCCAATGTGTTCGGCGATGTCCTTTCGCTATCTCCGATTCTCTACATGTATCCGTCTCTCTCGGAAGGCGGAGCGGTCCTGACCGAGAGTCTGGACGGCTACGGGAGACTCAACGATTCCTATGCAATGCAGATAGTCCGACAGGCCAAGATAGAAGGTCTTTTCCCTTCATGGCTTGAGGTTTCCGGTGCCAGGGACACATACCCGTCCGGGCTTCTGTATTACAACTTCGCTGCAGCTTTCCTGGAGTATCTTGCCCTTACATACGGTTACGACAGAGTTGCATCCCTCTATGTGGATTTCTCGAAGCTGAGCTGGTCAACCTTCCGGAAGATCAAGAATGTTTTCGGAATTCCCGTGAAGCAGGCATGGCAGGACTTCTACGACTGGGTCGAGATTCCAGAGAATGTGCAGGATGCGGAGAAGGTCGAACCAAGGACGCAGAGCGGCAGCTATGCCTCTCCGGTTCTTGCCCCGGACGGAAGCCTTCTTGTCTATGACTACAGCAGCTGGGATGTGCTGAGATTCTCCGACGACCTCTCTGCGTGCAAGCCTGTTCTTTCCGTCTATACAGACGAGCAGAACCTCAGTGTCTCACCGGACGGCACGAGGATGCTTGTCTCCAATATCACTCAGTCTTCATCCTGCGTTATGCTCTATGAATTCAGAAACGGGAAGGCCTCGTTAATCCATAGGTTCGTGTCTTCGGAAGGCAAGAGCTTCAGGAAAGGAGGCTTTGTCTCATATGACGGCAGAGACTATGTCCTGCTTTGGTCCAACATCGGACAGAACACGTATCTTGACCTCTATGATCCGGCCACATATGAGGCGGTTGAAGGCAAGGGCGTTGAATTGGGATTCGATGTGATAGCATCGGATTTCGTAGATATCGGAGACGGACGGGTTGCATTCCTGTACAGCCATGCATCTTGCCAGAACATAGCCATACTGTCAGTTTCGGACATGTCCGTAAGCTTGGTAAGCAATCCTGACAATATCGAAATACTCTCGCTTGCAAGGGGCAGGGATGGAGAGAGGGATGTTCTCTGCTTCTCATGGTGTCCCGATGATGCCAAGTCCACGAACCTCTGCCGATACGGCGAGCTTAGCATCTTCTCGGATAATGCAGAAATGATTCTTTCTGATTCGGATATCAGCGGCGGAGTTTCCAGCCCGATCAGAATCAATGACAGTGTGGTCTTTGTCGCCAGGTATTTCGAGCAGGTCAAACTCAGGAAAACCGGTTTGGCTGACATGAATCTGCAGGAGGCGTCAAGTTTGGGATTTGAGAGCGCAAAAGATGCTCCCAAACCGGATACACTTGCACTTTCTGAAGCTTCTAAGCGATATAGGGCCATCAAATATTTCAAGGATGGAATTCTCTTTCCTTTCGGTATGGTGCAGATAGGCGCCTCGGAAAACATAGGTCTGGGACTGACCTGGCTTACAACGGACCCTACCGAGACATTCACCCATCAGATTGCCGCCGGCTATCAGGTTACCAGCGTAATGGGATCATATACCTTCACATATTCCGGCAGTATCCCGTTCTCCGTGTATCTGTCGGCAATCTACGGAACCGGAGTCTTTGCAGATCCCACCACAATCCAGAAAGGGGATCTGATTCTGGATGCGGGAATAAGCTCATCACTGAGCTTCGAACTTGATTCGTTTAACTCGCTCGGTGTTTCAGGGAAGTTCGAGTTCGCGGCATTCAGCAGCCCGTCAAGCGGTCTGACCTACGGTATTTCCTCCTACGTTTCCGCTTCACATACCTTTGCAAGAAGAACCGGAATGAACCCGTACGCGGTGTTCGGGTTCTCGACTACTGCATATCTCAGCGACCTCAGTCCCGGTGCACGCTTTGCCCTGAGGTTGCCGCAGCTGATGTGGTGGCACTGCGACGGTCCGAATGTCACGAATCTGCCTTTCAGCCTTTCTGTGGATGCCATCTATGATACATTCAATAAAGTCGTGGGATTGGATGGTACAGCAACAGTAGTCCTTTACAGCAGGGAGATACAGCGTGCTATTCCCGTAGTTCTCTTCGGATTGCACTTCCAGCGCTTTACCCTGGATGTGAGGTACAATGCCAACTACATAACCGGAACGGATGTGTTCGGTCAGAAACTTTCCATGACCGCGGCATTCTCACTGACTCCTGTTCTCGGTGAGTACCTTACAAACCTGAAGATGAGGCTTGGGGCGACCGTCGAGACCGACTTTGAAAAAGTGTCTGTAAGCTTTGCCTTCGGGACGGATATGTAGAGGTTGAAGTAAGAGCTTGAAGAAAGCCGATACTTAACATATACTAAGCATTATGGGAAGCGGACATACATACATCGCAATTGACCTCAAAAGCTTCTATGCCTCGGCAGAGTGCAGGAGCCTGCAGCTGGATCCTCTGGATGCCAACTTGGTCGTGGCCGATTCCTCGCGTACAGAAAAGACAATCTGTCTTGCAGTCTCTCCATCGTTAAAAGCACTCGGAATTCCGGGAAGACCTCGACTTTTTGAGGTTGTTCAGGCTGTTCAGGCCATCAATTCCAGGCGAAAGCTCAATGCACCGGGACATAGATTCCGCGATAAATCCTGCTATGCCTCCGAGCTTGAGAAGGATCCGTCCCTGGAACTGGATTTCGTTATTGCTCCGCCTCACATGTCCCGGTATATGAATGTCAGCGCCCAGATCTATGATATCTATCTTGATTATGTGGCCCCGGAGGACATCCATGTCTACTCCATCGATGAGGTGTTCATGGATGTGACCCACTATCTTGGAACCTATCGGATGACAGCCCATGAACTGGCGATGAAGATGATCCGGGATGTCCTTGCAAAGACCGGTATCACAGCAACTGCAGGCATAGGACCGAACCTGTATCTGTGCAAGGTTGCCATGGATATCGAGGCGAAACATATTCCTGCTGACAGTGACGGGGTGAGAATCGCCGAGCTCGATGAGCATACATACCGCGAAAAACTGTGGACACACGAGCCTCTGACGGATTTCTGGAGGGTCGGACACGGTTATGCAGCCAAGCTCAATGCCATGGGTATGTTTACCATGGGAGATGTTGCACGCATGTCACTGAAGAACGAGAGATTGCTGTACGAGATGTTCGGAGTCAATGCAGAGCTTCTCATCGACCACGCCTGGGGCTGGGAACCCTGCACAATGGCGCAGATCAAGGCCTACAGACCGCAGAGCAACAGCCTCAGCTCCAGTCAGGTGCTTCCCGAAGCCTACAGCTGGGAGAAAGGCCTTCTTATCATGAAGGAAATGGCTGACAATCTTGCACTGGATCTGGTGGAGAAATCCCTTGTGACCAATTCCGTCGGGATAGCCGTAAACTACGATTCTCAGTGTCCTGACGGATTCGACGGAGAATTCGGCTATGACTGGTACGGGCGGAAGGTTCCCAAGAGTGTGAACGCCACGCAGAGGTTTGAAAGCTATACATCATCTGCCGTAGATATCAGGCAGGCAGTTGAGAACCTGTATGAAAAGATAGTCGATAAACGACTCTGTGTGCGCAGAGTAACTATCGGAGCCGGAAACGTAGTTCATGAGGGATATGAGCAGAGCTGTTCTAGCGAGCAGCTGGACCTGTTCACGGATTATGATGAGCTGGAGGCACAACGCAAGAAGGACCGCGCACGGCTTGCCAAGGAGAAGCGCCAGATGCAGGCTGCACTTGAGATAAAGAAACGCTTCGGAAAAAATGCGATTCTACGAGGCATGAACCTGGAAGAGGGAGCCAAGACAGTCGAACGCAACAATCAGATCGGAGGGCACAAGGCATGAGGGATTACAGCGATATCATCGATCTTGAGCACCATAAATCCGAAAACTATCCATGGATGCCTGACGAGGACAGGGCTACGCAGTTTGCTCCGTTTGCAGCTCTTGTAGGCTTTGATGCCCTTATAGAGAAGACTGCGCAGGAACACATCCGGAAAATGGAAAACAAATAAAAATGAAACATTGTTCCATTTTTCATTGACAGTAGCTTTCCGTTGAAATAGAATGGACATGAAAACGGAGGTCGGATCATGTCCAATAAATACGTTACATTCGGAGAGATCATGCTCAGACTCAAGTCTCCTGAGCATGAGAGATTCTTCCAGTCACCGCTTCTCGAAGCCACGTTCGGTGGTGGAGAAGCCAATGTCGCAGTATCACTTGCAACATTCGGAGAGAAGGCTGTATTTGTCACGGCTTTACCACAGAATGCCATCGGAGAGGCCGCAGTAAGTGAGCTGAGACGCCACGGTGTAGATACAAGTGCAATATATATGACCAAAAACGGAAGGGTAGGTATCTACTACCTCGAGACCGGTGCAAACCAGAGACCGAGCCTTGTCGTCTATGACAGGGAAAACAGCTCCGTAGCACAGTCAAAGCCTTCCGATTATGACTTCAAGGCAATAATGCAGGGTGCAACATGGTTCCATGTGACCGGCATTACACCGGCAGTGAGCCAGAGCTGCGCAGACTGCGCCCTGGAGGCAATGAAGGCTGCAAAAGCTGTTGGAGCAACGGTTTCCATCGACCTGAACTACAGGAAGAAGCTCTGGAAGTACGGAAAGAGCGCTCCCGAGGTAATGCGCGAGCTTACCAAGTACGCCGATGTTGTGATTGCAAACGAAGAGGATATCCAGAAGTGCCTCGGCATAGAGCTTGATCAGGATGTCACATCAGGCAAGCTGGACAAGGAAGCCTACAAAGCTCTTACGGACAAGGTCAAGGAGCAGTTCCCCAATGTCAGACAGGTAGCAGTGACTCTCAGGGAGTCAAAGAGTGCAGACCACAACGGTTGGTCCGCTGCCCTCAACGGCAAGACCGGCTTCTACCTCTCACGCCATTATGAAATCACGGATATCATCGACCGTGTCGGTGGCGGAGACAGTTTCTCAGCCGGAATCATTTATGGTCTTTCCAACTACGAGGATGAGGAATATGCACTCAACTTCGCAGTTGCAGCTTCCGCACTGAAGCATACGATCCCCGGAGACTTCAACCTTACAAGAAAGAGCGAGGTCGAGGCACTGTGCAAGGGTGACGGCTCGGGAAGAGTACAGAGATAGGCGATAATCCATCTGACGTTTATGCACTTCGATTCGAAGCCGTACATTAAGTACTGTCTTCTCGTCTCAGCGCACTTCGTCAGCGGATTCTAGCCTATGATAAAAGGAGAATAGAATGTCAGAATACAATGAGAAACTCAATGAAGTGATCAAGAGCGTCGGTGTTGTTCCGGTTATCGCACTCAACGATGCAAACAAGGCCGTACCGCTGGCAAAGGCACTTCTTGCAGGCGGAATCCCCTGTATTGAGGTCACTTTCAGAACGGCAGCTGCAGAGGATGCAATCAAGGCAATCCATAAGGAAGTTCCCCAGATGTATCTAGGAGCCGGAACGGTCATCTCCATCGAACAGGCCGAGAAGGCTGTGGCCGCCGGAGCAAGATTCATCGTCTCACCGGGCCTTGATGAGGAAATCGTCAGATGGTGTCAGGAGAGGGATGTTGCAGTATTCCCCGGAACCTGCACGGCAACGGAAGTCCAGAGGGCA
>JAFUXI010000057.1 GCA_017470995.1 Spirochaetales bacterium
AGAAGAAGGAAGAGAAGAAGAACTGAGTTCCCGCTTCCTGAGAGAGCCCCCGGAAAGGGCAAGCCGGAGTTGTAATGACTCCGGTTTTTTTATACTCTAGCACCATGAAGAAGTATTCCTTTCTGCTGTTCGATGCCGATAATACCCTTTTGGATTTCGACGAGAACGAGAGGGTTTCCATATACAATACATTCAGACACTTCGGTCTTCCCTGCGATGAAAGGACCCTGAAGCTCTACCATGACATCAATCTGATGTACTGGGATATGCTTGCACGCAAGGAGATCGAGCGCGAAGTGCTTCTGATCAAACGCTTCGAGACCCTGTTCGAAAAGGTCGGCATCAAGACAGATGCCGTGGAAACGGAAGACTACTACCGCACACAGCTGGGGCAGGGCTGTCAGCTGATTCCCGGAGCTCTTGATGTCTGCAGAAAGCTCAAATCCGGTTACAAGCTCTACGTAATCACCAACGGCGTGGCAAAGACCCAACACTCCAGGCTTGAAGGCTCGGGCATTGCCTCTCTCATGGACGGAATCTTCATCTCTGACGAGATCGGCTACAATAAGCCGGACAGAAGGTTCTTCGATTATGTCCGGAAGAGCATCCCGGGCTTTGAGAAAAGCAGGGCCCTGGTCATAGGCGACGGCCTTCTCAGCGACATCAAAGGCGGCAGAGACTATGGCCTTGATACCTGCTATCTGAACATCTACAACAGCCTCAACACCACTAAAAGCAGTCCGACTCTTGCGGCTCAGAGCATAACTGCGCTACTTGATTTACTTTGAATAGCTGTTTTTCAAACGCTATGAAAAATAAAGCATTTCTTTTCTGCATATAAGGAAAAGCTAAAATACATTAATCCGCCCGTAAAAAATTTTTCATTTTTTTTAAAAAAAGTTGGAAAAGTATTGACGGGGGGGGGTAATGTGCTACTCTCCAACTAGGCATTGAAAAAACATACTAGAAAACGAGGAGAGAAAAAAAGATGAAGAAAGTTTTCGCTATTATTGCCATTTTAGTCGTTTTGGTCGGTGCAGTGTTTGCAGATGCTCCGAGTACGGGTACTGCAAATCTTAAGGTTGTTACTCTGATCCAGGTAATTGAACCTATTTTTAAGCTTACAACCGCTGCTTCAGATTCGGGCGTTCTTGTAGGTACTCCTGCTACCGTTGCAACGATGGAAACCCCAACAACAACGGATGGGGCGGCTAATGATGCATATCATGTAATCGCTGCTAACACACTGAGTTCTACTAAAGGAACCACGGAAGTAGAGTTTTATGTCGTCCAAACAAATGATTGTAAGACATACAAGACTTATACATTCACTGCCTCGGCGGAGGATCTCGTAATGGTCAAGGCATATGACCACTCAGGAAGCCTGGTTGCTTATGGAGGAACACCAACAACTGACAACCATAGGGTTTTTGCAGTCGATCATACAACAGTTGAAACGTTTGACGATGCTGACACCCAGTTCTCTGCACTAAAAGATGATTCATCTTCATCAGCATACCGGATTACATATACAGGAGATGAGGTTGCCTCCGGAACAGTTGCTTCTTTCACCTGCACATGGACTAATGATGTCGATGCAGTTCCCGGACAGTATGAGGCAAACATCAGACTGACAGTAACATCCAACTGATAATACGCAAAGGTTGACTGAGTTTATGAGCCGTCAGAAATGGTGGCTCAATTCGGATAAGGTCATTTCAGAGGTATTTCGGATGGAAATAGAAGAGATGTTTGAGCAGGTGAAGACTGAGGTCGCAACGCTCAGGCGGCTCTCATTCCGGGATGGTTTTATAGTCCGGGATCTGTTTCCACTGGGATTATGGTACAGCCATCCCCAGGACATCCGGACCCGTCTTGGAGCCATGGTGTTCAACTGGGTGGATAGCGAAGCTTGTTCCTACATGGTTCCGGCAGGAAAAACTGATAAGAATCAGGAAATATACAGGATTGTCGGTTAAATGAAGAAGGTATTGTTCATTCTGTTTCTTACATTCCTAATTATGCCTTTGGCGTTTGCTGATTCTCCTGTAGAAGTCCATAGGATAACCATCAAGGCAACTGTTCTGCCGGTAAAGCCCATCTTCCAGCTCGGGTTCACCAGCGGAATGCTGGATCCGGATTCAATGACCGTGGTCACAGCAAAAGAGCAGGGAACCGATCAGGAATCGACCAGGCCGCCCATCGTGTTTGTCCCGGACATCAAGCTCAATGACCTGAATCTTCTTTTTACCGCAAGACTTGCCAATGAGGCCAAGTGTTACGGTAATTACACTCTTACATTCGAAGCTGGAAACTTCGAGGTACAGAGAAACGGTGTAAGCGGGGTACTTTCTCCGTCCAGCCAGGATCTGAAGGTCTCCGAGGACTTCATGTCCCGCGGTGGGGTGGAGACCGAGCTTATCCAGGCCAACAGCATGCAGATAAGCTTCAACGGCAGCAGATGCACAGCAGGTGAGCTTGCGACATTCGAGGTAGTGTATCTGGCTGATTCGGAGCTGGACCCCGCCACATATTATACGGATATATCGTTGGAAGTTTCCTCGAATTTCTAATGAGATATGTTTTAGCCCAAGGGCAGGCTGAGGTTTGACCTTGGCCTGCCGTCTTTGTTCTAGCAGGAAAAGATGACGCAGACCGAACTTATCAGACTTGGAATCATAGGCGGACTCAATGGCAGCTTCGGCGTGACAGAAGATGGCTTTCTGTCTGCAAGCCGGATTGAATCTGTTCCGAATCTGGTATACATACCTTCCGAGTTTGACGGGAAGAAGATTCTCGGAATAGATGAGAGAGGGTTTCTGGACTGTCCGGATCTTGCCATTGTGTCCATTGAAGAAGGCATAGAGGAGATAAGGACCGGAGCATTCGAAAACTGCGTCAGGCTTGCCGTAGTCAAGCTACCCAAGAGTCTTCTCTTTCTGGGGGACTACGCTTTCAGTTCGTGTCCCAAGCTTGTGATGATCACTATTCCCGACAATGTAGGTTCCATAGAGGATGCCACATTCATGGGTTGCGTTTCCCTCAGAAAGGTTATCACACCTAAGAACCTGAGAAAGATAGGTCCCAATGCGTTCAGAGGCTGCAGTGTGCTTGAAGCGGTAAAAATCGGGGACACGGTCGAGAGCATAGGCGAGTATGCCTTCCTCGGCTGCAGGAGTCTCATAACACTGGAGATTCCTAAATCTGTTGATCACATAGGAAGCAAGGCCTTCTTCGGCTGCAGCGGATTGAGAAACATCTTCTACGGCGGTACATGCTCCCAATGGCGCAGGATCGCAGGTTCGAACGCAGAAGCCGGAATTCCCGAAGGTTGCATCGTAAGATGCAGCAACGGCAACGTGGGGGTCTGAGAATGAAGCACATTGTCCTTCTTCTGGCTTTATTGATCCTCATTCTCCCCTGTGCATTCGCCGACACGATGGATTTCAGCATCAAATGGATATTGGACAACACCGAAGTCACCACGCTGGAGGTTCTTGATTATTACGGCGGGGATACTTTGAACAAGGTAGACGGATATGTTGATGCCGAGATTACTATCACACCCACGACCAGCACGCAGTACAACCATGTCTGCCAGGTCCGCTATACCACCAACAAGAGAGGCTTGAGCTACATAGATTTCACTGCGACTCCGATGACGGAGACTGCATCTCCGCAGACGCTTCAGTTCGGCTACAGGCTGGTTATGGCTTACAATGGAGCAGAATATGTTCTTGATGTCATCTCCGGAGGTGACAACACAAAGAGAGTGCCTTTTGACCTTGTCTCAGTCGGAAGCTACACATTCATCATTCAGGTGGATGCCGTTCTTACAGAACTGGGCTCAATGCCTATCAATCCTGACGGGACATCAAAGGAATACCAGAGCGTGATAACCATAGCGAGGTACACAGAATGAGAAAAACCGGTATGCTGATTTCCATTCTGTTTCTTTTCCTCGCTCCGGCACTTGTCTTTGCATACGACTGCAGCACCACGAGCCACAATTTCGAAATCAAGGGCTTCTACAGGGACAGCACGCCGGTGACACAATCCCTGATTCTGGAAATATTCTCAAAGGATACTGCAACCAGGGTCTACCACTCAGGAGATGTGACCATCGACGACAGAAGCAGCGTGACCGTGACATCGGAGACCACTGTTTTCAGCTGGCGTCTGACAGGAGTAGACATTACAACCGGTTTCCGGGTCACGTTCAGCATCACGCCACTTCAGGCATATCAGAGCGGAATGTACTTCATTCCGAAACACACGTACAAGATGTACAGGAAAACAGGAGAGACGGCAGGAATTCCTGAATATGTAACGACCTCGTATACATTCTCCACAAAAAGGGAAGGCAGCTTTCCTTATACCGGATACAGGTCGGGCAGTTCCGGCACCACCGTAATCACCGCAGGTTTTTCCTATACGTTCACCAATACAACAGGAAGTCCGGTCAACCATAGCGAGGAAGGCTATTTCACCTTGCAGGTGGCCGAGGATGGATATGACACCGAGAGTGCAGTCAATTTCACATATGTGAGCTATGTAACAGTGGGGTTTGAGACATTATGAGAAGGAAAGTATTGATTGTTTCACTTTTCCTGCTGGTTCTCCCGGCGTTCCTCATCGCAGAAACCGAACTTGAATACCATGAACAGGTCATCGCAGGCTACATAGGTGAATATTTGGACTGGGGAGTAACTGCATTCAGGTATGCCGATTCCGAAGGTGGAAAAGGTTTGAATCTGGACATAAACGAAGTGAGCAACAGCATAAGGTATCAGATTGCACCGACACAGACACCGAAAAGCGAGCCCGGCCTGAACATAGGCTCCTTCCACTTTTTCTCGTCGATTTCCAATTACAGCCTCCGGATCACTCCGGGCTATCTGGTGAATACAGATGATCCTTCGGTAAGGGTTCCATACGAGCTGATTGTGCGGTTTCTGGGAAATTTCAACAACGAAGATAATGAATTGGGCTATAGGTTCGGAATACTTGCGGCATGCTCAGGAGAATATATAGACATTGTATGGGACAGTGTTATCGGAGGTGCGGTGAT
The DNA here is from genome assembly GCA_017470995.1 of Spirochaetales bacterium. Lineage (GTDB taxonomy): Bacteria > Spirochaetota > Spirochaetia > Sphaerochaetales > Sphaerochaetaceae > UBA9732. The sequence goes on from JAFUXI010000057.1 coordinate 5,072, forward strand.
GGTTGAGAATGCCGGAATCTATTTCAGGCTCTCGGAAGAAGTCACCGTCCCCGGATTGTACAGTTCCACCGTCGTGTTTGAGTTGAGGACAGATACATGAAGAAGGGGTTGTCAATCTGCATAATCATCATTCTGTTCTCGACAATGCTCTTTGCGGCCGAAAGAGTCTGGTACATGGACAGCGACAAATTCTCGAACAGGATAAACCTCGCGAACACGTTTTATCTTCCAACATACGCGCTGGCTTATTCACAGAACGAGAGTCTCGGATCAGCGGAAAAGGGAACATACAGTATAATCAATACAGTGGGAAATTTCGGTGTGTATGAGTGTGATCATAGAATCGAGTTCTTCATCGAAACGGATGGCCGGTTCGTCTCCCAGAGCGACAACACCAAGTACAGGGAGTTCTACATAGCATTAAGGCCCAGGGTTCAGTACAACAACGCCGACAACAACTACAATCTCGGTTCCAATGGAATAGATATTAATACTGCGGACAGACTTCCCAACACTAAAACCAACGGTGGAGTCCTGAACTATATAGCTCCTGCAGTGCCTGCCGGAGGAAGCTATATAAGGGTTGATCCGACAGGGACCATGAAGACAGTAACCAGATTCCACTCGGATCTTGTCCTGTGCATGGACGAGCTGACAGCTCAGGATCGACAGCACCTTGCCGAGACCGATGACTATGTGGGAGGGATTACACTGGGATGGAGATGTGCCGAGGATAATTGTACGAATCCGAAGCATAAAGGATCTTTCCGTGTAATTCTCCTTGGGTATTTCGGAACCGATGCCCCCAATGCCAGCCATGTAACCATGTTCGTCAATCCGGATCCCGGATCCACCAGCCTCAATATTTCCGATATTGTCAGAACCAAGGGCGGAGAGGCAACCGTGGCCGAGCTGAAGATCTATGCGACTTCCACAAAATCCACCAAATGGAGCGAAAAGCTATTCACGTTCCTCTCTGCAAGTCAGTCGTATACTGATGATACAAAGAGTTTTGTCCTGACCAACAACAGAAACGGAAAGACCATCGGGTATTCGGTCTCCGTGTACGACGATAAAGGAGCTCTGGTAAAAACATTCACCGGAAACACCAAATACACCGGAAAAATGAGTAACTGCATAGACCTGACGCCATACCAGAAAAACATTCCCAACAGAGAGGGCACCGCCGCTTATTCGGTTGTGTTCGAGGGCACCGTGAAAATAAAACTGAATCTGACTGCAGCACAGCTCGATGCCGACAATCCAACCCCTTTGGATTATCCTGGGATGTACACATCCAATATCTACTATCATATCGTGACCAACGGGAATACGATTTGATGCTGTTTTAGCTCTTCGGTAAATGCGGAGGAATGGGGAAATGAAGAAGGTGGTCTATCGCGTGAACAACTGTCTTTCCTCTAGGGTAAAAAGAAAGCTGATCCTGTTCCTTTTGCAGATGATAGTTGTGTTTTCCCTGTTTTCCACAACCGCTACCGTACAGTTCGAATACTGGATAAAGAAGGAATACGCTTCTCCGTCAAGACAGCTAACCGCCTTGGAGATGCTGCCGAGATGGCAATCCTTGAGCTGACAAAGAAGACTGAGAAGCCTGAGAAGAAAGCCAAGGACAAGAAGAAGGAAGAGAAGAAGAACTGAGTTCCCGCTTCCTGAGAGAGCCCCCGGAAAGGGCAAGCCGGAGTTGTAATGACTCCGGTTTTTTTATACTCTAGCACCATGAAGAAGTATTCCTTTCTGCTGTTCGATGCCGACAACACGCTTCTGGATTTCGATGCGAACGAGAGAGCCTCGCTGACCGATACGTTCAGGACCTTCGGCATTGCCTATGATGAAGATACAATCAGTCTCTACCACGGCATCAACCTCATGTACTGGAAGATGCTTTCGGAGAAGAAGATCAGCAAGGAGGAGCTTCTGATAAAGCGCTTTGCGACCCTCTATGAGAAACTCGGCATCAATGCCGATCCGGTGGCTACCGAGAATCATTACCGCTCACAACTGGGAAAGGGATGTCAGGTCGTACCCGGCGCCCTGGACGTATGTAGAAAGCTCAGGAAGGACTACAAACTATATGTAATCACCAACGGAGTGGCTACCACCCAGCACAGCCGTCTGGAGGGTTCGGGGGTCGCACAGCTTATGGACGGAATATTCATTTCAGATGAAATCGGCTATGACAAACCCGATGTCAGGTTCTTCGAATACGTGCAGAGAAGTATCCCGGGCTTTGAGAAGAGCAAGGCTCTGGTCATTGGTGACAGTCTGTTCAGCGATATCCGCGGCGGAGTGGATTTTGGCCTTGATACCTGCTATTTGAATGTCTATAATGAGAAAAACACCTCAGAAATTCAGCCGACATATGAAATTCAGGACTTATCTGAGCTGTATGACCTTCTTTGAATAACTGCTTTCAAATGCGCTGGAAAGCAAATTACCCATATTTTTCTTGAAGGATGGACATATTTCGAGTATTATTTTCTTGAAGAATGGACATTTTTTGCATTAATTTTTCTTGAAGAATGTACAACTGAACCATTATTATTTGTTTATGGAGAAATAATTATGATATTCAGGCGTAAGGCATCGGATCTTTTGGCTGATTGGAAAAAGACATGGAGCGGAAAATATGCGGCTCTCCTGGAGGGTCCCAGACGGGTTGGAAAATCAACGATTGCCGAGGAATTCGCTAAGGCGAACTACAGAAGCTACATAAAAGTGAACTTTGCCGAAGTCGGGGCGGATGTTCTTTCCGTATTTGACTCAATAGATAATCTGGATGATTTCTTCCTCCGCCTGCAGAATGCTGCAAGAAAAAACCTCTACATGCATGAGTCGGTCATCATCCTAGACGAAATCCAGCTGCAACCGAAAGTCAGACAGGCCATAAAGCATCTGGTTTCAGACGGGCGGTATGACTACATAGAAACCGGATCTCTCCTGTCAATCAAGAAGAATGTGAAAAACATAGTCATTCCTTCAGAGGAAATGAAGATTCCCGTTTACCCGATGGACTATGAAGAGTTTCTGTGGGCAATCGGCTCGGAGGAAGCGCCCCTTCTGAAAAGGATATACGAAAGCGGCAAGCCTGTAGGGCAGGCGGTCAACAGGTCGAAGATGAGGTCGTTCAGAACGTATATGGCAGTCGGCGGAATGCCTCAGGCAGTGGAGGCATACATCGATAAGCTTCCGTTCAGCAGGATTGACAGAATCAAAAGAACCATCATCGATCTTTATGAAGATGATTTCTACAAGATAGACCCGTCGGGCAGGATTTCCATGCTGTTCGAATCCATTCCTTCCCAGCTTGCACGCACCTCGAAGAGCTTTTCATTGGGATTTGCGCTCAACAAGAAGAGCAGGGCGAAAGACTACGAGCTTCTTTATGACCTGGTAAACTCCAGGACGGTCATTCCTTGCTACAACTGCACGGATCCGAGAGTTTCCCTGTCGCAAAGCAGGGATCCGGACACCTTCAAGCTATACATGGCAGACACGGGGCTGTTCGTATCACTTCTTCTCAAAACGGGTGCGGCATCAGAGGACTATCTGTATGGGAAGATGCTTTCAGACAAGTTGCCTGCCAATTTAGGATTCCTCTATGAGAACATTGTGGCCCAGACCCTTTTTTCCGGGGGTAACGGACTGTACTACATGACCTGGCCCAAAGAAGGCAGCACCCACAGTTATGAAATCGATTTCCTGGCAAGACAAGGCACAAAGACTACGCCGCTAGAGGTCAAAAGCGCCAGAACGGACACTCACGCATCCCTTGATGAATTCATTCGCAAGTACTCCTCCGTTGTCAAGGACCCGTGCATCCTGAGCCAGAAGGATATCGGCAGTGATGGAATCATAAGGTTGTATCCATTCTATCTGACGGAGTTTGTTGCAAGGCAAAAAGAGCAGTAATTAGACTATTTGACTACCTATACATGGAATAATAGTAAATAAAATGCAGTGAAGCAGCAATTTTAGGCTATTATTGTTGGAGTTAAATCGTTTTACTAACGGTTTGTTTCATCTTACTTGACAGTATTTCTATCAGCTAATAAGATTAACCAATATAAAAGGGGGAATGTATGAACACATTCATATGGATCCTTCTTTGTCTATGTTGTATAGGATTAGGCTGGCTTGGCCGCTGGCTTTATGGAAAAATCAAGCTTACTTCGGTTGAGCAGCAGGCTGTGAGACTGAAGCAAGAAGCCATTAGAGAAGCCGAAGCTCAGAGCAAGGAACTCTTGCTCGAGACTAGAGATACACTTCTGAAGGAGCAGAAGCAGCAGGAACGCGAAGAGCGTGACAGACGTGCTGAACTCCAGCGCTTCGAGAGAAGACTGCTCCAGAAGGAAGAGAACTTGGAGAAGGTCCAGGAAAGCCTGGATGCTGTCAAGTCAAGACAACAGGATAAAGAAGCAAAACTCAATACTCGTGAGAAACAGATCGCCGAAAGCGAAGAGAAGTGGCAGCATGAAATCGAGCGTGTAGCCAGCATGACAAGCGAAGAGGCCAAGAACCTGCTCATCGAAAAGATGCAGAACGAGGCCCGCCGCGACGGCCAGAACCTGATCAACAAGATCGAGCAGGAAGCCATCGCCAAGGCTGACAAGACCGCCCGCGACATCATCATCACCACAATCCAGCGCCTTGCAACGGAGGTCGTCTCCGAGAGTACGGTAAGTTCCGTCGACCTGCCTTCCGATGAGATGAAGGGCCGCATCATCGGCCGCGAAGGAAGAAACATCAGAGCCCTCGAGACCCTCACCGGAGCAGACATCATCATCGACGATACTCCCGAGGCCGTTGTCATCTCCTGTTTTGACCCGATCCGCAAGGAGATTGCACGTGTCTCCCTCGAGCGCCTTGTCCAGGACGGAAGAATCCATCCGGCAAGAATCGAGGAAGTAGTGACCAAGGTCACCAAGGAAGTCAACCGCATCTGCGCCGAAGAAGGCGACAAGGTTGTCTTCGACCTCGGAATCCATAACATGAGCCAGGAAGAGGTCAGGGCACTCGGCAGACTGTTCTTCAGAACCAGCTACGGCCAGAACGTGCTTGCACACTCCAGAGAAGTTTCCGTCATCGCCGGCATGATCGCCGCCGAGGTCGGAGCCGATGTGGCTGTTGCAAGACGCGGAGGACTGTTGCACGACATCGGCAAGGGAATCGCATCGGAAAGCGAGTCCAACCATGCCGAGCTCGGTGCCGAGCTTGCCAAGCGTCTCGGCGAGGAGCCCAGAATCGTCAACGCCATCGAGGCACACCACAACGACGTGGAGCCGATCTGCATCGAGAGCATCATCGTTCAGATTGCCGATGCCATCAGTGCCGCACGTCCCGGTGCCAGACGCGAGACTCTGGACAACTACATCAAGCGTCTTGAGAGCCTCGAGGACATCGCAGTGTCCTTTGAAGGTGTCGACAAGGCATTTGCCATCCAGGCCGGCCGTGAGCTCAGGATCCTGGTCAATGCAGACACCGTCACGGACGACGGGGCCAAGGAGATTGCAAAGGGGATTGCCAGCCGCATAGAGGCCGAGCTCAGATACCCCGGAAGAATCAAGGTCACCATCATCCGCGAGATGCGTGCCGTAGAGTACGCCCGCTGACGGAGCAACATGTCGGACAAGACTTTCACAACCCTGCTTCTGGGAGACGTCTACGGAGACCCCGGGTGCAGGGTTCTTTATTTGAAACTGTCAACACTCATCAAGAAGTACCGCGCTGACTTCGTCGTGGTCAACGGCGAGAATGCGTTCAAGGGCTTCGGTCTGATTCCCGGTCAGGTGGACATGCTCTTCGGCCTGGGCGTGGATGTCATTACAAGCGGCAACCACATCTGGCAGCAGGAAGAGATTCTTCCGTACCTGGATTCCCAGAACAACCTGCTCAGGCCTGCCAACTACGGCAACCTTGTACAGGGCCACGGCTACACCGTCAAGGACGGAGTGTGCGTGATGAACCTTCAGGGAAGGGTGAACATGTTTCCCATCGAGGATCCGTTCAAATGGGCAACCGACATCCTCAAGAAGCTGGACAGCAGGGTAAAGACAATCTTCGTGGACTTTCATGCCGAAAGCCCCGAGGAAAAGGAAGCCATGGGCTTCTTCCTCGACGGCAAGGTCACTGCGGTTGTCGGAACCCACATCCATGTCCAGACCATGGACGAGAAGATCCTTCCCAACGGAACTGCCTATATCACGGACCTCGGGATGTGCGGTCCCAAGGACAGCATCATCGGAAGCGATCCCGAACTTGCAATCAGACGGCAATTGACTCAGATGCCGCTTAAGGCCCAGGTCCACGACAACGTGGCAGAAATCCACGGCGTGTGCATAAAGTCCGACCCCGATACCGGCAAGGCAATCAGCATAGAGAGAATCGATGGCTAAACTGAATGCCGTACAACTTCTAAGACTCCAGAATCCCGAGATGACAAAGGACCAGGCAAGCGCTCTGGTAAGCTGCCGCAACGTCTACATCAACGGAGAACTATGCACGGATCCGAAACAGACCTTCAGAAGCGACAGTACCGTGGAAATCAGCTTTCCCAAGTATGTCTCACGCGGCGGCTTCAAGCTGGAAAAGGCCCTCAATGAATTCAACGTCGATGTAAGCGGCCTGGTGATGCTGGATGCCGGGTCGTCTACCGGAGGCTTTACGGACTGCCTTCTTCAAAATGGAGCAAAGGCCGTGCACAGTGTGGACGTAGGCTTCAATCTTCTGGATTTCAAAATCCGAAACGATGCCCGTGTCTATGTTCATGAGAAGCAAAACATCATGACATTGCAGGAAGAGGACATTGTTCCGCCTGCACAGGCTGCAGTTGCGGATCTTTCGTTCCGCTCCATCAAGGGTGCTGCCAGCCACATTCTAGATCTTGTGGGCGACACTTTCCTGATTGCCCTGATCAAGCCTCAGTTCGAGGTCCCCAAGTGGCAGGAGAACTTCTTCGGCGTGGTCGAGGACCCCGACCTCATGAAGCAGACCCTGACAAATGTCTACGAAAACCTCAGTCAGGACGGAGTAGGAATCCTCAAGGCCACGGTCAGTCCCATCAAGGGCCACAAGGGCAACACCGAGTTCCTCGCCCTGCTGAAGAAGATGGAAAACGAATCTTTTCTTTCGCTTGACGAGTTTCTGAATTCACTTCTGCAGAAATAATCCGTGTGCTATAATCCGCATAAGGGTTAAGGCATGAAAAGAAAAATCATCATAACACTGGTTCTCTGCATCCTTGCACTTTCATGCGCATCTGCAGGCAGGTTCAGCATCAAGGCGCAGTTCTCTCCTTATTCGCTTCAGAGCGTAGCCATGGAGAGCGGTATCCATTATTCGTCCTACGGCTTCGGCTTCAAGGCCGGGGCAAGATACAAAATCTTGGACAGACTGGATGTCGGGCTGGATGTCAGCCTGGACAGCTACAAATACAAAGCTCTTGACAGCAACTATCTGGTCATCGGTTTCATGGCCAAAACAGGATATGCTTTCGATTTCACCGAAAAGGTATTCGGTAAGGCAGAAATCGGATTGGGGCTGGACATCAGGAAGATAGGGGGCAGGTCGCAGGCGGCCTTCGGTTTCGGTGTCTACATGGGAGGCGGTTACAGGTTCACGGACAGAATCAGCGCCACCGCAGGTGTGGATATCGGATATGGTTTCCAAAGCGGAAAGAGTATGAATTCCGTGGATTTCGCAGCTGGGTTCCGTCTCGGGGCCGTCTATGCATTGTAAGGAGGAACGGACATGAGAAAGACAATCACAATCCTTCTTGCGACAGTTCTTCTGGTTTCTTTTTTTGTTTCCTGCAACAATGAAGAGATAGTAGACAACGCTTTTACCTGCATCATTACATTCAACGGCAATGGGGCTGATTCAGAGGAACAGACACAACAGAGGGTCAGCAAGGGAATAGGCATTAACCTCAGAGGCAACACGTTCGTAAAGGACGGCTTTGATTTGCTTTGGTGGAATACCGAAGCAGACGGGTCGGGGGCAATATACCGCAACGGACAACATGTCTGCCTTGAGGCAGATCTGACGCTTTATGCCCAGTGGGGGCATCTCCTTTCGGAAGAAAGCACTGCCTGGACAGATGGTCAGGTCTATTCCTTCGACAGGAATCTCACGATTGCAGAAAGAATCACGGTCTCCGGTAATGTCACCCTGATCCTGCCTGACGGATACACGCTTACTTCAGCAAAGGGAATAACCGTAAACGAAGGAAACAGCTTTACAGTCAACGCAATCGGGGAAGGAACCGGAACAGTGAATGCCGTTGTTCCTGAAGTGGATTGGGACGATCCTTTGGCTGGCTGTGCTGCAATCGGAGGGAATAATTGCAGTTCCGGTTCAATAACCATCAACGGTGGAAACGTTACTGCAACCTCTACCAGGTATGGAGCCGCAATCGGCGGCGGAAGTGACGGCAACGGAAATGTCACCATCAACGGTGGAAATATCACTGTATCAGCCAGTTTCAGTGGGGCAGGAATAGGATGTGGATATACAGGCTCCGGCGGAACGATAATCATCAACGGAGGAACAATAACTGCAATTAACGCCTATGAATCTAATTCTGCCAGCATCGGAGGCTGCTATACCGGTTCAGGAGTAGATGTAACGATCAACGGCGGTCTGATTACCACTAGAGGAGGATATCTGTCCAACGGAATCGGCAGGGGTCGTCTCGGGACTAACGACGGAACACTGACCCTCGGCGAAGGTGTTGTGCTTCAGGTAAGTTCCGACGGCTCCAACTGGTCTGATTATGACGGTAGCACTCGCCAGAGGTACATGAGAACCATCTGAATTACAGTGACAGGACATCGCCGTCAATCATTATGATGGTGTTCTTGATGTTCGGATCCAGGGCCTGAAGGGTTCTGGTGATCTGTTTGCAGGCCGTGTCCAGGCCGCCTGTGCCCCAGTTCTTGCCAGAATCCATGAAACTTTCGGAAAGGTTCACGAATGCCGTGCCCTCCGAAACTGTAAGTCCGATCAGGCTTGTTCCTTTTGCGATGTAGGTGATGGCACCGATGGAAAGAGCCTCGGATTGGGGGCCGGAGAGGAGACCTTCGATGACATCATGGTATTCGGAGGCTCCTGTTTTCTTTATTCTCTGGGTGCACACCACAAATGATGCGCTTCCATCCTGCTTGGGGATTGCAAAGCACAGCCGGGCATATCTGGTCTCGGCAGCCATGCGGATATCCTCCATGTTGGCTACTGTTTCAGTGATATTTGATTCCCTGACTGCACGTATCATCTTCGGGAGGCTTGCAAGGATTATCACGGCTGCATAGATGATCCACACAATGAAAGCCAGAAAGAGGAAGGCGCCTTTGCTTCTCTGCGGTTTTTCCTTTTTCTGAGGCTGTTCCTGCTGAAGTTCGTCCTGAAGATCTTCAATCATAACACTAACGATACAATAACTTTCCGGGCATGTCCAACGGTATTAGATAAGACCGTAGTGCATCAGGGCATTCCGGATGCCGTTGTCATCCACATCGGTCGTGATATAGTCGGCAACTTCCTTCGTTTCCGTCCAGGCATTGCCCATGGCAACTCCGACCGGAGCGCTTTGAAGCATGGCCATGTCATTGCCTCCATCCCCGAATGCCATGTATTGGGTTGTCTGTATGTGATAATGGTCCAGATAGGACCTGATTCCGCTTACCTTGTCGCATCCCGAGGGAGTGATGTCCACTCCCTCCGTTCCCCATCGGAGGAAGTTGCAGCCGGGGAGGACTGCATGAAGCCAGTCTTCCTGATCCTGCGTGACAAAGACAACACCGAGGTAGATGGGGTTGCCGGTGTACTCTCCGACCGGGTGCCGGATGCCGGCCGCATAGCTGAGACCCTGGATCTTATCGTCCTTGGGAGTATTGGAGTACATGCAGTTCTCTTCGCAGAGGATGGTGTGTATTCTCTTTGCCCTGAAGATGTCCAGAAGGCCCTCCAGAGCTCTTCCGGTGATGGCATTTGAGAAGATGACATTCTTCTCTGCATCGAGGCAGAGCTGGCCGTCTATGGTCACATAGCCGTCCAGACCTACGGTGAAGACCTCGGGGAAATGCTCCAGCTCCAGCATATGGCGACCCGTGGCCAGAACGCACCTGATTCCCTTTTTCTGCAGTATTTTTATGGAATCCTTTGCGCTTTGGGGTATCGTTTTTGTTCTGTGGGAGTAGAGTGTGTGGTCGAAGTCGAAGAAGACGGCCTTTATGTCCGAAGTCATGGTTGAAGTCTATCCGTACATGCAATTAAAATCAAGGACCGGCAGGAAACGGGATACTTGGATTAAATGCGTTTGTAGGATAAAGTAAGGCTATGAAAAAAGTGGTGATAATCGGAAGACCCAATGTCGGCAAATCGACATTGTTCAACAGACTCATAGGAAAGAGAAGGGCGATCACGGACCCCACGCCTGGCGTCACTCGTGACCCGATAACGGAAAGATGGATTCTCAACGGCCATGCAGTGGACCTCACCGACAGCGGAGGAGTGAAGCTGGACCTCGAAGGCTTTGACGAACTGGTTTCCAAGAAGAGCCTGTCTTTGCTCGACGGAGCCGATGCAATCCTGTTCATGATGGACTGCACCGAGGTCACACCGGAGGACCAGATGCTTCTGAAGGTCCTCAGACCCTACACGGACAAGATTGTCCTCGTTGTCAACAAGATCGATGACTACAAGCGCGAGGACCTGATATGGAACTATTTCTCTTACGGCTATCAGCGCATCGTAGGCATCTCTTCCTCACACGGACTTGGAATCGATACCCTTGAGGAGACTCTTCTGGGCATGCTGGATCTGGAAGATGAGCTGGAGGATGTAGAAGACCTGCAGCAGGAAGACGACAGGCACAGCATCAAGCTTGCGGTCCTCGGAAAGCCCAACACCGGAAAGAGCACCCTTACGAACCTTCTCACAGGGCTGGATCTTTCAATCGTCAGCCCCATTGCCGGCACCACCAGGGATGTGGTGAAGGGCAGCTTCTCATACAAGGGCAACGAGTTCACCATCCTGGATACAGCCGGAATCAGACGCAAGGCCAAGGTCGAGGAGGATGTGGAGTACTATTCGGTCAACAGGGCAATCAAGACCATCGACGAGGCCGATGTGGTGCTTCTGGTGGTCGATACCATCGAGGGGCTCTCAGAGCAGGACAAGAAGATCGCAAACCTGATAGTCCGCCGCGGAAAGGGCGTTGTCCTCGCACTGAACAAGACAGATCTGCTGAAGGGTCTTCCCAACGAGAGGCAGGCCATCGAGGACAGGGTACGCTTCCAGTTCCCGATCCTTAACTTCGCACCCATTCGGTTCATCTCTGCGGCAACAGGAGACGGTGTTGCCGAAATGCTGGACACCGCCCTGAAGGTGAACGTGCAGCTGGCAAAGAGAATCGATACGGCGGTTCTGAACACAGCCCTCAAGGCATGGGGAGAGGCTTACCAGCCCTCACGCGGTGCAGAGGGACACTTCAAGGTTTACTACGGTACTCAGATTTCCGCACAGCCCGTGAAGTTCCTCTTCTTCATCAACCGCAAGAAGGATTTCCCGCAGACCTATGTTCAGTACCTCAAGAACTGCATCAGACGCGATCTCGGTTTCAATGACATTCCCATCGAGATAGACCTCCGCGAAAGGGAGCGCAGCGAGAGCAACCATAAGCTCGGCCAGAAGGCCAAGGTGCGGCCCGTAGAGGAAAGGGAAGCCGTAGGAAAACCCAGGACTACACAGAAGCCGGCAGCCGGCGGCAAGGCCAAGGCCAAGCCCGCGGCAAAGAAAGTCGGCGCCAAGGCCAAGGCCATAGCCGTCAAGAAGGCCAGGGAAACATACAAGAACAGCAAGACTGCAGCAAAGGGCGCTGAAAAGAAGACCAGGGGAAAGTGAAATACAAGGCCATCTGCTTTGACATCGACGGAACTCTATATCCCATAGGCACCATGAACAGGCGCATCTTCCGCCTGAGCGTAACCCATCCTATCTTCGGCCTGAAATACCGGAAGGCCAGGCGTGAATTCCGCAGGCATCAGGCTGCCTTCAGACAGGACATCCCTTTCAGGTGGCGTGAGGCCATGATCGTCCGAAACGGAACGGGCGCTGAGGGGGAGGATGTGTTCTCCGAGGAAAGCTTCAGGGCAAAGTACGGAAGGACATACGACAGGCTCCACAGATGGTCCTACGATAAAATGGGAAAACTCTACGAGAAAACAACCCCTTTCAACGGTGTTGCCGAAACATTTGCAAAAATCAAGAACAATGGCCTGAAAATCGGAGTGTTTACAGATTTTCCGTTGTTTCATAAGCTTCAGGCCATGAATTTGGAAAAATACGTGGATTTTGCCGCATCGAGCGATGATGTGGGACGCCTGAAACCTGATACACACTGTTTTGAATATTTGTTATATAATCTTAGAATGGACCCGCAGGATGTACTCTACGTGGGTGACAGCTACAAGAAGGACATCATCGGTGCAAATGACGCCGGTGTTGATGCAGTGCTTGTCAACGTAAAAGGGTACAAGCCCGGGGAGACCGAAGCAAGATATCCTCTTGCCAAGGCAGTCTTCGGGACCTGGGATGAATTCGACAGATGGCTTACGGCCGAGATGGAGGACAACAGATGTTGACAGAATTGCTTCCGGTACTGCTTCCAATAGCACTCTTTATCATTACCCTCATCATCATCTTCACCCTCAGGTCATCCGACAACCGGAGCCGTGGTCTCGCTACGGTCAAGAAGCTTCTGGACAACTACAGGGGCGATATCGAGGCCAGCGACAACAACTTCAAGCAGTATGCCGTGGAGCTGGAGCAGACGGTCTCGCGGAAGGATCAGGAGGTCAAGAACCTGATCCAGACAGTAAACAGCCAGCTCGGTGAACTCAAGTCCTATTCCGAGGACCTGGTAAGGCTCAAGAACACCATGGAGACCTATCGGACAGCCCTCGAGGGTCTTGCGCTGCTGACAAAGGATGCCGACCTCAAGGTCCAGACCGTTCAGGACGAGGTCGACAGGCTGGACAAGGTCCGTGCGGTCATCGACGGCTTCAAGCAGGATATGAAGGATGCCGACGAGCACCTGCGCCGCCATGAGCAGCAGGTCATCCAGCTCGAGCGCGAATCAATCGACCACATGAACCAGGCCGTCAGCGAAACAGACAGCAACATGGACGAGGCCATCGAGAATCTCCACAAGGAGAGCGCAGAGGTCTTCACTGATTTCAAGGAACGCACAGCCACGGAGACGGATTTCCGTCTGCGCAAGCTGGACGATGCCTTCCAGGCCGTCATCCATACCGTGCAGCAGTTCTTCGGAGAGCTTGAGACCAAGATCGATGAGGCCCGCAATATCGCAGAGCGCCTTGAAGCCAAGGCAAAGACCTTCGTAAGCACCACGCCTTCGGATCCCGTGGCCGAAGTCCCGAAGATGGTCGAGGCCGATATGGGTCAGAACAGCGAGGGTTTTGCAAAGACCGACTTCCGGGATGAAATCTCCGTTCTCTCTCAGGTTGCACCCGAGGCAGAGAAGCCGAAGACGGACAACCTTCCCAAGTTCAAGGCCCCCAAGTTCACACCCAAGACCGATGAGGAGTATGAACAGGAAGACTATGCCGAGGACCTTGCTCCCGAAGAGGAAAATACCTACGGAGACGGAATCTCCGAGACCGATGACTTTGCATCCTTCGGCGGCGTAGACGATGAGCTTCCGATCGGCAGCGGCGATTTGCGCAACATGGACATCATGGACATGGATCTCAAGAAGTGGGAGACATACGGCAAGGAAGAAGTCATCCCCTTCGATGATCAGACGTGATCAGACGTAAAATACTCCCGGAATACAAATGCCTCGCCTCTAAGCCTTGACGTTTTGTAAACGTATATGTAACTTTGCTTTGTCAAAAGGACATGAATATGAGTAAACATGACAATAAAGAAGAGAAAGAACTGAAGCAGGAAGAGGAGCTTCAGGTCGAAGATCAGGAAATCCAGGCCGAGGAGCCTGCACAGGAAGAGCAGGCCGAAGAAGTCTCCCAGGAGGAGATCCTGCAGAACAAGGTAGCAGAGCTCGAGGCAGCCAATGCCGATCTCAAGGACCAGATGCTGCGCCGTCAGGCAGAGCTCGAGAATTACCGCAAGCGCCTTATAAGAGACAAAGAAGAGGCAGTCCAGTTTGCAAACGAGAGCCTTATCCGCGATATCCTGGGATTTTTGGACAACATGGACAGAGCCCTGGCAGCAGCCAAGAACGGTGGCGATCTCAATGCCCTGATCGAGGGATTCGAGATGACCCAGAACCAGCTTCTGAGTACCCTGGACAAGAACTGGGGACTCAAGGGCATAGACAGTGTGGGGCAGGAGTTCGATCCTTCGCTGCACGAGGCCTGCATGATGACTATAGACGAGAACCTTGACAAGGAGACCGTACTGGAGGAGTTCCAGAAGGGATATACGCTGCATGACCGCGTAATCAGGCCTTCCAAGGTCAAAATCGGCAAGCCCGAATGATTTTCCGAATCTTTTGCGCTTTGCCTCAGCGCCTACCACAAAGGTATGTCGCTTCCGCGCATCGCAATTCTTCGAAAAATCGAATTAACATTTGACGATTCGTTTGCGGGTAAGTAAATTATCGGCATACGAAAAACTTGATATGGATTTAGGAGATTGAATATATGGGTAAGATTATCGGAATCGATTTGGGAACAACCAACAGCTGCGTTGCTGTGATGGAAGGCTCGGAGCCTGTAGTCATGGCCAACTCGGAGGGTCAGAGAACCACTCCGTCTGTTGTAGGATTCACTGCAAAGGGTGACCGCCTTGTCGGACAGCCTGCCAAGAACCAGATTGTCACCAATGCGGAGAACACCGTCTACTCGATTAAGCGTTTCATGGGACATAAGTACAACGAAGTCCCCAATGAGCTTTCAATGATCCCTTACAAGGTAGTTTCAGGCAACAACGGCACCGTCAGGATCAACATCCGCGGAACCGAGTACAGCCCAGAGGAGATTTCTGCAAACATCCTCCAGAAGATGAAGAAGACCGCAGAGGATTATTTGGGCGAATCAGTGACCGAGGCAGTCATCACGGTTCCCGCATACTTCAACGATGCACAGAGACAGGCCACCAAGGATGCCGGAAAGATTGCAGGTCTTGAGGTCAAGAGAATCGTCAACGAGCCTACGGCCGCTGCTCTTGCATACGGTTTCGGCAAGGATGCTTCCAAGGACGAGAAGATCGCAGTCTACGACCTCGGCGGCGGAACATTCGATATTTCCATTCTCGAACTCGGCGACGGAGTCTTCGAGGTCAAGTCTACAAACGGTGATACACACCTCGGCGGAGACAACTTCGACCAGAGAATCATCGAGTGGATGGTTTCTTCCTTCAAGAAGGAGACCGGAATCGACCTGTCAACCGACAAGATGGCCCTGCAGAGACTCAAGGAAGCCGCAGAGAAGGCAAAGATCGAGCTTTCCAACTCGACATCCACAGACATCAACCTGCCGTTCATCTCGGCAGACGCAACAGGCCCGAAGCACCTGCAGATGACTCTCACCAGAGCAGCTTTCGAGCAGCTGATCGACGATCTCATCGAGAGGACTAAGATCCCCTGCCAGAACGCACTCAGGGATGCAGGCCTTTCCGCTTCCGATATCGATGAGGTCATCCTCGTCGGCGGATCCACCAGAGTGCCAAAGGTCCAGGAGACCGTCAAGGCCCTGTTCGGCAAGGAGCCGCACAAGGGAGTCAACCCGGATGAAGTCGTTGCAATGGGCGCCGCAATTCAGGGCGGAATCCTCGGCGGCTCAGTCAAGGATGTCCTGCTTCTCGATGTCACACCGCTTTCACTGGGTATCGAGACCCTCGGCGGAGTCACGACAAGACTGATCGAGAGAAACACCACCATTCCTACCAGAAAGAGCCAGGTGTTCTCAACCGCAGCCGACGGACAGACCGCAGTAAGCATTCACGTACTTCAGGGCGAACGTGAGATGGCATCCCAGAACAGGACTCTCGGAACATTCGACCTCGTCGGAATTCCGGCAGCCCCGAGAGGAGTACCTCAGATCGAAGTCACATTCGATATCGATGCCAACGGAATCGTCCACGTTTCCGCCAAGGACCTCGGAACAGGCAAGGAGCAGAGCATCCAGATCCAGAGTTCCAGCGGTCTTGATGACAGCGAGATCGACAGAATGGTCAAGGATGCCGAGGCCCACGCAGAAGAGGATAAGAAGGAGCGTGAGAGAATCGACACCCGCAACAACGCAGACAGCCTGGTCTATCAGACAGAGAAGGCCATGAAGGATTACGGCGACAAGGTCGATGCTTCCAGCAAGGCAGCCATCGAGAGCGCACTTGCAGACCTCAAGGCAGTTCTGGCCAACCAGAGCGCATCAGTCGAGGAAATCAAGGCCAAGACCGAGGCACTGCAGCAGGCTTCCTACAAGCTGGCAGAAGAGATGTACAAGAACGCCAACCCGCAGGGTGGTGCCGGTCCTCAGCCCGGAGCAGGTCCGCAGGGTCCTCAGGGACCTCAGGGCGGTCCGAGCAACGCCGGAGCATCGGATGCCGACTACGAAGTTGTGAACTGATTCATATTTCACTTCAACAAATGGGAGGGAATCGCAGAAGCGGTTCCCTTCTGTGTGTACTAACAGGGTTTTTTTTGTTAACTTATCTTTTGTAAGGACAAGAAGGTTAATCGGATTATGGCTGATAAACGAGACTACTACGAAGTGCTTGGAGTTTCCAAGACCGCAACACAGGAAGAGATAAAGAAGGCATACAGAAAGCTGGCGATCGAGAACCATCCCGACCGCAACCCCGGAGACAAGGCAGCGGAGGAAAGGTTCAAGGAAGCCACGGAGGCCTACGAGGTGCTCTCTGACGAGACCAAGAGAAAGAACTACGACAACTACGGCTTTGCCGGCGTAGACGGTTCCCAGGGCTTCGGCGGAGCTGCATACAGGGACTTCAGCGATTTGTTCTCAGGTGGCTTCAGCAGCATCTTCGAGGATCTCTTCGGCTTCGGCGGCGGTGCTTCCAGAGCAAGATCCCAGGGTAATCCCAACGTAGGTCAGAGCATCAGGGTGAACATCGAGGTTGACCTTCAGGACATAGTCCAGGACTTCAAGAAAGAGATGACCTATTCGCACCAGGTGGCCTGCGAGGCCTGCCACGGTACGGGATCCGCACACGGAACGGCATCCAACAAGACCTGTCCGACGTGCGGCGGTATGGGCCAGATCAGACAGTCCAGCGGATTCTTCTCCATGTCCAGAACCTGTCCCACCTGTGGAGGCAGAGGTTCCGTGATCACCGATCCCTGTCCCAACTGCAGGGGAACCGGAACAATCAGAAAGAGCCAGACGCTTAAGATAAAGATTCCCGCAGGCATTGAAAGCGGAAGCGACATCATCATCCCGCAGATGGGAAATGCAGTTGCAAACGTCGCCACACCCGGAGACCTGTATGTCCGTGTCAACGTCAGACCTCACCGCTACTTTGTCAGAAGCGGAGAGGACCTCTATGTCCAGATTCCGATTTCGATGACCCAGGCGGCACTCGGTTTGGATATAAATGTGCGCAACCTTGAAGGAGAGACCATCAAAGTCACTATTCCATCAGGTATCCAGAACGGAAAGATCATCCGTGTGCGCAATCAGGGACTGCCTCGCTACCGCAATGCTGAATCAAAAGGCGACATGTACATAAAGGTCCAGATCGAGACCCCCAAGCGTCTCGGCATGAAGGCCAAGCAGATAATGAAGGAACTCTCCGAAGCCATGGGAGAGAACGATACGCCGACGCCCGTTCAATTCGAGAACAACTGAGGTAAATGATGGGAACCAGAATCACAGGCATCCATGCAATCGAAGAGGCTCTTAAGAACGCCTCGAGAGGAAGCACCCTTTATCTCCTGCGTGGAGACAAGCGCAACAGCTCCCTGGAGTTCAAGGCCATGGCCAACGGAAAGACCGCAGTCAAGAAGGTATCGGAAATCGAACTCAACAGACTGGCAGGTTCGGAGGACCATAGGGGAGCGGTCCTGGATCTGGGAATCAGGACCATGCAGAGCCAGGGCGGAAGAATCCGAGAGATGTCCGTCGTCGATTTCTGCAAGAGCCTCAAGGAGAACGACGGGGCCCTGGTGCTCGCCTTGGATGAAATAACCGATCCGCACAACCTCGGAGCCATCCTCAGAAGCGCCGACCTGTTCTCGGCAGCCCTGATAATCGTCCCCGAGCGCAGAAGCGCAAGCGCAAACGAGACGGTCATCAGAATCTCCTCGGGCGCCGCACAGTATGTGACTATGGCAACGGTACCGAATCTTGCCCGCGAGCTGGATGTACTGAAGCAGTACGGCTTCTGGGTCTACGGTGCGGACATGAACGGAGACAGCTCCTACAACATGAAGTTCCCAAAGAGGACAGTCATTGTCATGGGAAGCGAGGGAAGCGGCATGAGGTCCCTGGTAAGGGCCAAATGCGATCACATCGTCTCCATTCCGATGTCCGGACACATCGATTCGCTCAATGTCTCGGTTGCAGCCGGGATTCTCATGTACGAGTTCAGAAGGAGCAACCCGGTTTGAGGCGGATTCCTGCAGTCCTTGCAGTACTGTTCTGTGCTCTGCTGCTCTGTTGTTGTAGCGGGAACGTGCCGCTGAAGGCTTCCTATACTTCAAGCAGCTACACGCTGAGTCTTGAAGGAGACAAAGTCGTCTCCGACACCGACTGGGTGGTGAACCTGAATAAACCCAAGGACAGGGATTTCGTAATCCTCAATATCACTGACATACAGTTGAGTACCACCGAGTACATCCTCAATTTCGACCACATCAGGGATATGGTCACATCCCTTGTAGAGAAAACGAAGCCCGACCTGATCACCTATCTGGGCGATATGTCCTACGGACACTGGTGCTCGGATCTGGGCATCTGCTCCTTCATAGACAGTCTCGGCATCCCATGGGCTCCGGTCTTCGGCAACCATGACATGGAGGATTCGGGAATGGCTCCCGATACCCTTGCTCAGGTTTTCAGAAGCTTCCGAAACTGTGTCTTCAGGGACGGCCCGAACCTTCTTGCCGTCGATCCGTCATACAACGTCGAGGACAAGGGCAACTATGTCGTAAACATCGTAGACGTGAAGGACGATGCCTTCAAGGTCGTAAAGTCGCTTGTTTTCTTCAATTCCGGAACAGAAGGCGCAACGGATCTTCAGATGCAGTGGTATCAGGACTGCATGGACAGCGTATGTTCCTATGGCGGATCCGATCCGGTTTCCTCTGCCGTCTTCATGCACATTCCCATCTACGAGTACCGAACGGCAATCCTTGCCGCATGCAAATCCCGCTATGTAACACCGGCAGAAAGCTATGACCCATCGTCATGGAACCCCGGCTACGAAGGATCCTTCGGGGTCTGGTACGAGGGAATAGGGTACAAGAGCGGAAAGCCCGGCTTTGCGGACCTTCTGAAGGCCAAGGGCAATGACCTTCTGGTCTGCGGCCACAACCACACCAACAGTTTCTGCGTCAATTACGAAGGAATGACATATCTCTATGCCCTGAAGACCGGGCCCGGATGTTACTACGAAGAGGGTATGGAAGGCGGAACCGAAATAAGGGTTTCCGCATCAGGCTCTTTCGATGTCACACACTGGTATTTCTACGACGGGCAGGGCTGCTTCGACCGCCCGCAGGACTTCATCTGATTCTGAAAGACAATCCCGCACGGCAGCCTGTCAGAACCGAGTTGTAGCTGACATTGGGAATCCTTATCAACGGCTTCTCGAATCCCGGGACATAGACCATGCTCAGCAGGGAAAAGCCTCCTGCCAGAAACAGCGAAGTCTTCTCACCCAGATCAAAGACAATCTTAGTGGTGGGTCTGAGAACAGCCTCGAAGCTTTTTATTACGGGCTCGGTTCCGAATATTATGTCAAAGCCCGCATACAGGCGGCAGCCGCGATTGCCCAGAAGCCTCAGGTAGGTGTAAATGTCGGCGCCGAAGAAGTCCGTCAGCCCGAGCTTGAACCCCTCCCAGAACGTAAGGTCATTGAAAATCTGCCCGGCAATGCCGTCCACGATGCACTGTATGGGAAACGGAGTCTCCAGATCCAGGCCGAACTGCCAGTTTCCGGTATTGCAGATCACACCCGCTCCCGATAGCAGGCCCAGATGCACATCCACATCAAGCCTGTTTCCTTCCGATGCCCCTAAGCTTGGCATAAAAAACAGAGCAAGAATCAGAAATAGAACAAAAAAACCTGTAGATTTTGTTAATGGCATTATCTATTTAATCCACCTTAACCAAATCCTGGAAAGCTTCTGCGCTTTCCTGAATCTTTGTCATAGCAGTTGAGATCAGATCCTGCACCCACAGTGAATATGAATCAGCATCTTTGGTCACGAATGTAATTCCATGCTCTTCACTGGCCGTAAAGGATTCGATAACCTTTCCGGTTATGACCTCTGAGACGCTGTTATCCGTTGTATCGATTCTGACAAGCTTATCGTCCCCGCTGATATAGAGGTAATCCCCTGCAGTGTCCCAGCAATTGAACCTGGTCAGTCCCGTGTCGATAGTGTGGACATCAGTTATTGTTCCATCCTCTGCAGTGATACAGATAAGCGACTGAGCATGCGTGTTCAAACCATAGACTTTCCCGTTTATGGAAACGAATACATCACTGGAAGGGAATATTCCAGGATAGGTTTTTAGTTCACTGATATCCGCATTGCTGTTTGCAGAATCAAATTCGATTGATACATACCCGTTTTCTGAGATGAAATAGAAAACACCATCATCAGCGATGAAAGAGCCGTAGAACCTTTCGTTAATATCTTTGACTACAGAAGATCCACTCTTGGGGACAGCAACAATTATGGTATTTTTCCCTTTTACTGCATCATGGGATACGGCAGCAGTATTTTCGAATGAATCAACAAGAAGCGAGTCTGCAGAATCTCCACCGCGCATTTCTCCGCTATCGTATGTGAAGAAAGTTTGAATGCTGTTCTCGGCTCTGTCATACTTCATGATTGTGAATCCCGTCATATCATTGAAGTTTTCTTTTTTGGTGCTGAGATACCTTCCGAGATAGTAAACGTCTCCGTTTTCCTTGATTTTGAATTGCCTTTTGAGAATGTAGTTGTCATGAAGGACATGGTCCATCGACGAATGGTTATTCGCTTTAATGTGGTTGAGGCAAATGCCATAACCGTCAGAAGTACGTACAAGGATAAGAGGGAGACCGAAACTGATAAGGATGTAGTCCTCATTCAGTTGATAAATCTTATCCGGCAATGCTGTGTATCCGGAATTGTTTGTTGCAATCGGGAAGTCAAATGATACGTTCTTGACTTCGTTGTCCTTCGTAATTTCCCCGAAATCCGAACCGATTCCCTTGGAAGTTCCTACACTTCCAATATATAGGTTCTTAGCATCTGAGAGATCGAAGACTCCTCTTCCGGTTGGTTTTTCGGCACAGGAAATACAGAATACAAGACAACAAGTCATAAGAATCAGAAAGGTCCTCTTCATCGCAATACCTCTGTTGTATTGTATGACAATCATATTTATGAACGCAATCGGATATGATTCCATAAGGTCGTATATGGTTTCCTTTTCTTTTGTTGACAAAAGAGAGTAGTAGTATTACTTTATCCATAAGGAGTAATACTATGTGCACTATTTCATGCAAAGTTGATGATGAGGTGAAGGCTAATTCCGAGGCAATTTTCGAGTCGTTGGGCATTACCATGTCTGCTGCAATCAACATGTTTCTCCGTGCAACCATCAGGGAAGAAGGATTACCGATAAATACAAAACTGAAAACAAGGGATGAGTTGATTCTCGAAAGGGTAAAGGAAGCTGAAAATCCAGAGAATCTGAGCCCCGTTTTCTCAAGTATGGAAGAAGCAAAGGCCTGGTTGAAGCCTTGAACTCTGTTATACGGGAACTCATTCTGACTTATTCTGATTATTGGAAACTCTTGGAGAATACGAGGCCGAAGGGGGAGACGGAAACTTCAATGTTCTTGTCTGCAAACAGGGTGTGAAGGGCAGGAATGCCTATTCCGATGGCAGTACCTATGAGTGCACCCGCAAGGACGTCGGTGGCAAAATGGTTGCCGCTTGCAACCCTGAGGACGGCAACTGTTGCTGCCAGCGAATAGGAGATTGCCGTTACCGGAATTCTCCACTTGGATTCGGGATTGTATTTCCAGAACACGTAGGAGGCAAACGAGGCTCCTGCGAAACTCATGGAAGTATGGCACGAAGGGAAGGATCTGTTCCAGCTGCCCGAATCAACCTTTTCTTGGGGATAGCCGTCGTAGTACATGTATGGCCTGGGCCTTCCGACCAAATGCTTGATTATCTCGGTTGTCCCCCAGGTGAGAGCCAGAGTCTCGGCATACATCAGACCTATGGTCACATACTGGTCGGGTCCCTGTGAGAGAAGCACTGCAGGTGCTGACATGGCGGCAATCTCAAGTACTGTGGCGGCATTGTCCTTTACCGGGTCATAGCTGTTCATGAACGTCCTGTCGAAGCTGTTTACGCTCTCATGATCGAGGGGAAAGGCAGACGCATGGAAGCATACTGCAAGCAGGATGATCAGAATTGCTGCAGCAGACCTTCTCATAATCTGATGTTTGCTCCTATGGAGAACTGGGTATCTGTTTTTCCGTTGCTGTATTCCTTTGTTCCGGAATTGAAGTTCCACTTGCCGATCCAGTCAAGCTCGGCCTCGAGGGTTACGCCCGGCCAGTTGAAGAAGCTGTCCATTTTCATCTCGATGTTGGAAGAAAGATAAATCGCTCTGGTCCAGTTCGTGCCCGACGGAGTCTTTCCCTCGTAGTTGGGCCAGCCCTCGTTCTTGTTGTCTTTGTTGTGTGAGACAAACAGGTTGAACTCTCCCTGCTGCAGCAGTCTGCCGTAGAGCTTTGCCTTCAGGATTCCCGGCAGGTTGTAGACTGTGCCGATTTCCAGGGTCTCGACATCTCCTCCATAGGGGAAGCCGATGTACTCGAATACCAGGGCGTTGCTTCCGAAGCTGTCGTAGCTGGTATCGGGCTGATACTGGCTGTCGGTGGTCAGGTGGAAGTAGCGTGTCATCTTCACGAAGTCCACCTGATCGCGTCTGTACAGAAGCGGGGTGGTGTAGGCGAACTCGGCATAGAATCTGGCAACGCCGTCTCCTATGGCTGCAGTGTACTTTGCACCGGTGACTAGGCCCCAGGCATCGCCCTGATCCGGGTTCTCGTTTGGAGCTACTGCCTGGTCGAGGGCGAACTGACCGTAGAACTCAGCGCCCTTGAATGCTGCCCAGTTGACCTCGGCATAGGCAATGGCATTGAACATGCTGCGGTTGTTGAGGTTGTGCCAGATAAAGGCCGGATTGAAGAAGGAGTAGTCGACGACCTGCGTTCCGTCTTCATCCGAGGCGATTTTGAACATCACGTCCTCGGAGATTATGAACGAAAGCTTCGGTATGGGCCTGAATTCCAGCGTGTGGATCATGAAGATGCGCGTATCATCGGTTCTTGTCTCCCCGTTGTCGGTGATTCCGTTGAGAAAGAGGTTCGTCCACTGGTACTTGAAGAGGCTGCTGAAGAACGTGACGGACATGTAGTCCTCGAAGTCTGTGTGGTTGTCCACCAGCAGGTTGCCCAGAGTGGAGTTTCCTATTTCAAGGCGATCGCGTCCGAACTGGATGTTCCAGTTTTCTCCTCCTGCGCTCACCAGGGCACGCTTGGGCCAGATGAAGTCGAACCATTCGCTCTTGGGAAGAAGGTTGTTGGCAAGCTTCTTGGAGTACTGGTTGGACCAGACCATGATGTGAGCTCCGCTGTCCATCCTGTAGCTTCCGATGTAGCCGTCCTCCGACATGATGTCGCCTGCGCTGTGGTCCGGATTGAGACGCACGAAGGTATCGTGCCTGGTTACCTTTCCGTAGCCGTACTGCAGGTCGCAGTAGGTGTAGAAGAGGCTGCCTACGGAGAAGTCCATCGAGAGCTTGGCAAGCGGGCGGCGTGATTCGAAACCGCGCAGCCAGTCTGTATCCAGAACGAAATCCGTGTCGTTGGAATGCATGTAGCCTTCAAGGGCGAGGTCTATCTTTAGTCCAAGTGCAAAATCACTGAAATTCCACCTGAGGTTTTCGGAAATGATGTCCTGAATACGGTCATAAAGACGCTTTTCTGAACTGTTCAGTTTGGTTTCGTCAATTCTTAACAGAATCAGCTTTGCTTCGGACTGCGACCACGGACGGCTTGTGGACGGCCTTGCAAGGCCCTGCAGGCTGTAGAGGTCGTCCATAAGCTCGTAGATCTCGGAGTTCAGCGGGAAGGTTTTCGAGGCCACGTCAGCGGCCATTACGGCCGCTGAAATGAATGTAAATATCAATAGAAACGCGATAGCTTTCTTCATGGGCTCAGAGGTATCGATCTATGTCAGATTTCGTATCTGAGGCCCAGGGTGAGCTGGAAATCGCTGGCGTTCTCGCCTTCGACGTTGTGCTGGTTCTTCACGATGATGAAATCGGCAGCCAGATTTGCGCTAAGGCCTTTTGCGATGGTGTACTCACCGGTCAGCGAGAGGACCGTAGTCTTCTCGACTGCATGTTCCTGCAGAAGGGTGTGTGTGGCGTAGTCGTAGTCTGCCGGATCAAAGACATTGTAGGTGGACGGTGTCTTGACTATGGGTGTGGGATCGTCGTTGCCCTGGTACATGCCCCAGTTGCTGTTGATATCCATGATTCCGTGCTGCATGAACAGAGCTTCAAGGCCGAGTCTGAACACGCCGGGAAGCTCGTAGGCCATTCTTGCATCAAAGAGCTTGACGTCGTTGCCGTACTTGTATGTGGTGAACATCTTCTTGTTGACAACTCCGAAACCGTTCACGAAGCTTCTGTATGTTGCATCGAAACCGTAGCCGCTGGCCTCGTTGCTGTTGTAGTGCAGGCCTCTGATGTAGAGATAGGGATCTGTTTTTGCGAACTCCAGGCTGCCGGTCATGACGCCTTTTCCTGCAGCGAATGCAGCCTTGGCTCCTGCCAGGACTCCGAATGCAGGCGGATTCCACTTTCCTTCGCCGGGACCGGAGAACTCATCGACTGCGAACTGGGCATAGGCGTTCACGCCCCTGAACGGGGTGTAGTTGGCCTCGAAGACCAGAAGCGAGTTGGCATTGCGAGGGACGTACTCGTTGTGCATGAAGCCGAACGGATTGATCTGTGCCAAGGTGAAATACTGGGGATCGGGATTGCCTTCGCTGTCCACGGCATTCGGATTGGACCAGAACATGCAGGCTTCGTTGATGATAAGTCCCACCTTGTCCCTGAACATGTTGAACTCGATCCTGTGGATCAGAAGGGCCTTATAGCCGTCCATGCTGTCATACTGGCTGTTTGCAGTCCCGAACGGGTAGATGGTTGCAACCAGAGAGTACTTGAAGGCATCGAAGAAGGTGTTGAAACGGGCCATGGTGTGTACGGGGAAGGAATCCGAAAGCATCAGGTTGCCTGTTTCTCCGCTGCCCCAGGACAGTTTGTCGCGGCCTGCCATGAAGGACCAGTTGTTTCCGCCTGCCGATACGAATGCACGCTCGGGGAAGTGCCAGTTGAATCCGTCGAAAATTGCCCTCTTTGTGAAGAGAAGTTCATTGACGATGGGCATGTTGACGGACAGCGCGGGTTTGTAGATGGGGTTGTAGCCGTCGCTGTCGGCATCGGCAATACCCAGATGGAGGTCGAATGAGAAATAGCCGTAGAAACGATTTGTGGGCCAGGTCTCGAAAGTGAACGAGAGGAACTTCTGTCTGTCCGTGTAGCCATGGAACCAGTCATCATCCAGATTGTACTTCTCGCCGTTGGTGTGGTAGTAGAACTCGAGGTCCAGGTCCAGGCCGAACTGCATGGCGAAGTTGTCCGCATACTGGCGTCTGGGCTCCGTTGTGATCAGGCCCTCTACATAATCATAGTAGTTCTGACCTGCATCGGAGAGAGCCGACCTGTCGATCTTGGCCAGCATCTTCTGGAGCTCAGCCTCTGACCAGGGGCCGGAGGAAGAGGGCAGAGCCTTGCCGGAGAGGATGTACAAAGTCTCCATTGCCTTGTAGACGCCGCTGTCTACCGAATAGATCTTCTGCTGATTCGAATAGGCGAATACAGAAGCCGAAATAAGGACTGCGATTGCAACCGCAACCAGAATTCTTTTCATGATAAGTTCCCCCAAAGGATTGTTGTTCACCTGCATTCTATCAACATATATGGAAAGAGTCACCCAAAAAGCTTGTCCCTTTGTTGTTTGTTTGCTAAAGTCAAAGCCATGAGACGTTTTCTGACAATAATGGCGATTTTGTTGATATCGCTTGCAACAGTCTTCGCGGCCAACAGCCAGAAGATCTATTCGGTAGACAATGACATCTACAGAACCATTTCCGACATCTATGTCCTTACCGGCCATGCACTGCCTTCCACGGCAGGTCCGTGGAGCGGCGATGAGCTTCTCTCCATGCTTGAAGCCATCGACAGAAACGATGTCCCGTCCTTCATGACAGCAAGATACGATGCCGCCATGGCGGAGCTTAACGCCGAGCGCCAGATCGAGTTCAGAAACGGTGCCCTGAGCTTCTCCGGAGTCATCAATACCGAACTCTATGCCCACACATACGATGCCCAGGCTGCAGATGCATTCACAAGGACCGACATCAACGGTCTTGCAGACCATGCGTTCGAAGGCAGATCCTGGTGGTTCGCCAAGGACCTGAACCACATCGTTCCGTTCTTCAACCTTGAGGTTGAGAACTGGCTCGGTTCCCATTTCTACAGCGTGTTCGACATGCCGCTTCAGAATGCAGCGCGCGGAGACGAGTTCGGTGAGCTCGGTTCCACCAAGATGAACACCAACATCATGATGCTCCAGAACCTGAAGTTCAACCTGAAGGTCATGGACATCGCAAGCTTCCCGCACAGGGCTTTCGCAGCTTTCGGCGGAAATGGTTGGTCATTCGAGGCCGGACGTGACAGGCTGTCCTGGGGTGCAGGAAAGACCGGAAACGTGGTTCTCTCCGACAACCTTCCGTACCATGACATGGTCAGGGCAACAGCCTACGGCGAGAAGTTCAAGTATACTTACCTGATTTCCTTCTTCCCGGAGAAGCAGAATTACTACGATACCGATGCAGGCCATCCCGGTTATTCGGGAACAGGCTACAACAACTCGACCGTGAGAATGGACGGACTCTTCTTCTATGCCGCCCACAGATTCGAGTTCAGGCTCTTCAAGGATAAGGTCGGTCTTGCCCTTACGGAAGGACTTATGTATGCCTCGCCGACGAACAACATCGAGTTCCCGGCTCTGAGCCCCATGTATTTCATGCACAACGCATTCATGTCCAAGAACTCCAACTCGACACTTGCCCTTGAGCTTGACTGGACGATCGCCAGAGGCCTGAACGTCTATGGACAGATTCTCGTAGATCAGGGAAGAATGCCCGGATTCGAGAGCATCTCGGGAAGAATCGAGGAGGGGGAGTCCCCGGACGGAAACGCATACCTTGTCGGAGCCAAGTATGTAACGGGAGCCAGCAAGGGCGTCCTTACAATCAATCCCGAATTCGCCTATGTCAGCCCGTTCTGCTATCTGCGCGACAGCGGTTATACGGACAGCTACGGCATGGATTATGTCGGTGCAATCAAGTCCAGACTCTATGCATATGAGGAGAGGGACGTACATACTGATGTTCTCTACGAGGACTACGTGATCGGTTACAAATACGGACCCGACTGCATGGTTGCAAACCTTGACGCTTCATGGGAGGGGGAGAAGCTCTCGCTCAGGGCAAGGGGAATGTTCATCGTACACGGAACACATGATGTATGGACCAAGTGGGCAGAGGCTCCTGCCAGCGACGATGCATACTATGCAGAGTACACCGGCACATCATCCACACATGCCAGCACTGCCAACTACAGATATCCCGATGCCCAGGCCACAAGGAACGCCAAATGGACGACCCTGGACCTCGGCCTCGGAGCAAGCTACAGAATCGGCAGCAGCCTTGAGCTGAACCTGGATTTCGACTATGTCGGAATGAAGAACATCTTCAACATCGAAGGACAGAACGCATCTGATATCCAGATTGTCTTCGGTCTTTCCTGGAAGTGCTTCTGATAAAGCTGAGACAGATGAAAAGGACAGCTGTCTTTCTTCTTGTATTGTTTCTCGGAGTATTGCTTTTTGCCGCAAACGGGCAGAAGGTGATACCTCTGGAGAGCGATGTCTATCGCGCAATCGATGAGCTTTACATACTTGAAGGAAAGGCTGTCCCATCTACAACAAGGCCCTGGACTGTTGCTGAGACAGTAAAAATTCTATCAAAAGTTTCAATAGAGACCTCCGTTGAACTGTATTCCATAGTTGAAGAATCCGTAAAGGAAGAGCCTAAGATCAAGGTTGACGACATCTTCGGCATGACCTTCGGCGGCTATGCCTCGATTACCGGTTATGCCCATACAAACAAAGGCTATGCCTATCCGTTCAACGATATGACAAACAACCTTTTCCGCTCCGAGCACGAGGTTCCGTCCTTGAGAGTCGACTGGGAGACCTGGGTCGGAGAGCACCTCTACAGCTTTGTCTGGTACCAGTACAAGAACGAGTACTACAACAACGGCTACAGCGATTTCAATTTCGATTTCGACATCGCCAACCTGACGCCCAAGGGGCTGACGACCGACATGGACCAGAGGGAGCCCTCCAGGGCGTTCTTCGTGGTCGGATCGGACAGCTGGAGCCTTGAATACGGGCGCGACCGTCTCATGATGGGAATTGGAAACAGCGGCAGTCTGATTTTCAGCAACACGATGCCTTATCAGAACCTCCTGAGATTCTCGCTCTTCGGAAGCAGATACAAGTATTCCTTCATCATGAGTTTCTATCCTCATCTCTGCAGGGACGAAGAGCACGGAATTCAGGAGGGCGGAGACGGAGTTCTCTTCTACATGACACACAGGCTTGAATGCCGTTTCCTGTCCGACAGACTCTATGCCGCAGTAAATGAATCCATCATGTACAGGAAGGATGGAGGTGTTGCAGACATAAGGTATGTGAATCCCGTGATGTACTTCCACAACTACTTCATCTCGGACTATGCGAATTCGATCGTGGACCTTGAGGCAAGCTTTACTTTTGCAAAGGGCTGGAACCTGTACGGTCAGTTCGCCCTGGATCAGTTTGCTTCCCCTGTGGAGAAGGCTGAGGACCAATACAATGAGCCTCTGGCCTTCGGTGTCATGCTGGG
The DNA here is from genome assembly GCA_017470995.1 of Spirochaetales bacterium. Classification (GTDB taxonomy): domain Bacteria; phylum Spirochaetota; class Spirochaetia; order Sphaerochaetales; family Sphaerochaetaceae; genus UBA9732. The sequence continues at coordinate 34,425 of JAFUXI010000057.1, forward strand.
TCTGAAGAACGTGAGCCTTGCAGGCAAAGGTGTCCTTACAATCGTTCTTGAGGGGGCATACACTATGCCGTACCTCTATCTGAGGGCAAAGTCCATCGAAGACCCCGATGTCAATCCGGTTCAGGATGTTACGGATCCGGGCCTGGGCTATGTCGGAAGCTATAGGGGAAACCTCTTCTACATAGGCTACCGATACGGCGGGGATGCAATCGTTGCGGATCTGAAGCTCAGCTATGAGGTTCCGTCCTCATGGATAATCAGTGCAGAAGGCCTCTACATGGTCCATGGAGAGAAGAACATCCGTTCGCTGTTCACGGTCGGAGACAACGCCTTTGCTCCGAGCGGAGAATCGTGGTCCTTCATCCTGCTTGAGCTCTCTGCAAAAAAGCACCTGTCCAAGAGTGTTTCTGCATACTTCCGGTACGACATGATCCAAGGCAGCAGGGGAAGCGACAATCAGTTTGCCTTGGGAATCGAAGTAGGGTTCTGACTGAGCGGACAGCGGCCGGGGAAACGATGCGAAAGACAATCCTGCTGATTCTTATGGCTCTTGTCATGTTGTTGCCTGCAACTGCCGCCGTTTTCAGGCACAGCATCGCCTATAATCTGTATTTTCCTGAATCCTCACATGTATTTGAATACAGATTCGATTGCCTGAGCGGTGATGAGGACGGTTTTTCTCTCGGTTTTTCCGGTTCATTAGGTTATGGAATCAATCATTTCACGCAGTATGGTTCCAACGCCCTTGTCTACGGGCCCGGGCTTTCGTTGGGTGTTCTGGCGCAATACGGTTTCAGTTCAGGGGTGAGGGCAGATGCCTTCTTGGGCGCGCTTGCCTCATATTCCCTTTATCCGCAGGTCCTCAGAGGGATGTTTTGTCTCGATGTCCTTTTCCCGGTCGGGACAAGCTCCTTCCTGGGAGTAGGAGCAGGCGTGACTTTTCCCCAATGGGGAGTTTCGGGCAGGGTTTTCTGGGGAGTGTCCAGATGAGGAAGACCGCTCTCGTTTCCATTCTGATTGCCTTGCTTCTGCTGGCCTCCTGCCGCATGGATGTGAATCTCAACGGCGGCAACGATACCGTCTATGCGGATTCGAAAAACTGGATGAGCAGGCTTCCCGACGATATCCTTTTCAGGGACATAACCATTCCTGCAACCCATGATTCCTGCGCAAACCGCGACCTTTTGGGATTGCCGAGCATTTCCTCCAATCAGGATCTGTCCTTGGATCAGCAGCTCGAGGCCGGAGTCCGATGCATTGATATCAGGATTACGGAGAAGGGAGACGGATACGGAATATATCATGGCCCTGTGTTCATGAAGATGATGCTTTCCGATGTCGTGGATGTCTGCAGGGCTTTCCTTCAGGAGAATCCCTCCGAATTCATCCTTATGTTCATCAATTACGAGAACGGGCACCATAGGCTGGCGACCCCGGTGATTGCAGATCTGCGTGATTCGGATGCGGACCTGTTCTTTCAGGGAGGTTCTCTGTCCGGTGTAAAACTTGAGGATATCAGAGGAAAAATCATTCCGGCGGAGGCCTATATCAGAATCTACGGAGAACCCGAACTGGTCAGTACAGGTGATTTCTGGGTTCCGGATTTCGAGTACGATATAGATGAGGAGTCCTTCTGGAAAACGGACGATCCACGAATAATTCTGGATTATGTATCGGATGTAATGGAAATGGTGCGGACGGGGGACAGACATTATCCCGATGATCCTGCGGTGTATACGACAGCCAGTTATCTCGAAGGCCAGTTCGGTCTTCCCAATTACCGTATCGTCAGTTCCTATGTCAATCCGAGGATTCAGGATTATCTGAAACCATATGAGGGCACCGGTTCCTATTTCGGAATAATCAAGGCCGATCACATGACTCATGAACTGGCCCACGCAATCTATTGCTGCAATATCCTGAACTGAAAGAAAAAGGGGCTGTAACAAAAGTCGGTCTTGCCGGCTGAGGGTTACAGCCTTCTTTTTTACCCGGGACCTACCATTTGTACTTGTAGTCTCTGGCCGTTTCATTCACTGATTTCGAGCGGGATTTCGACACTCTGTTCGCCA
>JAFUXI010000004.1 GCA_017470995.1 Spirochaetales bacterium
AATGCGCCTGCGTTTCTCCTCGTTTCGAGTCCCGATGTCTAAATCAAAAAACAGCCCCGGATAATACCAGGGCTGTCTTTCTGCCGGAGACGGGACTCGCGCCCTCCGGCGCCCGCCTTCGTCGAAACGCAATGCGCCTGCGTTTCTCCTCGTTTCGAGTCCCGATGTCTAAATCAAAAAACAGCCCCGGATAATACCAGGGCTGTCTTTCTGCCGGAGACGGGACTCGAACCCGAACGCCCTTGCGGACACAAGATTTTGAGTCTAGCGCGTCTACCATTCCGCCACTCCGGCAATCTGTAAATACCGCAATTAAAGTAGCATAGTGCAAATTGAGTGTCAATTAGGGGAGCGGACCTTCAGAACTCCTGCTCCAGCTCAAAACGCATGATCTTTCCCGTTGTGGGGTGAGTGAATTCAAGGACCCTTGCCTGAAGCATGAGGCGAGGGGTCTTTTCATCGGGAGCTTTGCCGTAAAGGGCATCTCCGAGTATAGGTGCATTCAGGGCACCGGCGCAGTGGACCCTGAGCTGGTGTGTTCTTCCTGTTTCAGGTATCAGTCTGAGTCTTGTTACCTTTCTTCCGTCCAGATTCTCTATGCTCAGGCGTTCCCATCGGGTAACGGCCTTTTTACCATTCTCGAAGTCGACGATCTGATGAGGTCTGTTATCAACATCAAGGCGGAGGGGGAGCTCGATTGTCCCTGATTGCTCGAGAATCAGACCCTCTACAAGGGCTTCGTATTCCTTATGCACCTTGCGCTGTTCGAAGTCCCTGGAAAGCCTGTCATGCGCAGTCTGTGTCAACCCCAGAACCATCAGACCGCTTGTTGCCTGGTCCAGGCGATGGATGCAGGGTTGCTTGATGCAGGAAGGGTAGAGGCTTCTGACTCTGGATGAAATACAGTCCTGCTTGTCTTCGCCGCGGCCTTCGATCGCCAGCATTCCGCTTGGTTTGTTGACTACCACTATGTCTTCATCGAGGTAGATGATATCCAGGCCGATTATTGCAGAAAGAATGGGTTTGCAACGTGAATCGCAGGGGGTATTGAAGCTTTTGTGCTCGAAGCTTCCGCTGCCGTAGAAGAACTCGCACATGGACAAGGGTTTCTTGCCAAGGGAATATGCATAACTAAGCAGCTTGGGAGCGCAACAATCGCCTGTACCGGATGGTAAGCTACTGTTTATTGAGGTTAATGGAATATCTGAACCATCAAAACAATGGAAGTGGTAGAGCTCCTGAAGCTCTGCCCAGCACTGTCTCGAGAGCTCCCTGTGGTTCAGATCTCTCTTTATCAGATGGTCGTATTTCCTCATTACGGACTCGAACCTGCGGACATCGAATACGGGCGGGACAAAGCCTTTTTCAATGTAGCTTCCTTCAAGTTCTCCGGAGAAAGCCTTCAGGACTGTTCCGTCAGTGCATACCAGTATCCCGAACATGCGTCCGTGGCCCACCTGCATCAGAGCATCGCCCAACGGGGTGGAGTCCAGTTCCATCATCAGTGCGAGGCAATGTGTTCTGGCCGGTTCGGGAGGGAGTATGGCTGTCATGCTTCTCCTTTTGTATGTCTGTAGACATTGCCGAACTTGTAATAGAGGATGAATGCTGCGGCGCAGATTATCCATGTCACCGGGTAGCAGAGCAGGACGGCTTCAAGACTGGAATAGAATCTTGGGATGACAAGGAGCCACAATGTGCGCATGACTACTATGCAGAAGACGGTGAACATCGTAGAGACCAGGGTCTTTCCGGTAGCTCTGATTGCTCCCGCGAGGATCTCGACAAAGATATAGGTGAAGTAGAAGGGGACAATCAGGTTTATTATCCTGACTCCGATGGAGATTACGGCGGCATCGGTCACGAAGAGCCTGTATGCATACTTGGAGAAGAGAAGCATCAGGGCCTCTATGGTAAAGGATGCGGAAAGACCGATGGTAAAGCTTGTCCTCACGCCCTTCCTGGCCCTGTCGATCCTGTCCGCACCGTAGTTCTGTCCGACGAATGTAGTTACTGCGACGCCTATGGATCCGCAGATCATCCAGAACAGGCTGTCAAGCTTGCCGTAGGCCGCCCAGGCCGCGACGGTATCGGTCCCGAAACTGTTGATACCCGTGACAATCATGAGATTCGAGATGGTATAGAGCATCGACTGAAGACCGGAAGGGAAGCCTATCATCAGAGTCCGCCTGAGCATGAGGGAATCGAACTTGATGTCCTTGAAGATGAGCTTGCAGCAATCGTTGCGCCTTCTGAGCCAGATGATGACGAGAACCAGCGACAGAAGCTGGGACAGCACGGTGGCATAGGCGGCCCCTTCGACCCCGAGTCTGAATGCGCCGACAAGCAGAAGGTCCATGACTATGTTCATGATGCAGCCTGCAATTAGGAATATCAGCGGTCTTCTGCTGTCTCCGAATGCACGGAAGATACCGGCGCCGATGTTGTACATGACGACTATGAATCCGCCTGCGAAGTAGATATGCATGTAGGAGCTGGCCATGCCCATGATGTCCTGCGGTGTCTTGGTGAGCCTGAGAAGGGGCTCACTTGCAAAGAATCCGACTACGGAGATGAGTATTCCGCCCCAGAGTCCTATTGCGCAGGCATTGTGGATTGCCTTATGGACCTTGTCTTCCTTGCCTGCCCCGTAATACTGGGAGATGATGACCGTGGCGCCCGAGGCAAGGCCGGTGAAGAATCCGATTACCAGGTTGATGGCGGTGGAGGTTCCCCCTCCGACTGCTGCAAGGGCTTCCTTTCCCAAAAGGTTTCCGACTATTATCGCATCTGCAGTGTTGTAGAGGGTCTGGAAGAGGGTGCCGAGGAGAATGGGAAAGAAAAACTTGAGAATCTGTTTCCAGATTACTCCTTCTATTATCCCGTTGTCCCTGATTGTGTTTGCCGGCATTTTAACCCCTCGTGCAGTTAATTATCACAATGTATAGTTTAATTTCAAGATATAAAGTAATATTGAGTCATGCGTAGAAAGATTCTTGTCCATTGCTGTTGCGGTCCATGCGCCACCAGCAGCATCCAGAGGCTTCTGGATGAAGGCTTCGAGCCTGTTCTCTGCTATGGGAACAGCAACATCTGGCCCGAGGAGGAGAATCAGATACGCTATGAGAACCTGCTGAAGGTGGCTTCCTATTTCGGTGGTCTGACTGTTGTGAGACAGGATTATGACCATCAAAGCTGGCTTGAATTCGTAAAGGGATTGGAGAACGAACCGGAGGGAGGCGCAAGATGCCTCAAGTGTTTCGAATTCAATCTCCGTGCCGCATACGAGGAGGCCAGACGCTTGGGGATTGACTGTTTCACGACTACGCTGACGGTCAGCAGATTCAAGGACAGCAACAAGATATTCTCAGTTGGGTCCATGTTTGATACGTTTGAGAAGATTGATTTCAAGAAAAAGGACGGATTCGCAAAGAGCTGTGCGATGGCCAAGGAACTGGGCCTGTACCGACAGCAGTACTGCGGTTGTGAATTCTCCGTCGCAGAGGGGGTTGAAGATGCCTAATGTACAGCAGAAGAAAATGAGCAAAGGTTCGCTTGTTGCACTGGTTTTCATTGCCGCAATGATCGGATCAGCGTTTCTCCCGATCAACGTCTGGTTCAAGGTAGCAATCGATGCAGTCCTTGTTCTGCTGTTTCTGTTCATCAGAAGGGGATATATCTACTTCTACAGAGGTGCGATGGCACTTAAGAAGAATGATTTCGGTCCCAAAGCCTGGGGCAACCTGGAAAAGGCCCTCAAGGCCGGGGTTGATCCGGAGCGACAGGTGATGATCGGATCCGCATATATCCAGAGGGGTGATGCCAAGCGAGGTGTGGAAGTCCTTGAGAAGGTGATAGTGAATCCCAAGGCAGGGTCCTTTGCAAATACCGCAATAGTCACTTGTTCGATGGGCTACTGGAATCTGGGAGAGCAGGAGAAGGCAATCAAGGTCCTCGAGGATCTGAGAGCAACCGGATACAGGGATGACAATCTGTCCGTGAATCTCGAAACATATCTGTTGGAACGCAAGGAACTGAAGAAAGCCAAGGCTGCAATTGACGAAGGCAGGAAAAACAATACCGAAAGCAACGGACTGATGGATAACAGGGGTTGGTATTACATCCAGATGGGAAACTGGAAGAAGGCAAAGGAGGTCTATGATGAGCTCATCGACGACCGTAATGCCAAATTCCCGGAAGCCTATCTGCATGGAGCTCAGGTCAGCATCCATGACGGCGATATCGCTCAGGCTGTAGATCGTCTCGGATGGGGTACATCCAAGAGGTTCGTCAGTACCTGCATGATCAATAAAGATTATCTAGAGAAGCTTCTTCTGGGACTTGAGAATCCCAAGACCCGCGAGGCTTTTGCAAAGGCTATGGAAGATAACTATGTGGAGGTCTCCATCGGAAAGACCTTCCCCAGTTTCGATGATGCCTGCGAATTCGATGAAGACGATGCCGAAGTCATAAAGCCTAAGGAAAAACCTGCTGCCGCTCTTTCAGCGTCTTCAAGTGCACAGAAATCTGACAATGCCGGTGAAAATGTAGCTTCTGCTACAGATGAGAACATCAATACTGATATTGATGACGATGATAGGGAGCCGAATACCGACCTCGATGAGGAGGATGCAGAGCTTGCGGCAAGTCTTGGCTATGACAACACTCCCGATCCTGAGGATATCCCGAATACCGGTCTCGATGATGACGATGACAGGGAACCCAATACAGACCTGGATGAGAACGACTGATGAGACGGTTTCTTAAGCTTCTGGTAAGCAGGTTCTTCTGGACGTTCCTCTTTATATTCCTTCAGTTGGGATTCGTGTACCTGACGCTCAGGTATGTCGAATCTCGTTTCGGGCTGACTCTTGTAAGTTCCGTCCTGGGCGTGCTGGTCGCTTTTCTGGTTTTCTCCAGGGACGATGCTCCTGAGTACAAACTGTCCTGGATTCTTCTGATTCTTGTTGTTCCTTTCTTCGGATGCAGCATGTATCTGATTTTCGGCAACAAGAAGAAGGGTATAGTCCAGGAAAAGAGGATGAGACGCTATCATGAGCTTACCGCTCAGCACATGATAGATTCCTTTCCGAAGGCTGTTGAACCATCAGAGGTGCTTGCCCCGGATGACCTCAAGCTTTCAAGATACATCAGCGGGCTCAGTGACAGCAGGGTCTTCGGCGGTACTTCCACCAAGTATTATCCGCTTGCCGATTACTGTTTCCCTGTCATGGTCGAGGAACTCGAGAAGGCAAGGCATTTCATTTTCCTGGAGTATTTCATCTATCAGAAAGGTGTTTTCTGGGATACGATTCTCGATATTCTCAAAAGAAAGGTTTCAGAAGGTGTTGAAGTCCTTCTGATGTACGATGACATGGGCAGTATAGGAACGCTGCCGCGAGGTTATTATAAGGTTCTGAGGACCTATGGGATCAAGGCGGTTGCCTTCAATCCCGTGCGACCCAGGCTGAATCCGAAACTCAACTACAGGGACCATAGGAAAGTCTGCATCATTGACGGAAACGTGGCCATAAGCGGCGGACTGAACCTGGCGGACGAGTACATAAACAAGACAGTGAGGTTCGGTCACTGGAAGGACAACGGATTTGTCATAAAAGGCGACGGGGTGTGGAACTACACCTTCATGTTCCTGCAGCTCTGGTCATACTCTGCACCTGAGGAATATGCAGTAAATGATTTTGCTCCCTATATGCCTACGGTGACTGAGAAAGGGGACGGGTACATCCAGAGCTTCGGCGATAGTCCGTTGGACGAATTCTCCGTTGCTGAAAACGCCTACATCAACGTCATCAACTCCTCGAAGGAATATGTATGGATCAGCACTCCGTACCTGATTCTGGACAGCTCTATGATCAATGCCCTGACAATGGCCTCCAGAAGCGGGGTGGACGTGAGGATCATCACTCCATCCAAGCCCGACAAGAAATCAGTCTACGCCCATACCAGGGCAAGCTACGGCAAGCTCCTTCAGAACGGCGTGAAGATCTATGAGTATCTTCCCGGATTCATCCATTCCAAGATGTTCCTCAGCGATGACCGTACTGCAATCGTCGGAACGACCAACATGGATTTCAGGTCGTTTTTCCTTCATTTCGAAAGCGGTACAATCTTCTACGGCGGAGAAATCCTCAGGTCCGTCAAGGACGACTTCTCGGAGACTTTCGGTGAATGCCATGAGATCACATATGATGATTTCAAGGCGCGTCCGTGGCATCAGAAGCTTTTGGCTTTGCTCTCAAAGATTGCAGCTGTTATGCTTTGAGTCTTCTTGTAACGTTTTAGGTTGATTTGCTTCCGGATTGATGTTACTATATGTAGTAACACATGGCGGGAGGCCTTCAATGAACGACAATCTTTCTGAAATCATCGACATCTTCTCCAGGACAACAGACCGCAGGGAGATGAGGAAACTTTTCGAGGATGTTTTCACGGATGCCGAGAGGGCGGATATCGCCAAGCGTTGGTATATCTTCAAGGAGCTTTACAAGGGAACTCCTCAGAGACGTATCGCCAAGGATATGGAGGTCAGCCTCTGCAAGATTACAAGAGGCTCCAAGACCCTCAAAAATGATGAGTCGGTTATCAGAAAAGTTCTTTCTGATATGTATGATGAGAGCCATATCTGAGTTCTGATCAGAAATTGAACAGATTAGCCAGAGCCTCTTTTGCCTTTTTTGATCGTTCCTCTTCTTTTGAGCTTTTGACCCTGTTCTCAGTTAGTCTGAAGTGATCGCAGAAATTGCTTCTGTCTTTGTCCCAAACAGGTTCATCGATTGTCTCTCGGCAGCCATAATGTGCTTCCGGGCTATAAAAGCTACAGAATCTACAGGTATGAAGAGGTTTCGAGCAATTGCTGCACTCAGTTGAGTGATGAATCGGAGTACTGATCTCAGCTCCGCAGTTTGGACAGAACGCCATAGCTTTCTCCTCAGTTGAGGCTAAGCTTCATGCCGAGAGCCTGCATTTCGCCGTCACTGTATTTGTCGTGATCCTGAAAGTGTTTTCGCCCGTCGTTCACGAAGCGGGGGATGACGTGGATATGGATGTGAGGAACTTCCTGTCCTGATGCCGGGTCGTTGTTGATTATGATGTTGGATCCCTGATTGCCCAGAACTTCGCGCTGCTTTGCCTCGACCTTCTTGGCTACAAGGAGCATATGAGTCAGAACATCATCCGGACAGCTTGCCATATTGGGATAGGGCTCTCTCGCAATTACAAGGCTGTGGCCTTTCTTTACCGGATTGATGTCCATGATGACGAAGCACTTTTCGTCTTCATAGAGCTTTGTACTGGGGATCTGTCCGTTTGCAATTTTGGTAAAAATGGTTTCCATGCCAATAGGATACTACTGACAGGTTCATTTTCCAAGAGCTTTGAAGCGGCTGGTATTGGCTTTTCGCTTTCCTTTGGAACGTCTTTCGGACATCTTTTCAGGTTTTGTGGTTTTTACGAACTCACTCTTGTGCCGTCTTTCCGGACGTTGTCTTCTCTCTGCCCTGGGGCTCTGTGGTCTCTGGTCCCTCTGGTCATACAGGTCCGCGACGTTTCTATATCTGGAAAGATCGACAAGGCGACCGTATTTATCATTGAGAAGGGCAGCAATGATGTTAGTCGTATGGTGACCTTCGCCGAGCAGCTTGGCAAGCGAGAACATCGAATCCGGACAGTGTCCCTGTTCTGCTTCTCCGATCATCTTCAGCAGGTCATCGAGCAGGGTCTTCTTCTTTACGGCAATTATTTCTTCAACTGAGGGAATGCGACGCTTTTCGATCTCGCTTTTTGCGATTCTCTTGATGAAGGCGAGTTTGCGGAATTCCCTCGGTGTGATGAATGTTACTGCAAGTCCTTCTTTCCCGGCTCTCCCGGTTCTTCCGACTCTGTGGATATAGGTTTCGGGGTCTTCAGGGATGCAGTAGTTGATTACATGAGTAAGCTCCGGGATGTCTATTCCCCTGGCAGCAACATCGGTAGCTACGAGGATGCTTATGCGATGCTCTCGCATCTTATGGACTATCAGCTCACGCTGTGTCTGGGAAAGATCCCCATGAAGAACTTCTGCATTGTAGCCTCCGGAAATCAGCTTGGAACCGATTTCGTCGCACTGGAGTTTTGTCTTGCAGAAAACAAGGCCGTAGAAATTCGGATCCATATCTATCGTCCTGCAGAGGACTTCGAACTTGTCTTCCTCATACAGTTCATAGAATATCTGTTTTGTCAGGGTGCTTGTCATGTCCTCTGTCTGGACCCGTATGAGCTCATAGTCCTTCATGAATCTTGATGCAAGCTTCAGAATCGGATCAGGCATAGTGGCAGAGAAGCAGAGCGTCTGATGATCTTCGGGCATTTTGGAAAGAATATTTTCGATATCCTCTATAAAACCCATATCTAGCATTTCATCAGCTTCATCGAGAACACAGACCTTTATCTGGTCAAGTTTGAGGGTTTCTCTTTCAATGTGATCCTGTATTCTTCCCGGTGTTCCTACAACGATATCAACGCCAGCCTTGAGGTCTCTGAACTGGATGTTGTATGAGGCACCGCCGTATATTGAAGTTGTCCTTACGGGGCGTCCCTGTGCCAGGCTGTGAATCTCCTCGCATACCTGGATGCAGAGTTCTCTTGTAGGGACAAGTACAAGTGCTTTAGGAAGGCCTGTCTTCTCCGCTTTTGGCATGCTGTCTAGATTCTCCAGTATAGGAAGTGCAAAAGCAGCTGTCTTGCCGGTTCCTGTCTGAGCCTGACCGATGAGGTCCCCATGTCCGCTGAGGAGCACGGGGATGCATCTTTTCTGTATCTCCGTGGGGGTTTCAAAACCTTTTGCCTGAATTGCAGCTAGGCTTTTTTCTGATAATCCTAAATCGATAAATTCTTGTATGTTCTGCATATAACGAACTGAGCATATCAGAAAACCAAAGTTGTGAACAGTCTGCGGATTGTCTTTTTATAAAATTTTACCCGGATTTGGCGTCAGATGAAAAATAATTGATGACTGCAACAATATTTGGCAACGTTAGTGTTATATGGAAAAGAGTTGCACAATTTGTAGTGTTGCAGAAAAAGACATGAAAAAAAGATTTGAAATAGGTTGACCTGATGGTTTAGTTTGGTTTTGCACGAAGAAGGAGAGAACCTCATGCAAAAACAATCAGAGCCTGTACCGTTCATCAACCATTGTCCCAACAGGAAATGCATCTGGTACAACCCGAACAGGTTACCTAAGGAATCCAGATGGTACCGTCTTCACGGTTACTATAATTCTGCTCAGCATGAAAGAATTCCAAGATTCAGATGTCTGAGATGCGGAACGACCTTTTCCGCCAGGACTGGACGTTCGACGCATTACCTTCATTTCGATGATATAGAATTCTCGGATGTGGGGGAGAGATATCTTGCAGGTGCATCCCTTTGCGAAATTGCCAGGGATCATGGAGTATCCGTGCAGATGATCAGAATTCGCCTGCATCGTTTTTTCGGGCACGAAGCAGAAGCATCCTGAAAAGAAAAGCCGGAGCATAAGCCCCGGCTCGAATTGGTTTTCCAAAATCCATCAAGTGCTTGATGTTGATGAAGAGAACAGAGTTGAGAAGAACTGAGTGTAGAAGTTCTCCTGATGCTTGCTGCTGTTCATGACATTGTAGAATCTGTCATATACCGGCTGAAGCGGAGCATAGTAGCTGTAGAGCATATCGGTGACATAAGCATTGTTTGTGTTCTCTGTCTGCTTCTCAGTGACCTTTGCCACAAGGTATGTGCTGCTGTCTGATTCAGTTACGGGGATGGCTCCGGTGACATAGCCTTCGTCTGCAGAGAAGAGCTCCTTGGAGACTGCCTCATCCTTTGCAGCAGAAGCAAGGAAGCCGAGACTGTCATAGGAATCGAATCCGCCGAGGTACTGACTCTGACCGACGTTGTTGGAAACGTTGTTCACTGAAACGATTTCTGCATTGGCTGAATTTGCAGCGCCCTCGAAATCCGTCTGGGCCTGTGCGGTTGCAAGACCTACTGCTGTCTCGATGTACGGTGCGACTTCTTCACTGTTGTTCTGGTTGATGTAGTACTTGACTGAGGAAAGAACCTCTCTGTCAGTAAGATCTGCTTTTTCGATTGCAGAATCCAGTCTGTAGATCGAGTAACCCATCGGGCTTGCAATCGGCTCTGTGTAAGATCCGACTTCGAGAGCCTTGATCTTCTCGATGTCTGCCTGGTCGTTGAGGTTGGTCAGAAGAGAGAATACTGCGATTGTTCCGACGGAGCCGCCTGCTGAGGCATAGGAATCCTCGGAGTATGTGCTTACTGCGTCAGCCCATTCTGTTCCTGACTTGAGGGCCTCGTATGCCTGGTTGATCTTGTCATCGGTTGTAGCGCTGAGGATTGAGAGACTCATTCTGTCGAACAGGCCTTCATTCTCGTTTGCATATGCAACTGCCAGCTCATTGGGATAGGCATTGTAGTTGATTACGAAGTACTCGAAGGAGCTTGTCTTCTGGGCAATCTCGGAAACGAAATCAGACTCCTGCTTGGAAACGATTGTTGTCTGGAGATCGGAAAGGACTGTATTGTACGGATAGTAGGCTGTGTAGTAGTTGTTGACCTGGACTCTCTCTGCTTCCGAAGATGCATTGAAGACATCCTCGCTGAATGTGCCGTCTTCTCCGTTATAGACACCGGCCTTGAGAATGAGATCATTGACAAGATCCTGCGGTGCGACGATGCCTGCCTGCTTGGCTTCCTTTGAAAGGGCTGTGAAGACAACCTGTGCCTGATATGCATTGTAATAGCTCGAGAGCATTGAGTTGTAATCGCCGTTCAGATATGCAGTCTGGAGGTTCGAATCGTTGACAAGTGTATTGTAGAAGACATTGTTGTTTTCGATGACAATGTTCTCTCCGTCATATGTGCCCCACGCGCTGGCTTTATCGGCTCTGGACTGGGCGATCATAACGACTACGTAGTAGATTCCTCCGACCATCAGCATGGCGAGAATCACAATGATGATGATGGTGATGAGCTTCTTGAAGGTCATAGGCTCCTTCTTAGCCGTCTTCTGCTTGGATTCCACAACCTTCAGCTTTGAATTGTTTTCTGCTGAAGGGACATTCTTATCTGCCATGGAAGACCTCTTGATATAAAAAGATTCAGCCCCATGAGGGCATGCCTCATAAAAATATCATTATATGGAGAGTAATGTCAATGTAAGAACGAAAGACTTTGGATAAGCGTTGTTGACATTGAAAAACAAAAAACATATAGTAGACGAGTCCTATCGGGTAGTAGCGCAGGGGCTAGCGCACTTGGTTCGGGACCAAGGGGTCGGTGGTTCAAATCCACTCTGCCCGAAACGCTAAGGGGACTGGGTAATCCAGTCCCCTTTGTCGTTTTCAGGCAGTTGGTGTGGATTTGAAGCCTTGCGGTAGGAGAACAGTCCGGCGGACTGTTCGAAGCAAGGCCGGCCCGGAAGCCGGACAACCGGGAGGCGGAGGGCAAATCCACTCTGCCCGAAAGGTGGATTTGAAGCCTTGCACCAGGAGGTTTTGTTATGAGATACGAATACAGAAAGGATTTCGAGGTTACCTATTCCCAGATTGACAGATGGCTTTCTCTTGACATGGTCAGTGCATTTTCCATGGTTCAGCAGATGAACACCGAGTACTTCAGAACATTTGAGTGCGACAACATCACATGCAAGGAGAGGGATAATGCGCTTTGGGTAATAACCAAGACCAGACTGCATTTCAATAGGTTCCCGAAATGGGGAGAGGTTCTTCGAGGCGTATCAGGAACAATCAAGACCCACGGCTACAAGACAGAAATTGATACCGTTCTCTCAAGTTCCGATTCCCCGGATGTCGTGGCACGACAGGAACTGTTTGTCATCGATGCCACATCGCGTGAGCCGAGAAAGATCGACACATTGAAGTATCCACAGGACATGGAATATGTACCTGAAACCCTTCCGCTGAGGTTCTTCCGCATCAAGGAAGAATTGGGAGAGGAGAATCTTGTTTACAGGGACAGATTCAGGCTTACTGACATCGACTATTCCATCCATGTGAACAACGTCGTCTATGTGCGGCATATCCTAGATGCCCTGACGCCAGAATTCTTCTCATCCAGAAGGATCACTGATTTCGAGATACAGTATCGTCATGAGTGCTATGAAGGCCATGAGTTCTCCGTCTACAGGAAGGATATCGATGACAACACTACGGATCTTCAGATAAGAAGTGATGACCAAATTTGCATCGATGTAAGAATCGTGCACGATAGCCTGATTTGAGATAGAAGTTGTAAAATATCTGACTATTTCTCGGTATTGATTACTGCAATGAATTCCAGATCTTCGTCTCGGTCGTTGCGGATGCTGTGGCTCTGGCCCCATCCGGTAACAACGACATCGCCGGGATAGACAGTTGATTCTCCGGTATCTTCTGTCACGACTCCCTGTCCGGCAAGGATGCAGTAGTATTCGACTTCGCCGTCATGGACATGCTTTCCTATGCTGCAGCCCTTGCGGAGAGTGAATCTGCCCAGGAGCCTGAGATGCATATCGGGCTGAGCCGGGGCCATGTAGGTTTTGATGACAGTTCCGTCTCCGCCTCTGAGATGGGGAACTTCCTCTGTTTTCATGTCTTTCGGTTTGATGATCATGTCGGACTCCTTTTTTATTCAGTTTTCCTGGTTTTGATTGTACCAGCAAATAGGCTGTTGAAAAGACCGATTATTGCGGAAATGGTGAAAAGCATCTCAATTCCGGTGACTTTCCAGACCCAACCGCCCAAAAGGGCAACGAAGATTGTTACCAGATGGTTCACTGAAACGCCTGTGGCAATAGTTGCACGGGTTTCTTCCGGACTGTCAGACAATGACTGGACATAGACATTGGACGCCATGGATGCAAGTGAAATGATCGAATCCAAAACGTACATCGAACAGCAGATGATGAAAGAGACATTCGTAGGGAAGAAATGCTCGGAAAAACCGTAGAAGAAACAGACAACAACCAGAAGCAGCGTGTCGGAAACCATCACGATCTTGTATCCGATTCTGTCGATCAGCTTCCCGACATAGGGAGAGAGAAGAGAGCAACAGATTGCAGAGATTGCAAAAAGAAGGCTCATGACCGAAGCGCTTGCCCCGAAGTGGAGGACGAGAAGGTAAGGGCCGAATGTGAAGAAAACCTGCTTCCTAGCCCCGTAGGTGACCTCGAGGATGTAGTACTTGGTGAACTTCTTCCTGAAATAGAAACGTCGCCTGCTGCTGTCGGTGGTGCTGTTTGCCTTCATCCTGGTGGAGACGGAAAAGGCAGCAAGAAGAATTGCAGCGGAAATGGCAAAGAAGATTCTGAAAGATGTGGAATCGCCTGCAATCAATCGGAAAACTACGATGATTACAAGATAGCCTGCAAGTGTCCCAAAGTCATAGAAAGATGTCTGTTTCCCCAGTGATAGGCCACTTTTCCCTGGTTTTGCATATTGAACTCCCAGAGAGTTCTTCATTCCCAGCTGTATATGCTCTCCCAAGGAAAAGACGCAGATTGAAAGGGTTACAAGAACTCTTGATGCCGGGACTATGGACAGCATCATCATTCCCAGAATCATTATTACAGCACCGATCTTGAAGATCCGCTCCGCGGAAAACCTGTAGAGGACTGCAAGTATTCCGACCAGAAGCAGGCCTGGTAGTTCCCTGAAGAACTCCGCAATGCCGCGGTCGAACTCGCCCATCGACACAACCTCGGCGAGATAGTTGTCGATGATTCCCTTGTAAAGACCGTAGGCAACACCTACGGATAGGAGCGAAAGCAGATAAGCTTTATATGGAGAATCTTCCCTGTAAATCTTTTTCAATGAACCGGCCATGATAAATCCAACTTGTGATGATTATACTGCCAAATAGCATGACAGTCAGTCTGTCTCTGTATCATATAATCTTTCGTTCTCTTTCTTTCCGTGATAAGATTTCGATTGATTCGAATTGAAAACGGAGGCAGAAGATGAACGTACTGATTATAAACGGTAGTCCTAGGATTGAAGGCAATACCAGCATAGCAATACACGAGATGGAAAAGGTCTTCGAAAAGCATGGCGTTCAATACGATACAGTCCAGATCGGCAATAAGAGTATCAGGGGCTGCATTGCATGCGGAGGCTGTGCGAAGACCGGGAAATGTGTCTTTGAAGATGCTGTCAATGAAGTGTCCCCGCTGTTTGAAAAGGCCGATGGGCTTGTCGTAGCGTCTCCGGTTTACTATGCCTCGGCAAACGGTACTCTGATTTCATTCCTTGACAGGTTGTTCCAGTGTTCACATTTCAGCAAGACAATGAAGGTAGGGGCTTCAATCGCCGTTGCCAGGAGAGGCGGCTGTTCCGCCACATTCGATGAACTGAACAAATACTTCACAATCTGTGGAATGCCCGTTGCTTCCAGCCAGTACTGGAACAGCGTGCACGGACGGATGAAGGGGGAGGCACTGCAGGATGAAGAAGGTCTTCAGACTATGCGTACCCTGGCAGAGAATATGGTCTTTCTGATGAAGAGCATAGAGCTCGGAAAGGAGAAGTTCGGGCTTCCCGAGAAGGAAGAACATGCCTGGACCCATTTCATAAGGTAAAATCAATATTTCCTTGTAAAAGCAGGAATATGTAGTATCCTCTCTGTATGGGTAGAAAAGACGGGAAACGGGTAAAAGACGCCGATCCGATGTATACGATCGTACCGTACATCATGGACAAGCGTTACGATGCAATGAACATGATCAATCTGGATATACCGATTGATCCGATCAAGGATTACATCAAGCAGAAGAGGGCAGAGGGCAAGTATGTCAGCCACCTTTCTGTCGTAATCGCCACCTATCTCAGGACGATTGCCTATTTCCCGCTTCTGAACCGCTTCATTGTCAACTGCAAAATATATCAGCGCAAGGACATCGACTGTGCCATGGTCGTCCTCAAGGACGAGGACGGGGATATGGAAGGGACGATGAGCAAGGTCCGTCTGGACAAGGAAGACAACATCTTCACCGTCAATGACAAGATGAACAGCTACATCGAGAAGAACCGTGAAGCCAAGAACAAGAACGCAACGGATAAGCTCATCAAGAAGCTCCTGGCTTTTCCGGGTCTTGCAAGGTTCGGAGTAGGGCTCTTCAAGTTCATGGACAAGCACGGCCTTCTTCCGGCAAAGATCATAGATGCCAGTCCTTTCCATACCAGTTTCACAATCACCAATCTGGCCAGTCTTAGGACGAACTACATCTACCATCATATCTATGAGTTCGGAACAACAAGCGTGTTCTTCGCCATGGGAAATACACGTGAGGTTCCGTTCAAGACAAAGGATGGAGTGGTCTTCAAGACGTGTTTGCCTCTCGGTGTTGTCATGGACGAGAGAATCTGCAGCGGTCATTATTACGCCGACGCCTTCAGGTGTATGAAACGGTACTTGGAGAATCCTTCGCTTCTGGAAAAGACTTTCTCCGAGGAAGTCGCTGCTGCTACCTGAGCTGCTGCGCTCTCTTTTGCTGTATCGAACAAAGTGATGACATGATCGAGTTGAACAAATCCAGGGACTAGGACTCCGCGCGTTCTGCCAGTTCTTCCCATCGGAGATAGCTTGAATCCAGATTCTCCGTTACTTCTTTGTAACGTTTTTGCCTGGAACCGTCGGAGTCCACCTGCCCGGAAGAGAAGAAATCTTCCAGCTCCTGCTTTTGTGTTTCCAGGTCTTCGATTGCCTGTGTCAGCTGCTCGAATTCACGTTGCTCTTTGAAGGACAGACCTTTCTTTTGATTTTCTGATTTTCTTTCAACCTTAGTGTTTTGTTTGGTTTCAATTGTTTTTAGGCTATTGTTCTTGGTGTTCAGCTGCTCTTGATGATAGTCGGAATAAGTGCTCTCAAAGCGTCTGGCCTGTGGCATTACGATCAGCTCCGTACATGTTCTGTCGAGGAATGCACGGTCATGGCTGACTGAAATCACGCAGCCGTTGAAGTCCAGGATATACTGCTCCAGACGTCGGAGTGTATCGATGTCCAGATCGTTTGTCGGCTCGTCAAGAACCAGGAAGTTAGGATTCCTGACAATCGTACTGAGCAGGTAGAGTCTTCTTCTTTCTCCTCCGGAGAGGACCCTGATAGGTAGTCTGTGGAAGGAAGAGGGGAAGCCAAAGAGTTCGAGGAATCTGGCCGGCGTGACTACGTAATCCGCTGATAGTACGATTTGCTCTCCTATTTCCGAAAGATACTCCAGGGGGGTCTTGTCCAGAGGCAGGTGCATGGACATCTGATCATAGTAACCGAATACGGTGTTTATTCCGGTATCCACTTCTCCGCTGTCCGGGGCAAGGTTTCCGGTCAGCACCTCTAGCAAGGTACTCTTGCCGCTTCCGTTTTCGCCGATGACACCGAAGCGCTGTCCCTTGACGAATTCAAGATTGAAATCCGAAAGGATTACCCTGTTGCCCCTGCTTACGGAAACACCCTTGAGATTGAGGATTTTCTTTCCCATTCTCCTGCTGATGCTTGAGAAGGCTCTGCTCTCATCCTCAGCCCTGGTCTGCTGGCCTAGCATCTCCTCAATCCTCTGTTTTCTTCCGCTGTCCTTTCCTGTTCTTGCCTTTGGGCCGCGATGGAGCCATTCGAGCTCGCGTCTGAGGATTGTCGCCAGTCTGTCCTGTTCCTTCTGAAGTGCGTTGATTCTCTGTTCCCTGCCTTCGAGGAACTGAGTGTAGCCACCTTCGTAGAAATAGGCTTTGTGCCGATCAATCTCCATTATGCGGCTGCAGATGCTGTCAAGAAAGTATCTGTCGTGTGTAACAAGAATTACAGTAAATATCTGTGATGAATTCAGATGGTTTTCAAGCCACTCAATTGCCGGAATATCCAAATGGTTCGTAGGCTCGTCCAACAAGAGGATGTTGGGTTCGATGGCAAGGATGCGTGCAATGGCTGCTTTCTTCTGCATGCCTCCGGAGAGGATTTCCATCTTTGCAGACAGTTCTGCCGTCACTCCCAATTCGTTCAGATATCTTCTGTATCTGTCTTCGATGTCCCAGATTCCGAGCTCGCTGATTCTGTCAAGAAGAGTGTGTTCGCCTTCTTCATAGCGGACGAGCAATCTTACAAGAGGATCTTCACTCAATCTCAGAAAACCGGAGAGTGTACAACCGTCAGTGAATCTTACATCCTGTTCCAGGAAGGCCAGCCTCATGGAGTTGTTCTTTGTTATGCTTCCTTCGTCCGGTTCCAGCTGTCCTGCAATCAGCTTGAGGAAAGTCGTCTTTCCTGTTCCGTTCTTTCCGATTATCCCTATATGCTCTCCCGCTTCAAGGCCGAAGCTGACATTCGAGAAGAGGTTCTCATCCTTCACGGATTTGGATACGTTGTATACGGAAAGTGCATTCACGGTTCTGTTTTAACAGAAACACATGGGCTCTTCAAGCATGGGTACACAAAAGGCGTGCAAGAAGTTATCATTCAGATATGGAGAGAGATGTTTCACTTCGGCTACCACCTGAAAAGGCATATGATGAATCACGGCTCAGAAAGGCTCTGGGCATAGGTGCGGACGACAGGTTCATCATCGTACGACGTTCCGTCGATGCCAGAAGAAAGGATATATTCATAGACCTTACATGCAGGATCAATCCCGAGAAACCTGTTGCAGAAGGTATGTCTCTCAGGGATGCGGATTCCGCAAGAGGGCAGGTAGTCATCGTGGGCAGCGGTCCTGCCGGATTGTTCGCCGCAATGACACTGCTCGAGAATGGAATAAAGCCGATAGTGCTTGAGCGTGGCAAGGATGTCCACTCCAGACGGGTAGATATAGCCAGAATCTCGACCCAGGACGTTGTCAATTCCGATTCCAACTACAGTTTCGGCGAAGGTGGTGCCGGAACCTATTCGGACGGCAAGCTCTACACCCGAAGCAAGAAGAGAGGGGAAAACTCCAAGGTCCTCGGGGCATTCGTTCAGTTCGGTGCATCGGAAACGATTCTGTGTGATGCCCATCCGCATATCGGTACGGACAAACTGCCCAAGATTATCGAGAACATCCGAAATGCCATAATCTCCCATGGTGGCGAGGTCCGCTTCCAGACGAAGGTAACAGGCCTGATCATCAAGGACGGCAAATGTATCGGAGTGAAGGCCCTCGAGCTGCTGACAGGAAGCGAACTGACGATTGAAGGACCTGTCATTCTTGCCGTCGGCAATGCGGCAAGGGATACTTTCAGGATGATCAGCGAAAAGGGCGTAAAGCTTGAGGCAAAGAGTCTGGCCATGGGAGTCAGGCTTGAACATCCGCAGCACCTGATAGACCAGATCCAGTACCATAATCCGGAGGGAAGAGGAAAGTATCTTCCTGCCGCTGAGTATAGCTTCACAACCCAGGTTCAGGTAGAAGGAAGACGACTCGGTGTCTATTCGTTCTGCATGTGTCCGGGTGGTTTTGTGGTTCCGGCAGCTAGTGACAAAGAGCAGGTTGTGGTCAACGGCATGTCACCCAGCAACCGTGGTTCCAAGTGGGCAAACAGCGGAATGGTTGTTGAGTTTCCGGTTGATCTGCTTGGCGATGACAATAACCCCCTTGCTATGATGGAGTATCAACAAGAGTTGGAAAAGAAGACATATGATGCCTCGAATCACACACAATGTGCACCTTCTCAGAGGATTACCGACTTCATGGAGCATCGTTGTAGTACAAGTACGGCACCTTCCAGCTATGCTCCGGGGCTTACGGCGTCTGATCTCTGGGATGTTCTGCCGACTTTTGCATGTCAGGCATTGCATGATGGGTTTGCTGTTTTCTCCCGTCAGGCTCATGGATTCATGACAGATGAGGCGACCATGATCGGAACAGAGACAAGGACATCTGCTCCGGTGAGGATGACTAGGGATCCCGAAACCTTGGAAAGCGTTTCAACCCAGGATCTTTTTCCCAGCGGAGAGGGCGCAGGATATGCCGGTGGAATTGTCAGTGCGGCAGTAGACGGAATGAGGTGTGCAGAAGCTGCTGCAAGGAAGATCCTCAGCTAATAGATGAATAAAAGAATATGGCGCGCCTTCTGGCCGGCCTTGCTTCGGACAGTTCACCGGACTGTCCTCCTACCGCAAGGCTTCAAACCCATTTATCGTCGCCTAAACAAATGAGGGACCAGACGGTCCCTCATTTTGTTTATAGGCGCGATTGGGTTTGAACCAACGACTTCCACCGTGTGAAGGTGGCACTCTCCCGCTGAGTTACACGCCCATGCTTAGATGATGTTAGCGTAGTTGTCGCTTTTTGTCCATAATAAACAAAAAGGTTTTGTGGACGAGTCGCACCTTTCAGGATTGGGGTGGGGAGAAAAATCTACGGCTCAGTCCACAAAACCACGTTTAAGGTATCATCCAGAGGGGTGTCCCACAACTAAAAACGGTAAACTAATTTTACTATAAGTGAGATTTTTCAGTTCTTATGAACATTTGTTCAGTAAAAGTGTTCATCAACTCCAAGGTTTCAAAAAGTTGCATTATTGTTGCAAAATGAGTTGCAAAACACCACCTTTTGTCTCAGTAAATTTTGATTTCATCATCTTCCCAAACAACTGAGGGAGAGCAGCGATGCATCTTTGTTGTCCTGACGAATTCCGAGAGGCTCATGTTGTCCAGTTTTGCCAGATCTTCAGGCCGGTAGGAGAGATCCAGAGTTGCGCTTTCACAGGTGTCTGTAACATAGCAGAGGCCCTGATGGAGCTCCATGAAACTCTTCATTGCCGGAATCAGCTTGGTATTCTTTGTCTTCTCGAAGAGTGACTGAACGAATTCATCCTGAAGAACCCAAATGTCCTCATCCTCGGTTCGCCCGGTCTGCTCCATCCACTTCACGAATAGCGAGAACAGGTTGCAGGCGGTGATGTTCAATGCTTCAAGGATACAGTGGATCCACATACAGCTCTGACCCTTTGTATAGAACAGGTCCATTCCTTTTCTCACGGAAAGGGCAATCTGAATATCCTTTTCGGGGAACATCGGAGTACATCTGATTGTCCGTTCCTCATCATCGTGTGTTGTAAGTTCAAGTTCCTCTGCCTTGAGAGTGAGTTCTGTTCCGGGGAGAAGGGAGAGCAGGAAACAGTCGATGTTACTTGGCATCAGGGAAACTGCAAAGTTTACTGTGTTCCTGAATCGTTTGAGGTTGTCTTTCGGAAGTCCGATTATGATGTCCAGACCGAATGCAACACCCTTTGAGGACAACAGCTTTACTTTCTGCTCAAAGAGCTCTCTGTCAAAGCGTCGGTTGATGGTCTTGAGGACTTCCTCGTCAGAACTCTGCAGTCCGATCTGCAGGGAGCAGTTGAGCTGTGCAAACATCTGGGCAAGTTCCTCGTCGACCAGCTCCGCGCGTATCTCGAAGGTAAAATGCATTTCCGAAGGCGCCTTTGAGATCAGAAGCCTCATGATTGTCTTTGCACGTTCCGGATTCAGATTGAATGTCGGGTCCAGGACAAAGACATTCACGATATCATGTCGGATTAGGTATTTGAGCTCTTTCTCGATTCTATCCATCGGATAGTCACGCACGGTTCTCTTACCTCTGGATTCAAAACAGAAGGCACATGCAAACGGGCAGCCTCTGGTAAGATCCCAAAGCACTGAGTCATAGTCATTGATTATGCAGTCAGCCTCACCCGTCAGAAACGTAGAGGGGAGTTCGGACAGATCGGGAAGCTTGGAACTGACGGGAGAGACATAGTTTCCGGTAATCAGTCCGTCAATCTGAAGATTCCGGATTTGCTTTCCTTCCTGTATGCCCTGCAGGACTGCTATTGTAGAAAGCTCACCTTCACCCAGTATGGCAAAGTCCAGCCATGAGGGTAGTTTTTCAGTGAAGTCTATTGTCTGTGGCCCGCCTGCAAAGATGATAATATCAGGATTCTTGCTTCTGATGCAGGCAGCGAATCGCTCGAACCATTTAACATTCCAAATGTATATTGATAGTCCAATTGCCCAAGGATGCCTTGATAAAGCTAGGGTTGCTGCAGCTTCAGGGCTATCATATGAAAAGTGTTCATAGAGTCTGGCTTTTGGCAGTGAGGACATCTGATTGATTGCTGTCTTAATGCAGAGCGCACCTGCGGGGAAGCTCATGGTCGACTTCTCCTTGGCGCAGCAGTGCAGTTCTATATTATTCATGGCTGTAGCTTAAATATAAAAAAAGACAGAGACAAGTCCCTGTCTTCATATTTGCGGATCGACGATTATTACTCGTCTTCCTTGGAAGTCTTTGCATATGAGAGAGCTCTCAGTGCATTGTCGAACTTCTGGAACTTTCCGTTCTTGAGGCGGATAACTACCTTGGTTCCCTGATTGCCTGAGACCTTGACAATGTACTCGGTTCCTTCGATTTTCGTCTTGAAGTATTTGATGACCTTATCACTTCCCTGGCGCTTTACGCCCCATCCCTTACCTTCGAAATAAGCAAGTTCGTGGACTTCCTTCACTTCTTTCTTCTCTGCAACAGGTGCTGCTTCTTTCTTAGCTGCCATGTTATTTCCTCCTGTATTCTAATCTATCACATATCTGCAGATAATGTGAGCAAAAAAACACAAAGTTTTGACATCTTGAATGTACTGACCAAGAGGGTGATAATTGACATATGGATTTTCAGGGCAGACTGGTTGAAAGGACAAGAAAACTCAGGGAAGAAGTCGATGGTCTTTCCTTCTCATATGATGGTTATATCTATGACCCTCTAGATTATGCATGGAATATGCATGAGGCATTTCTCCGCAGGTATGCGAAAGAAGGGGCAAGTATCCTTTTTCTGGGTATGAATCCCGGACCTTTCGGCATGATGCAGACGGGAGTTCCGTTCGGAGAAGTCAATGCCGTCAGGGATTATCTTGGTCTGGATCTTCCGGTCGGTAAGCCTGAAACCGAGCATCCCGGCCGCCCGGTTCTGGGAATGAAGATAGGCCGTTCCGAGGGCAGCGGCAAGAGACTCTGGGGTCTTATCAGCTTGAAATGGCCGCAACCCGATGTTTTTTTCAAGGATCATTGCATTTTCAACTACTGTCCGTTGGGATTCCTGGATAAAGGGAAGACAGCAAAGAACTTCACTCCGGATCATCTTCCCAAGCAGGAGCGCATGGCCCTGGAGGCCGTCTGCGACTCATATCTGAGAGATGTAATCAGTCTTTTCAATCCCAAGGCCCTGATAGGCGTAGGAAAATATGCAGAAGCGAAGCTTGCTGCCGTCAATGATGATTGTGGCAGGATTGTTTCTTCGATTATCCACCCCAGTCCCGGCAACCCTCAGGCCAACAGCGGCTGGAATGAGAAGACAACGCAGAAGATGAAGGAGCTCGGTCTATGGAAGTAAAAGCCCCGGCTAAGGTCAACTGGCATCTGGCTGTCGGAAACAGAAGACCTGACGGTTATCATCCCATCTTATCCATTTTCCAGACCTGCAGTCTTTTCGACATATTGGATATCTCAATAGGAAAGGGCCCTTTTTCCATCAGGGTGGAGGGACTTGAAGGTTTGTGCGGTCCCGGATGCTCGACGTTGGATAAAGCCGCATTTCTCTGGCATGAAGCTACAGGCTTCGACGGTTCGGTAACGGTGAAGGTCATGAAGAACATACCAAGTCAGGCCGGCCTGGGAGGCGGATCGTCAGATGCCGCATCGCTTCTGCTTTATCTCAATTCCATTTCGGAAAACCCCATGGACCGGGATTCTCTGATGAGCCTCGGAGCCAAGGTCGGATGCGATGTTCCTTTCTTCGTTTCACAGGCAAGATCTGCAATCGTCACCGGATTGGGTGAGAATGTCAGACCCATCAGAGCCAGAACTGACCTGCAGGGTTTCATCATCTGCTCCGAGGAAGAGAAGGTCTCGACGCGCGAGGCCTATGAAGCCTTGGACGATAGGGGAGAAATTCCCGGATTCGAGGATGAGGCAGATATCGAAGAAACCTACAATCGGCCTGTTTCCGAGTGGAGCTTCAGAAACGATTTCGACCTTGTCAACAGACGTCCCGCAGTTGATGTACGTGCGGATGAAAAGCTGTTGCTTACAGGAAGCGGAAGCTGTCATGTCCTTCTGACGGAAAGAAAAAAGCTCACCCTCGGAAATGGCTACAAAGCCATGAAGGTGAGCTTCTAACTGGCCGTAGTGGAATCGAACCACTATAGCCGGAGCCAAAACCCGGTGCCTTGACCATTGGGCTAACGGCCAATCAGTACCCGAGAAGTCTACAATCAACTCTCGGATAAAGTCAACGTAGTTCAGTTCAATTCAAAAACCACGCTCACATCGATACTGGCCGAAAGAAGTCCGGAAGGTGTCTGTGTGCCGTATGTCGGCGCTGCAGCGGCCTCTGCCATCATAACCATATCGTTTATCTTGTAGTTTGCGCTGCCGTATGACAAGTATCCTTCGCTGATGGTGATCGGCCTGCTGATTGCAAGGCCTGCACTCTTTGCATAGAGCTCCGCCTTTTCAAGAGCTTTCTCATAAGCCAGCTCACGGGCCTTGGAGTAAGCCAATTCCTTCTGTGTTGAATCGAAATTGACATTGTAGAACGAGATTCCGGTGAGCTTTGATCCGAGCTCATCCGCAAGCTTCGGGAACTGGTCGAGATCCTTCATCGTAACATAGACGGTCTGGCTGACGGCTTCACCTGTCTTGATCTGTTTTCCGTTGTCCCAGTAGTACTCGGAGTTGAAATTCAGTGCGGTTGTGGAGATGTCGTCATCCTTGATACCGAAGGTCTTGAGAATATCAAGGATCTTGGTCATCTTCTCGTTTGTCAGCTGCTGGGCTTCTGCCGTAGTAGGTGCGGTCTCATTCACATTGATGCTGAAAGTGACGATATCAGCCTTCAGGTAGACAATGCCGGTTCCTGATACGGAAACCGTTGTGCTGCTATTGATTTCCGTGTTGCCGGAAAGGGTGCTGCAGGAAGAAACAGCAAGGCAAATGATAGCCAAAAATGCAATGAATGTAATGTTTTTAATAAGTTTCTTCATAATTTAATCCTTTATTTTCTGTTTTTGATATTCAGTTTGATTCCTATCTTCTGTGCCGCTGAAATCAGAATTTCAGATGATATCTCAGTTGAATTCTGCATCTGGCAGATTGACTGTGCTTCGTTGAGAACCGCCTCAATGGCAGCGCAGCTCTGGCCGTCAAGAAGACCTGCAAGATAATCGGAGGAGAGTTCGGAAGACAGGCTCTTTCCCTTCGTGTAGAGTCCTATCAGCTCAAGCCTTGTCTCGTAATCAGGATTGCCGATTGTGTATTTGAGGTCGAACCTTCCCGGCCTGATCAATGCAGGATCAAGCGATGCATATGAGTTGGTGGCAGCAATCACAAGCAAACCGCTGAAGGGAATGAAGCCGTCCATCTCATTTAGCATGGTGGTTATCAGTCGGTTGTTTTCCTTGTCTATGCCGGTTCCGGCGTAGTTTCGTCTCTCTCCGATGCTGTCAAACTCATCTATGAACACGATGCACGGGCGGTGACGCCTCGCCTTGTTGAAGAGCATCTTGAGCTTTCTTGCACTCATGCTCATGAGGGCGCTCTGAAAATCGGCACCTTTGGTTGCTATGAAGTTGACGTCGGTCTCATGCGCCAGGGCTTTTGCAAACAGGGTTTTTCCGTTTCCCGGGGGACCCTCGAGAATCACGCCTTTGACGGGGCGGATCCTGCCTTCGTACTTTTTCGGACTTTTCAGTACATCAACGAGAAATGCCATATCCTTTTTCAGGTTGTCCATACCTGCTATATCCTTGAAGCTCACATCTGTTGAGCGGACGACCTTGAAGGTTCGGTTACTGTACTGGAGAAGCTTGAAGATACCGAAAGCAATGGCTCCGAAGAAAACAACATCGAACAGAATGTCCAGGACATAGGTAGCGGAGAAGTCGCTGTTATCCGTTACGGATGCACCGCTTGAAAGCAGCCTCTCGGCCAATGTGTCTGAATGCGGGTTTTCCGTAATGTATTCAGAACCTCCCATGCTGAAGGTGATTCTATCCTTTTCTATTACTGCGCTTTCTACTTCGCTGCTGTTTATTGCAGCTGAGAAGGATTTATAAGTGACATAGTTATGCTTTGATGAGAGCGGTCTGTCCCGGAAGAACAGGAAATAGGTTCCAGCACCCAGAATCAGAACAATAAGAATGATGACCAGCGGTCGGATATGTTTTTTCATATATGCAA
This sequence comes from Spirochaetales bacterium, assembly GCA_017470995.1. GTDB lineage: Bacteria > Spirochaetota > Spirochaetia > Sphaerochaetales > Sphaerochaetaceae > UBA9732. The sequence goes on from JAFUXI010000004.1 coordinate 25,231, forward strand.
TATTAACACATATGGACTGCTTTTGTTACGCGGTGTGGACAAACATCGACCGATATGATAATGTTGCATCGCTGAAAGCAAATTCATTTGATGGTAGTTGGTATCTTTAGCCAACGAGAGTAGGAGAACAAGATGGTTACACTCAACGCAACACTCAGAACAGAGGATTTCGGTTCAGCCGGATCCAGAAGACTTGTCCGCGCCGGTAAGCTCCCCGCAGAGATGTACGGAAAAGACGGAAACGTCCACATCGTCCTTGATGCTCACGACTTCGATCTTCAGCTCAGAAAGCTCCCGATCGGTAAGGAGTGTGAGGTGGTCGTAGACGGAAAGTCCTACAAGTGCATCTTCAAGGCCCTCCAGGAGAACATCATGTATGGTACCCTGGTCCATGCGGATTTCCAGATTGTATGATCGTGGTCATCGGGCTCGGTAATCCGGGCTCAAGATACGAGAAGACAAGGCACAACGTCGGTTTTGAGGCCGTCAGCAAGGCAGCAGCGTTTCTTCACGTCAAGTTGAGGAAACGCTGTTTCCGTCTTTACCGTCAGGCAAGTGTTCGAACCGAAGCCAAGGAACAGGCCCTGTTGGTCCAGCCGCTGACTTTTATGAATGCCAGCGGGAAGATCATGGATGCTTTCAGTAGGGAAGATTCCTTCGTGGTCGTATGCGATAATATGGATCTGGCTGCAGGCGGACTGCGAATCCGACAGGGCGGCGGATATTCAGGGCAGAAAGGCCTTGCCAGTATTGCCGAAAAACTCGGACGAAGCGACTTCCTCAGAATCTACATCGGAATCGGCAGACCTGCGGAAGGAGTTGCCGTGCCTGACCATGTCCTGGGAATCGAAGCCGATCCTCAGAAGAAAGAAGCTGTCGACAAAGCGGTCGAAGATGCTGCAGCGGCAATCGTGAAGTATATCAACGGAGCATCCGTGGAGGAACTGCAGGTTGAATTCAACAGAAAGGGTCTTCTCTGAAAAACTTCTGCCTCTGTTGGCTCCGGATTCAAAAGTCATCGTTGCATTCTCCGGAGGATGTGATTCTCTGGCTCTGCTGAGTCTGAGCATCAGCTGTCTGGGCAGTGGCCGCGTGATTCCTGTATATGTCAACCACAACCTAAGGCCTCATGAGGAACTGAAGCAGGAGATTGCCCTGAACCGGAAGAACTGCAGTTCGCTGGGAGTAACCCTGATTGTAAGATCCCTTGAAGAAGGGCAAGTATCTGATCTTGCCCGCAGAAGGGGCGGCGGTACCGAGGATGCTGCCAGGACACTGAGATATGAAATCCTCCAGGAAGAGAGATCAGCGCATAAAGCTTCTTTCATTCTCACCGCGCATCATAGACAGGATCAGATTGAAACCATTCTGATGAAGCTGTCATCCGGTTCACCTGCAACATCATTCAGGGGTGTTTCCGCTCTTGACGAGAGTAGGCATCTGATTCGGCCGCTGCTGGATTTCGGGCGGGAGGAATTGGAGAAATACCTTCTTGAAAAGAACCTTAAGTGGAGTACCGATTCAACTAATTCGGATGCCTACTTCCGAAGAAATCTCATAAGAAATGAAGCATTGCCACAGATTCAGACTATCTGGAAGAGTTTTGATTCTTCGTTGCTGAATCTTTCTGAACAGGTAGGAAAGGAGATTTCCGAGCTGAATCTCCGAGAATTCATGGCCGATAGAATTGCCTTGAAATCCTTTGAAGGAAAGACTGTCCTCCAGCGAATGGCGGCTATATTCTGTATGTGGGATTTCGTATTCGGAGAAAAGGAACTGCCGATGAGTCTTCTTGACAGGATTCTCCGTGCCATAGAGAAGGCGGAAGACTGTACCGAAGGTTCCAACGGAGCGCTGTTCACGCTTTATCACGGAGTTCTTTTCCTCACCGATCCCGCACTTGACGGGCTCTGCGGAAGCTTCGAATGCGCTTTCGATCCTTCAGCGGATCAAAGGATCGGGCTTCCATGCGGCCTCAGTCTGACAATATCGGCAAATGATGATTCACTTGGTGATGAGAAATCCGTCAGGCTAAATCCGGATTCCTTCGGATCCGATGTCAGAATCCGTTTTGCAAGACTCGGCGACAGGATTCAGCTCAAAGACGGCTCCAAGCTGGTGAAGAGGCTGCTGCAGGACATGGGAATTCCCGCTTTCCTCAGATGCCGCGTGCCCGTGATTGAGGACAGTGACGGAATCTGTGCAGTGTTCGGACGCATCTGGGGAGGCAAAGATAGAATTTGTGTGAAGTTCAGAACTTCTCTTGCCCCAAAGGCTTTTCCTTTATATATTGTCACTAAAGGTTAACATAATGGACAACAACGACAGAGAAAATGATCTTCAGAACAACGTTCCTGAAGAGAATACCGGAAAAGAGCAGACGGAGACTCCTCAGGAGACTCCTGCTGAAAACAACGACAGTGCCAAGGCCTTCTGGAAAGAAACTCCGTATGATGAGATGCAGCATGTGAAGCCGGACAGCTTCGCAGGTCTGCAGTCGGATTCTCCGAATTTCGAAAGCGATAGGCGAAAAGACGGTTCTTCCAAGAACAAGGACGCAGACTCTTACTGGAGGCCCAGATCATCCTCCGACCAGAACAAGGGAGACGGACAGCAGAAGCCCAATCAGGGAGCGGGGCAGGGCCCCAACAGTCCGTTCGGGTCACGTAAGAATAGGATCGGCCTGATCATCTTTGCCGCACTGATCATCCTGTTTGCGCTGACTATCTTCACCTCGAACAACAATACGACCGAGGTTTCCTATTCCGCATTCAAGAGCGCTGTTGAGAACGGCAAGGTCTATAGTGCCAATATCAAGAACAGCACGACTGTCATTTTCACCACCTTCGACGGATCGGAATACAGGACCAGAATCCCGTACAGGGACGACAACCTTCTGAATCTTCTCGAGGCCCACAATGTCGAGATCATGGGTTCCGAGGCGGACGTCTCCATCCTGGCTATAGTCCTCGAGCTCCTGCCGTGGATAATCTTCATCGGATTCACAATCATGCTCCTGCGTCAGACTTCCGGCGGCGGACAGATGATGCAGTTCGGAAAGAGCCATGCAAAGCAGTACACCGACAAGGATATCAAGATCAAATTCAAGGACGTTGCCGGTCAGAAAGAGGCCAAGTATGAGCTTCAGGAAGTAGTCGAATTCCTCAAGAATCCCAAGAGATACACTGAAATCGGTGCAAAGATTCCCAAGGGCGTACTTCTGGTTGGTCCTCCGGGAACCGGTAAGACCTTGATTGCAAAGGCAGTTGCAGGCGAGGCCGGGGTATCGTTCTTCCACACCAGCGGTTCGGATTTCGTCGAGATGTTCGTCGGTATGGGAGCTGCCCGTGTAAGAGACCTCTTCGATCAGGGAAGAAAACATGCCCCCTGTATCTTATTCATAGATGAAATCGATGCCGTAGGACGTTCCAGAGGCAGCGGACTCGGCGGAGGACACGATGAAAGGGAGCAGACGCTGAACCAGATTCTAGTTGAAATGGACGGTTTCGATACGACAAGCGGAGTCATAGTCATCGCTGCAACAAACAGGGCTGATGTCCTGGATCCCGCACTTCTCAGACCGGGCAGATTCGACAGACAGGTTTCAATCACTCTTCCCGACATCAACGAGAGGGAAGACATCCTCAAGATCCATGCATCCCATGTCAAGACCGACCCCGAGGTCGATCTCAAGAGAATCGCACGTGCAACACCGGGTGCTTCCGGAGCCGATCTTGCAAACCTCGTCAACGAGGCTGCTCTCTTCGCCACAAGGCAGAACCGCAAGACCGTCACCATGGCCGACTTCGAGCAGGCCAGGGACAAGATGGTCTTGGGCGTTGCCAAGAAGAGCCATGTCATGACTCCCGAGGACAAGTTGCTGACTGCATACCATGAAAGCGGCCACGCACTGCTGTTCTACTACCTGCCGGATATCGATCCGCTGTACAAGGTCACCATCATCCCGCACGGCAATGCAGGCGGAGTGACGATGGGACTTCCCGAGAACGATCAGTCCTACCTAAAGCGAAGCGCACTGCTGAGCCATATCAAGATGGCAATGGGCGGCTACATCGCCGAGCGCATCCTCAACGGTCAGACTTCAACGGGCCCGAGCTCCGACATAAAGCAGGCTACGGATATCGCACGCCGCATGGTGACGGAGTGGGGCATGAGCGATCTGGGCTTCATCAGCCTCGGATCGGAAGGCGAGCCGCTTTTCCTCGGACGAGAGATTGCACAGCACAAGGACTTCAGTGATGAGACGGCATCGAAGATCGACGAACAGATCCGCAAGATACTGTCCGAGTGTATGGAAGATGCCACCAGGATCCTCACTGAGCACAAGGACCAGCTGGACAAGCTTGCACAGGCCCTCGTTGCCCGTGAGACCCTCGATGACAACGAGGTCCGCGAGCTTCTGGGTTTCGAAG
>JAFUXI010000058.1 GCA_017470995.1 Spirochaetales bacterium
TAGAACGGGGAGGTTGCTGGTAAATATGGAATTGATGAAGGCCGGTTACCCTCCCATTGACATCAAGTTCACGGACAGAGTTGCATATTATGATGCATTTGACGAATACCACGTGAAACATAATCTTTCTGCTATGGAGAAATTGTTTGCGAAGTATATCAATGAGAGGCTTGATTCCTATCTGCGAATACTGGATGGATGTGTTTCCGGATTTGAAAAACCCATGGATTAAATATAAGATGCAATTATGGAAACATCTTCCGTGATGATTCAGAGTCTGTGCGTTCCCTGTTACAACCATTGCCGGTATTGCCTTCTTTCGTGGGACGGAAAGGTTGAAGGTTCTCCGTGGAGCCGCAGTGTCGGTCTGGCTGAGCGTCTTCTGAATGAATTGAGAACGGAATTGCCCGGAATCAAAAGTCAGTTTTCATTCGGCTATTCGATGGAGCATCCGGATTTGCGGGAAGCAATCCGTACTCTTCGCAGACTCGGGAGCCCACAGGCTCGGTTTCTTCAATGTGATGGTATGAAGATGCGTTCTGAAACTGAGTGCAACGACCTTATGAGAATGCTCCATGATGAGCAGATCAAGGAATTGAACTTCACCGTCTACGGAACAAGAGATTATCATGATGGATTTGCCGGCAGAAAAGGGGATTATGACTTGTTGGTCAGGATGATGAAATCTGCCAAATGGTTTGCTATTCCCTTCAGCATCGGAATTCCGGTAACACAGGAAAACATATCTAGGATTGATGATCTTGTGGCAGAACTGAGCGGTTTTGGGAGCAAGAAGGTGTTCCTGTTCATCCCTCATGAGGAAGGGCGCGGGAAGAGCCTATGTGATGTCAGGCTGAGAAAGCAGGATCTGGCTGTTCTGAACGGTCAATCGCGCAAGCTGCTCAATGATGAAATCTATCGCCCTGAAGCTGACTGGCTGAAGGAGCCTGTGCTGCAACGAGAGAGCAAAAGGATGCTTCTCATAACGTTGCGTCCTGATAACATTGAAGAATATGAGAATAGATCTGCGATGGACATGGTTAGGGAAATCGAAACACTGGATGAAAAGTATTATTCTGCTTTCCCTGAATTTGCAGATCTTGCCGAAGTCTATGGAAATCCGGATGGCGACAGGATGTACAGGTTCAGGGATCTGTTCCACCATTATCGCTTGCTATATGCAAGGGAGCATGATGTCCAAGTCTATGACATTACGGATGAGCTCCAGTCCGGAAGTAGAAGGTTCTGAGGAAAAGAAAACGTGTTGCACAAACTAAACGACGTTGAGACGGTGGTATTGATGAATAGAGGGTAGCTCGTTGATCAAGGGAAAACAGTAGTGGCATCTCTGAAAAAATTGACAGAGGAAGGAATCATTCTCCGGGAAGGATCAGGCAGAAGTACGTTTTATGTACGAGCTAATTGATAAGAAAGGAATTGTCCAAATCATGGTATTATTTGGACGATAATTATACAATTTGGACGAATCGGAGGAGAAATGAAACCTGACATGTGCGTACCCTGTGGGGAGGGTCTGGTGAACATCCGTGTAGGTGCTCTGATAGTCAAAGAAGGGAAGATCCTCATGGTCGAGAGCAGCCGCGGTTATCTGTACTCTGTCGGCGGTAGGATCAAGATGGGTGAGACTGCACAGGAGGCTGTTGTCAGGGAGGTCTTAGAGGAGACCGGGGTCGTGATGCCCATCAAGAGGCTCATTGCCGTCCATGAGAACTATTTCTACGGAGATATGAGAACTAATCTGGGCAAGTTGATCTATGAGGTATCGTTCTACTTTCTGATGGATGTGCCAAAAGATTTCGAGCCTGTGTGCAGCAGCGTGACGGAGGAGGGTGTGAGTGAATCCCTGAAGTGGGTGAGCCCTGACACGCCTCAGAGAATGTTCCCTGACTTCTTCAGGGCAGAGGCGAAAAACCCTTCCGAGTGCGTCAGATATGCAATAAATGATGAACGGAAAAACGTCATGGGTGATGGAGTACGAAAACAATGAGATACGGAATCGTTACAGACATCCACAGCAACCTTACAGCCCTGCGCGCCATATTGAGGCTGCTTGAGCAAATGAATTGCGACAGGATCATCTGCTGCGGGGATATCATAGGCATCGGCCCCAATCCAGAGGAAACCGTTCGGGAAATGATGCGTGTTCCGGGACTGATTGCCGTGCGCGGCAACCATGAGGGCTATCTGCTTGAGGGAATGCCAGCTGTCTTTCCCAATGAGGAGAATATGAGCTACGGTGAGATGAAGCACCACAGATGGGAGCACAGTCTGCTCTCTGAAGAATCTGTCGCGTTTCTCCGCAGTCTTCCGAAAAGAATCGATTTTGAATCCGAGGGACTGGTCATATCCGTCATGCATTCATGCATGGACAAAAGCGGTCATTATAGGGGCTCGGTCCAGAATCCCACAGAGCATGATCTGCTGACCATGTTCGCAGATGTGAAAAGCAATGTCATAATATACGGGCATGATCATTTCAGGAATATCTGCAGGGGAGACAAGCTTTATATCAATGTCGGTTCCCTCGGTTGTCCTTCAAAGGAGCATGATGTTGCACGGGCCGGTGTTCTGAACATTGAAGACGGCAAAGCCGGGATTGAGCCGGTTGATGTCAGATATGATGTTGATGAAGTCATCAGGCAGATAAATGAGCTCAATTATCCAGAGGCAGATGTCGTCAAGAGAATCTTCTATGGCCTTTGACTGAATTAGCATATACTGGGAGTGGGGATGATATGAAAAACAGAGGGGTATGGTTCCGATCCGGAAATCGTTTTGTACAAACGAAGATAGATCAGAATACATAGTTCAAAAAAGCAAACCCATACTAAAAGTATAGAAAAAAATCTCCAAATAGTATTGATAGTGTGTTCCGAAACAGCTCATTTTCCTCTATATTCAAAGCATGAAGCTTACACTTGCAGAAAACATCCGGACTTTCCGGAAAGAAAGGAAAATGACCCAGGAACAGCTGGCTGAGGTGCTCGGCGTCACCGTAGGTGCTGTGTACAAATGGGAATCGGGACTATCTTCCCCTGAGCTGACTCTGATTGTTCAGATGGCGGATTTCTTCGATGTGTCCGTAGATGTTCTCCTGGGTCATCGGATGAAAGACAACAGCATGGGGTCCATTGAGGAACGACTCATTGATTACTGCAGGAAAATGGATCCGGAGGCCCTTTTGGAAGCGGAGAAAGCCCTCGGCAAATATCCGAATTCATTTCAGATCGTCATAATCTGCGCAACTGCCTATCTTGCGTTCGGAATGGGTAGCAGGAATAGAAGTCAGCTTGAGCGTGCTCTGGAGCTGCTGAAGCAGGGCAAGCTGCTGCTTTCACAGAACACCGACCCGAAAATCAGCGATGCCGCTATTTCCGGAACTATGGCAACAGTGCATTTTCTGTTGGGAGAAACGGACAGATGCTTGGAGATGCTGAAACGGAGCAATGCGGGAGGCATGTTCGACAATCAGATAGGTCTTATCCTTGCGGCTTATAAAAACCGACCTGAAGATGCTTCGGTTCATCTTTCCGAATCACTGACGAACGGATTGTCCGACTTGTTCACAACAATTATGGGCTATGTGTTCGTTTTCCGCTCAAGAGAAGACTGGCAGTCAGCCATGGATATCGTGGAATGGGGGATGAGAATTCTTGAGGGCCTGACAAACGACAACAAGACGGGAGCTCTGATCAAGATACATAGCGAGATGCTTGCGGTCCTTTCTTATGTGCAGGCAAAGAACGGGAAAAAAGAGGCTTCCGAACAGTCGCTTCTGGAGGCCTTCAACATGGCATCCGGATTTGATTCTTCACCTGACTATACACTTTCCGGTATGCGTTTTGCCGAAAATGCGGAGAAAACGTTCGTCTTGGATTTCTTCGGATCATCCGCAACAGGCAGCATAAGGACAATCATGGAATTGTTGGATGACCGGAATCTGGCTGAAAACTGGAGCAGGATGGTTGAAAATGGAAAGAAATGACAGAAACGTATTTGCCGGACGCAATTTCAGATTGGTTTTCTTCGGTGCCCTGGTCTCGGAATTGGGGGCATTGCTCTACAGCTTTGCGGTAAGCTTCTATATTCTCGAAATCAGTAACAACAATGCATTCCTCCAGGGTCTGTACCTTGCGTTGTGCGGACTGTCCATGCTTCTGTTCACTCCTGTGGGAGGAGTTTTGGGAGACCGGTACAACAAGGCAAAAATCATGTATTCCTGCGATTTCATCAAGGGTGGAATGATAATCCTTGCAACCATCCTGATGTTGATTTTTCAAAAACCGGATGCGCATCTGACGGTTCTGTTTGTGCTGGGAATAGCGGGAAACGCAGTAAGCGGAGTGTTCAATCCGGCTTCCGGGGCTCTTCTTCCGCGTATAGTGGAGGAGAACAAACTCCAGCAGGCAAATTCCTATTTCACGATCAAAAGCTCGCTTGAAGGCATTCTGGGTGTGATTCTGGCGGGAATTCTCTATTCGGCAGTGCCGGTCTATGTACTTTTCTTCTTCGTTGGGGCCTGTTTCGTAGGGTCTGGATTCTCCGAGCTTTTTATCCGTTACGACCATACGCCGACGGATGAAAAACTGACTCTGAAACTGGCTTTCAGGGACATGCGGGACGGACTGGTTTACCTCAAGACAAAGAAGGCCATCCTTTCGTTGCTCGGAGTTATTCTGTTCATCAATTTCTTCTTCAATCCGATTACGGGAAACTTCCTTCCATACTTCATCAAGACTGACCTTTCGAGTGCTCCGTCATACCTCTTCAGCAAGGTTCTTACACCGGAGCTCTGGCTGTCGGTAGTCAACGTGCTGTTCGGAATCAGTTCTTTGGCCGGAGCCGTCATTCTCAGCGCGGCTGAGCAGCCTGACAAATGCGGGCACAAGGTTGCAGTCAGAATCTGTTTTCTCGCAATTGTCATGGTCATCTGGACACTCTGCTATTGGTATTTCATAGACCGCGGGGTTTCAATGAACGCATTCCTGATATCCCTCAGCCTGGGGACTCTGGTTATGGGGTTCTTCATCTCATATGTGAATATTCCCATAAGTACCGCAATCATGCGTGTGGTAGACAAGGAGATGCTGAGCAAGGTCAACAGCATAACCAGCATAGGTTCGCAAGGCATGATTCCGATATCTTCGGTCCTGGCCGGAGTTATCCTGCAGACCTTGGGTTCCACCTGGCTTCTGGTGTTCTGCTCGGCAGGATTTGCCGTTACTGCAATCCTGATGCTCTTAAACAAGTCAATCAGGGAGCTGTAGGGGATTCCGAAGAAGGAATTCAGCAAGCAGAAAGCACTGGCATTTGACTGAAAACCGGGGATAAGGAGATGATCATGGGAAAGAGGATAATAGCCGTCAATGCCGGACCAAGAACCGGGTGGAATACGGAGACTCTGATTTCAGAAGCTTCGGAAGGAGCAGTCTCTGCCGGAGCAGAGGTTGAGAGATTCAACCTGTTCAAGATTGAAAAATACACCGGCTGTATCTCATGTTTCGGGTGCAAGAAGGAGAGATTCAAGGGGCACTGCATCTGTAAGGATGGCCTTACTCCGGTTTTGGATGCCATAAGGGAGGCGGACGGCCTGATCATCGGATCTCCGAACTATCTCGGGAATCTGACTGCATCTTTCAGGGCCTTATATGAGCGTCTGATATTCCAGAACCTGACCTATAATGTGCAGTCCCCATGCTGTAATGAGCATCCCATTCCTGTCCTGCTGATTATGACAAGCAATGCGCCGGATACGATGTACGGCAATCTGATGGCAGGCTATCAGCAGACGCTGAACCGTTTCGTGGGGCCGACAGAGGTTCTGGTCAGCGGCGATACCCTCCAGCTCAGGGATTACAGCAAGACCGATTGGGAATGGTCTATGTTTGATCCCCAGGCAAAGATGAGGCGCCATGAGACGGTTTTCCCGGAAGAAATGAAGAAAGCCTATGAGATGGGTGCTGAATTGATCAGGTGATCACTCCCTCTTGATGTAATTCTTTCATTCTCCGTATTCCAGGATGGTCTGAAGGCTTACGCTTCTGTAGATCCCGTTGAACTTGAACTGGAAATCATATTCCCCGTCCTGATTCCTTGCGATCTTGAAGACAGTGGCTCCCATTCTGCGTGCTGCTGTGATGATTTCTCTGATAGGCAGATTCATTTCCGACCTCCTTGGTTTCGTTCTGTTTCTGTCTTATTCTTGATTGCGATGCGTGGTTATTGAGCAACATATATTCAGTTTTTTTTAAAGTATGAAAAGGGGCTTGGATTCAGGTTTCTGCCACAAAGATCGGTTTACAGGATTGTCTTTGAAGTGTTATCTTAATAGAAGATACAGAAGGTAGCCTGAATGAAGAACGGACAGAAGACACTGATAATGATACTGGACATCCTGGTCGTCCTGTCTGTCTTCTGTGCCGTATTCGGGATGGTCTTTTCCAAAAGCAATGCCGTTTTGGTTTCAAGCGGCCTCGGAGCGTTCAAGTACTATACGGTTCTTTCCAACCTGCTTTGCGCACTGACATCCCTGATATTTGTTGTCTATCTTCTGATAAGTAAGACCGAAAGCCTTCCTAAGGCGCTGTACATCCTGCATCTGGCCGGAAGCTCCGTCGTAAGCGTCACGCTGATAGTGGTCCTGGTCTATCTCGGACCCTCTCTAGGCTATGGTCCGATGTTTACCGGGGTGTGTTTCTGGCTACATCTCCTTGCTCCGGTACTTGCCATCATTTCACAGATGCTGCTGAAGCACGAAAAGAGCCTCAAGGCCGTAAACACATTATGGGCTGTAGTGCCTACAATCATGTACGGAACCGGGTACATTGCAGTTAATGCAGCCAACTGGACCGGCAAGTCCAACCCCATGACCGATATCTACGGCTTTCTGAAGTGGGGTTGGGGAGTGGGAACCGTGCTTCTTGTCGTGGTTTGTCTCATCAACTGGCTGATGGCACTGCTGTTCTGGAAACTGGGCCGAAGCAATACGGATAACTGATCATGATCATCAACACGGGCCAGCGAACAGATATCCCCGCATTCTATTCCCGGTGGTTTGCAAACAGGCTCCGTGAGGGCTCTGTCTGCGTACGCAATCCATTCAATCCAAGTCAGGTAAGCCGATACCGTCTGGATCCGTCGGTCGTGGATGCAATCGGTTTCTGTACCAAAAATCCTTCCCCGATGTTCGGCTACATGGACCTTCTGAAGGACTACGGACAGTACTGGTACGTTACTATTACGCCTTACGGACATGACATCGAGCCCAACGTTCCCGATAAGCACAGACTGCTGGATGACTTCAGGAGATTGTCGGATATTGTGGGTCTCGATGCTATAGGATGGAGATATGACCCTATTTTCATATCTGACAAGTATTCTATGGACTATCATTTCAGAGCATTCGAGAAGATGACTGCAGAGCTGGACGGATATACCCGGACGGCAGTGATAAGCTTCATCGACCTGTTCCCGAAGGTCAGGAGAAACTTTCCCGAAGCCCGGGAAGTCACAAGGGAACAGCGCCTTCACCTGGGCAGGACCTTCATAGAAATCGCATCTGCACACGGGATGACGGTCAGACCCTGTGCAGAAGGGGATGAGCTTGCCGCCTATGGTGCTGACTGCGGCGGATGCATGCGCATCAGCGATTACGAGAAGGCAATCGGAAAGCATCTGAATGCGCCCAAGAAGAAAGGTGCAAGAGCCGAATGTGCATGCTATCTTTCATGCGATATCGGAGCATACAACACCTGCAGGCACCTTTGCCGTTACTGTTATGCAAACGCAGAACCTGAGAAGGTGCTTCAGCTCAGCCGGCTTCATGATCCGGATTCTCCGTTTCTGATAGGGAACTATCTGGACGGGGATATCATACATGATGTTCCGCAGGCCTCGTGGATCGAGGAACAGGAAAACCTGATTTGAGGAGTGACAAATGGACCAGATCGAGAAAAGGCTGTTTCTGATCAGAGCGCTTCTGAAAGAGAATCCGGAATACGGCAATCTTGAGATTCCCCCCGAGGGTGCATCGCAGAAAAGACTTCTGCGGAGCCTGTTCAATGTCAGGATGCCCGCTCTGAAGGATCCGGATTTCCTGAAGGTTCAGGATGAATATCTGTCGGAGATTGCGGCGGAAAAGGGGATTGTGAGGCTCTGCGACATTCCAGTTGTACGGAATTGCATGTCAATCTGGCAGGGAGACATCACAAGGCTGGAAGTGGATGCCATCGTCAATGCCGCCAACTCCCAGATGCTGGGGTGCTTCGTCCCCATGCACAGCTGCATCGACAACTGTATCCACACCTACGCAGGCATCCAGCTGCGCGAGGAGTGCAGCAGGAAGATGGATAAGCTGAGGGAGAAATACGGGCAGGACTATGAGCAGCCTACCGCAATCCCCATGCTTACGGATGCCTACAACCTTCCGGCAAGGAAGGTCATACACATCGTTGGGCCGATTGTCATGGGACGGCTTACGGAGAGTCTGGAAAAAGATCTTGCCGACTGCTATACCAACACCTTGGACATGTGTCTTGAAAACAACCTCAGGAGCGTGGCCTTCTGCTGCATCTCCACCGGGGTGTTCAGCTTCCCGAACTACAGGGCCGCCGAGATTGCAACATCTACGGTCGGTTCCTGGTTGAAAACCCATGAGGGAGCAGTGGAACAGGTGGTGTTCAATGTCTTCAAGGATGAGGATCGGAGGTTCTATGAAGCGCTTCTTTCATGACGGTTACAGGGATACCATCCAAAGCGGATACAACGCGGTAAGAAACTATGACCTTCAGCTTTCCAGAGGTCTGGGAACAGTCGACGAGCAGACTAGGCGTCTGAGGACTGAAATCGATACTGCCGATGCCATAGTAATCGGTGCCGGAGCAGGTCTTTCCACATCCGCCGGATTCGTCTACAGCGGTGAGCGCTTTGAGCTCTGGTTCCATGATTTTGCCCGGAAGTACGGGTTCGGGGATATGTACGGCGGAGGCTTTGCGGACTTCGGATCCGATGAGGTTTTCTGGGCCTACTGGGCGCGCTACATATACATCAACAGATATATGGATGCTCCGAAACCTGTCTATAACGATCTCCTGAATCTTGTTAAAGATAAGGATTTCTTTGTTATTACAACGAATGTAGACCATCAGTTTCAGAGAGCCGGATTTGATAAAAACCGTTTGTTCTACACTCAGGGAGACTTCGGGCTGTTCCAGAGCACGAATCCTTCCATCAGGGAAACCTTCGACAATGAAAACTGGGTCATGAAGGCAATGGAGGCACAAGGGTATGTCAGGGACGATAGCGGAATCTTCCGTGAACCGGAAAACGGAGAGATTTCGATGAGCATACCTTCCGATCTTGTTCCGACCTGCCCGGTTGACGGCTCGAAGGTAGTGATGAACCTGCGCTCAGACGAAAGCTTTGTCGAAAATGAGGGCTGGCGCATGGCTTCGGAGGCGTACTCGGACTATCTGTATGAACACAGGAATCTCCATGTCCTGTACCTCGAGCTCGGAGTGGGTTTAAATACGCCCGTGATCATCAAATACCCGTTCTGGCAGATGACGGCATCGAACCCGAAGGCGGTCTACGCCTGCATCAACTACAGCGAGGCCTACAGCATAAAACAGATCGAGAAGCAGTCCATATGCATCGACGGGGATATCGGTGAGGTTCTTAACAAGCTGAGATAAATCCGTTAAATTTGATTTATCCGAGGACGTGAATGTGGTTTTATTTATCAATGCCTGCGTGAGAAAGCAGTCAAGAACAAGAAAGCTTGCAGACAGCGTGCTGTCAAAGCTGGAAGGTGAGGTGCAGGAGATCCGTCTGCATGAGCTTTCGTTCCCTGTGGTGGACGAGGCCTTTCTTCGGAACAGGGACCGTCTGATAGACTGCGGGGAGTTCTCCGATCCGCTCTTTGACATGGCCAGACAGTTCGCATCGGCGGATCGAATTGTGATTGCCGCCCCTTACTGGGACCTCTCTTTTCCCGCCGTGCTCAAGCAGTACTTCGAGCAGATCAACGTAATCGGAGTTACTTTCAGGTATACGCCCGAAGGAGTTCCTCAGGGCCTGTGCAAGGCGGAGAAGCTGTATTACGTGACCACTGCAGGAGGCTTGTTTGTCCCCGAGGAGTTCGGATTCGGATATGTGAAGTCATTGGCCCGGAATTTCTACGGTATCCGGGATGTTCAGCTGGTCAAAGAAGTCGGCCTGGATATTGTTGTCCCTGAGGAGGTCGGAAAATGACAGGCAAGCCGAAGGCCATACTGTTCGCGTTCCTGGCGGCTGTCTTCTATGCCATCAACGTGCCTGTGTCAAAGATACTGCTGCGCGAGGTGGGGCCAACCACAATGGCGGCGCTTCTTTATCTGGGTGCGGGAATCGGTATAGGAATCCTATCCCTGATAAACAAGAAGGACAGGGAGAAATCAGAGTCCCTGACAAGAAAGGATCTGCCTTTTGTCCTCGGTATGATCATCCTTGATATTGCCGCTCCGATCTTCCTGATGCTCGGAATTAGTTATGGCTCGTCTGCGAATGCCTCGGTGGATGTACTTCGCAGCACTGGCCGTGATGGTGGCAGGCTCTGTCTTGGTTGTGGCAGACACGTTGAATAGGCATCATTCCATCAGGGATCTGGAGAGTCTGCAGGACGCGGTTCATGAGTGAAGAGGAGTTAAGATGAGTATATTTGATGCAATCAGAAGAAGACGCAGTGTACGCACATTTGACGGAAGATCCCTTGTCCGGGACGATGTCCTAAAACTCATGGATTTTGCCGAAAAGGCTGATAATCCTTATGGAATCCCGATTGAATGGAAGATTCTCGATGCCAGGAAAGATGGCCTATCAAGTCCGGTCATCGTAGGGACCGATACCTTCATTGCCGGCAAGATGAAGCGCGTTGCCCACGCCGAAGAGGCCTTCGGATATGAATTCGAGAAGATTGTCCTCTATGCCCAGAGTCTGGGTATCGGCACCACATGGATAGCCGGAACCATGAACCGCGGAGCCTTCGAGAAAGCCATGGATCTGGGGCCGGATGAGGTCCTGCCGTGTGTCAGTCCGCTCGGATATCCTGCAAGGAAGATGTCATTGAGGGAAACCCTGATGAGAAAGGGTGTAAGAGCCGACAGCAGGCTGGATTTCACGGACCTTTTCTTTGACGGATCCTTTGACAGACCTCTGACCCCGGAGGCTTCGGGAAAGCTGTCGGATGTTCTTGAGGCGGTGAGGCTTGCCCCATCAGCCGTGAACAAGCAGCCCTGGCGTGTTGTAGTAAGCGACGGGAATGCCCATTTCTATGAGAAGCCCGGCAAAGGCTATGTCTCCGATGACGGCTGGGATATCCAGAAAATCGATATGGGCATTGCCCTCTGTCACTTTGAGATTGCAGCCGGGGAGTGCGGACTTGAGGTGACCTTTGAGATCAAGGATCCGGGTATCGCTGTGCCCGGGGCTGAGCAGTATATAGGATCATTCTTCCGGGTCTGAATTGCGGATGTTTCCGAAAACAGTGTTGATGCTCTCATAGGGACCGAAGGCAATGACCCGGTCCCCTTTTGCCAGTATGGTATCCTTGGTGATATTGATGGGTTCATTCCCCCTTGAGACCATCATGATGTTTATTGAAAAGTAGTCCTTGATTCTGCTCTCGAGAAGGCTCTTTTCGGAGAGTATCTGGGGAACCTTGTTGAGCCTGATGTCCGCCATGATCTGATAACCGAAGTTGGACATGATGGAGATCGAGTTCTCTTCGTTCTCCATGATTCTCTTTCTGTCGTGTTTGTCCGGTCTTTCCTTCAAGAGGAATGCATCCCTGATGGAGGCAAGGGGACCGAAGGCAATGAGGACATCCTTGTTTGAGAAGATGGTGTCTGCAGTTACATAGTGGTTCTGCCCGTTTCTGGTGTACATCAGGATGTTCACGTTGTAGTTCTTTCTCATGTCCGTATCGACCACGCATTTCCCTTCGAGGAACTCGGGCACCTTGTAGAGGAAGATATTCACGACGGCATCCTTGCCGTAGGTGTCAAGAACGGAAATATAGTTGTCTTTGGCCGCTTTCTTGAAAAGCCTTACGGTAATCTTGTCCAGACCTTTGTTGATGGCATTATCGACCTCCGGTATGCGGAGGATGAGGAAAAAGGCAATCATTCCGCCGAATTCAAGGAACAGCAGATGTATCTGCTCGCTGATGGCTGAGAAGTCTATATTTAAAAAAAGGTTGATGAACAGCGATACGATGAGCACCGAGAAGAAGTAGCCGGTCAGCATCGCTGCGGTAGCTATGTGCCTTCTTGTCTTTTCGCTTACGATTATCTCCGATTCACCTGTAGTAAAGCCTGCATTTGTAAGGAGTGAGACGGCCTGGAAAATTGCTTTCTCCTTCGGCAGACCCGTTATCCTGAACAATACGGCGAATATCCTTATCAGTGCATAGTAAATGATGATGACTGTGACAATAAGGGTAATCGAAGATACAAGGCTCATGGTTTTATTTTCTTGGAATATCAATCAGGCGTCAATAGATTTCGGGAGGGTTGCACTTCAAGTGAATTCATAACTCTTGGATGCCTTGCTGTTGTCAAAATCGACAGCAGTTAATATATTCAAACCATACAGTATTCAAACCATACAGGAGAATAATGATGAAGAAGATAATCATGGCAGCTTTGCTGTCGATATGCCTTGTCTCCCTTTTCGCCGCCGGTGCAAAAGAGGACAGCCTGACAACAATCAAGCAGAGGGGAACCCTCATCATCGCCACGGAAGGAAACTGGACCCCCTGGACATACCACGATGCAAGTGACACCCTCACCGGATTCGATGTCGAGCTGGGAGCTCTTCTGGCACAGAGCCTGGGGGTGAAGCCCGAGTTCCACGAGGTTCCCTGGGAATCGATTCTTGTCGGCGTTGAGCAGAGCGTTTTCGATATCGCCTGCAACGGGGTAGGTTACACGGAAGATAGAGCCCAGAAGTTCTCGTTCTCGGATCCCTACCTTTATACGGAGGCGGTTCTGGTTGTCCGCGGCGACAATACCTCTATCCATACTCTTGCTGACCTCAAGGGCCGCAAGACCAGCAATTCACCCAACTCGACATATGCCCAGCTTGCAGAAAGCTACGGCGCAACGGTCGATTATGTCGATACCCTCGGCGAGACGATGATGATGATCGAGCAGGGCAGAGTAGATGCCACGATCAATGCAAAGGGCTCGGTAGACAGCTATCTCGAAGAGCATCCCGATGCAAACATCAAGATCGTCCAGACCGTAGCCGGTGAACCCGTCTGCTATCCCATCAGAAAAGGCGAGCAGACAGAGGCACTGCTGAGCGCCATCAACGCATTCCTCAGCCAGGCAAGAGCAGACGGAACCCTTTCGAACCTGTCTATCAAGTACTTCGGAACAGACCTGACAAAGGCGAACTGACAAATAGATGAACGAAAGACTCTGGTCGATACTGATAGAATCCTTCCCGAAGCTTCTGGGCTATGGAATCCGGGTAACGGTACCACTTACCATTTTCTCGTTTGCCATCGCCCTGGTGGTTGCGCTTCTGGTGGCGCTTGTCCAGTATGCCAAGGTCAGAGGTCTTCAGAAGCTCTGCAGGTTCTACATCTGGATCACACGTGGAACACCGCTTCTGGTACAGCTTTACATAGTCTTCTTCGGATTTCCGAGCATCGGAATCAAGCTGCCTGCATTTACGGCCGCCATGCTGGTTCTGGGCTTCAATGAAGGCGCATATATGTCGGAGACAATCAGAGGCGCTCTGGAGAGCGTCTCAAGAGGTCAGATCGAGGCAGGCTACTGCGTCGGGCTGACTTTCCCGAAGATCATGTGGCATGTAGCCCTCCCGCAGGCCTTCCGCACCGCATTCCCGGCACTCGGAAACTCAATGATATCAATGCTCAAGGAGACATCCATGGCAGCAACCATTTCCGTCATGGAGATGTTCCGCCAGGCGCAGGTCATCAACGGCCGTGTCTATGAATCCCTGGGCCTCTATCTCGAGGTTGCACTGATCTACCTGATTTTCTGCACCTTCCTGACATTCCTCCAGCGCAAGGGAGAAAAACGTCTGTCAAGCTACGGAGGAAGAAACTCATGATGCTTGAAATCCGTGATGTGAAGAAAGGTTTCGATAGCCTCCAGGTTCTGGATGGTATCAGTTTTGATGTCAACAAGAGCGATGTAGTGGCCATTTTGGGCCCCAGCGGAAGCGGAAAGACAACCCTGTTCAGATGCCTCAATTTCCTCGAGAAGGCCGACAGCGGCACCATGGTCTTCGACGGCAGGACCTTTGACCTGAACAAGGCCACCAAGGCCGATATCGCCGAGCTCAGAAAGAAAACCGCATTCGTATTCCAGAACTACAACCTGTTTCTCAACAAGACCGTGCTGGACAATGTCACGCTCGGACTTACGGCGGGAGCCGGCATGAAGAAGCACGATGCCGTCGCAATTGCAAAGCAGATGCTGGAGAAGGTGGGCATGGCCGACAAGCTCTCGAGCTATCCTTCACAGCTCTCGGGCGGTCAGCAGCAGCGTGTCGCAATTGCCCGAGCCCTTGCCTCAAAGCCGGAGATAATCTTCTTCGATGAGCCTACCAGCGCCCTTGACCCCGAGCTGATAGGGGAAGTCCTGAACGTAATGCGACAGCTTGCCGAAGAGGGTATGACCATGCTTGTGGTGACCCATGAGATGAGCTTTGCCAGAAACGTCTCAAGCAAGGTGATTTTCATAGAGGACGGACATATCGTGGAAGCAGGGCCTTCGAAGGAATTCTTCGCAAACCCGAAGGAAGAGCGCACAAAGGCCTTCCTCCGTTCCATAGAGTACGAGAGCTGAAGCTGTCTGTTTATCTGGCAGCCTTGAATATCCTATACATATCCTCGGTCTCGAGAACCCGGAAGTTTCCCAAAGTCTTTGCGCCCTTGAGTGACGCCTTCTCTGCAAGCATCCTGCATACATCATCGGTTGCATCGATTCCAAGTCCGCTGATCCTTATCGGCATTCCGAATCCGGCGAAGGTGTTCTCGAAGGCGTCTATGGTCTTGTCTGCGGCCTTGTCGGCATCCTTATCCTCGATTCCGAATACCAGCTTTCCGAGTTTTGCAAAGCGTGAGGGGTCCGTGGCCTTGACGTATCTTGCCCAGGAGCTCCATATTGCCGAAAGTCCGGCGCCGTGTGCTACATCGTAGATTGCGGAGAGCTCATGCTCCAGTCTGTGGCAGGCCCAGTCTCCGCCTGATTCGAATCCCATGTTGGTAAGGCCATTGTGGGAAAGCGATCCCGCCCACATGAGGTTTGCCCTTGCATCATAGTCATCGGGCTTTTCGAGGGCTATCTCGGTATTCTTTATGACTGTCTTGAGGAGGCTTGCCGCAATCTGGTCTGTGAAATCAAGCTCCGGCCCGTTGTGGAAGAATCTCTCGATGGTGTGCATCATGATGTCGGTGCTGCCGCTTCCGGTCTGATACTTCGATACCGAGTAGGTGAGCTCAGGGTTGAGCAGGGCAAAGACCGGTCTGCCGAGGTTGGTGTTGCAGCCGAACTTGTCGTTGGGATAGATCTCATCGTTCGTGATGACGCTGGAGTTGCTCATCTCGCTGCCTGTGGCAGACAGCGTAAGTACAGCTCCCATAGGAAGGCGCTTCTGCGGTACCACCTTGCCGCAGTAGAAATCCCAGACATCTCCGTCATAGGGTGTGCCGTAGCCGATGCACTTTGCGCTGTCCAGAACGGATCCGCCTCCCACGGCCAGAATGAAGTCGATTTTCTCCTTCTTGCAAATCTCGATTCCCTTTCGGGCAAGAGTGAGTCTGGGGTTGGGCCTGACGCCGCCGAGCTCAATGAACTTGATTCCGTTTTCCTCAAGGGATTTCCTGATTATTCCGAGCAGACCGCTCTTCTCCGCAGAACCCGATCCATAGTGAAGAAGGACCTTTTTTGCGCCTTTCTCCTTCAGAACTTTTCCTGCCAGATACTCCGTTTCCTTTCCGAAATAGACATGTGTTGGTGCGAAATACTCGGTGTATGCCATGATATCCCCCTTTTGTGCGGTTGATACTATTATGCACCCTATGGTTGATATAGTCAAAGACAGACGGGCCGGAAAAAAAGGGTAGAAAAATAGAACGGAATAGTGTAATCATTATAGTCGGGTAAAACATATGGGATTCGTTGAGTATATTCTTGAGAACTTTTCCATGATATATGAACTGATCGGCCTCGTGGTTATTCTCGGTGTGAGTGCACATCTTTCCGAGAGAATGAAGAAGCTCACCGTAACCGTGGTGGTGCTTCTTCTCATCGAGTCCGCAATCTTCTCCCTGGAGAAGTGGACCCAGACCTTCGAGAAGCTCAGTCTCCTGCGTCCCATCCTGACTGCTTGTCTGTATTCCCTCTACCCGTTGATTCTCATGATCATGACTCTACTGACGGAGAATAGCGGGATTCCCAGACGCAGTTGGCTCTTCTGCATCCCCTGGCTCGTCAGCCTTCCGCTGTTCTTCTTCTCCCAGTGGACACATCTTGTCGTATGGTATCATGAGAGCAACCATTTTGCAGCCGGACCGCTCAGATATCTTCCGTATGCACTGTTCGGCTTCTATATCATCATTTTCGCCGTTCAGAATGTGCGTTATTTCAAAAGCTATTCCAGGATGAACATGGCGGCTTCCAGATACATAGTCCTCGGAGCAATTGCCGGTGTTCTGCTTTATTTCTTCTTCGACGGATACAAGGATTACAGCGCAATCTTCACTTCATCGATCCTGCTCTACTATGTTCTGGTCTACATCCATATGGCCAAGATGGATCCGCTGACATCCCTTCCCAACCGTCAGAGTTTCTATCAGGACATGGTGATGGAATCCCAGAACATCACCGGCGTGATTTCCATAGACATGAACGAACTCAAGTACCTCAACGACAATCTCGGCCATGAAGCAGGCGATATGGCGCTGGAAGTGGTTTCAGGAGTATTCCGCAGAGATTGTCCCCATAACTGCACTGCCTATCGTGTCGGCGGTGATGAGTTCATGATAATCTGCCGCAATACGAACGAGTTCGATATCAGATCAATCATCGTCCGTATGCGTGAGGACCTGAAGCAGACTTCCTACATCTGTTCCTTCGGCTATGCCATGTGCAATGCAGAGATCTCGGTCGATGAAGCCATCCGCCTTGCAGATGCCCGTATGTATGAAAACAAGAATGCAATCAAGAAGGAGCTGGCAGGGCAGGGAATAGAGGTTCATTTCCGCGATTAGAATCCTACAGTTACTATTGTATCTTCTCTATGTAAAATTTAGTTAACCAATGGTATTAGTCTGAAAACGTGATACAATGGATAGGCGACTCTCTTTCTTTCGGAGGGAATAATAAGTGCAGTTCGTTTATGTTCCGATCGGCGTGCCGACGTTCGATCTTGAAGTTGCAGGGGACCAGTTTGAGAAATCCCGTGCCCTGATGCGTTCTCTGTTTGCCGATGAGGCAGTCTGCCCCGACAAGATGCTTCTTTCCATTGCAGACCTCAAGGCCTTCCTTTCGGGTCTTCATCCGGATCTGATTGTCCTGCAGAACATCACCTTTGCCAATGCGGCTTACTGCTCAGCAGTCATGGATGTATTTGCCGATGTCCCGGTGCTTCTGTGGACTCTCAAGGAGCCGGTAATCGATGGCAAGAGACTTCGGCTGAACTCGCTGACGGGTGCCTATTCTGCGGCAAACATGATGAAAAAGCGTGGAAAAGGAAACTTCGGGTATGTTTTCGGCTCTCCTGAAGATGCTGCAGTACGCAAGGCAATAGAGGCCAACGGCAAGGCGGTGAAGGCCATGAAACAGCTTCGCGAGACTACGGTGGCAGCCATAGGGGATACTCCGGAAGGCTTTGATTTCGGTCGCGCGGATGCCTCTGAAATCAGCGGACTCTTCGGAGCCAGGCTTGTCAACGTGCCTCTGGAGCAGATTCTCGACAAGGCCAAATCATATTCTGCCGAGGAGTGCAGGGATTACCTTGATGTCTTCAAATCGACATGCTGCGGTTATGAGAATATACCCGAGGTAAACATGGAAGGCTATTCGAGGCTCATGAAGGCCTACCGCGACTTCTGTACCGAGAACAACGTCAAGGTCATCGGTTCCAGATGCTGGCCGGACCTGTTCACGAAGTTTGGGACTCCCAACTGTGCAGTTCTCTCCATGCTCAACGATATGGGTATTGCCAGCTCCTGCGAAAGCGATGTCTACGGAGCTCTCTCCATGTTCATTGCTTCCAGGCTCTCAGGCGGCGCGGTTTTCTTCGGCGATCCCGTTTCGATGGATGCCGCGGAGAATACCGTGACATATTGGCATTGCGGAATGTGCGCGCCGTCTTTGGCTTCAAGACCCACAATCGGGGTGCATCCCAACAGAAAGATCGGCCCTGCCATGGATTTCGGCTGTAGGCCATGTGATGCCGTGACGGTGTTCAGAATCGGAAAGGACGCAGACGGGGCATTCAGGGCATTTGTCGCAGGCGGTGAAGCGCTTGAGAAAGCCAAGCAGTTCCAGGGAGCCTCGGTTGTGGTCAAGGCTTCGACGGATGCCGAGAAGCTTGTCTATGCTTCCGTGCAGGCTGGCTGGGAGCCTCACTTCGTGGTTGCCTATGCCGATATTGAAGATGAGCTTGAGGCATTCTGCCGACTGCTGGGCATACCTGTGGAAAGATATTGAAAAGAGGTGATAGATGAAGGATTTTTCCGAACTTGAAAGATTTGCAGCTCTGACACGCAAGAACTGCCTGTACTGCATCGCAAATCTGGGCGTAGGACACCTGGGCGGATCCATGTCCATCGTGGAGATCCTGACGACCTTGTTCAACGGCGAGATGCGGAACCTGGATCCGAAGAACCCCAAGAGAGATGACAGGGATCTGCTGGTTATCTCCAAGGGCCACTCCGGACCGGCTCTGTATTCCGTTCTGGCAGAGAAGGGCTATTTCCCAATGCATTGGCTCAAGACCCTGAACAAGGGAGGGACCTTGCTTCCGAGCCACTGTGACCGGAACAGGACCCCCGGTATAGACATGAGTACCGGTTCCTTGGGTCAGGGAATCTCCGTTGCCTGCGGCATGGCCTATGGCGCAAAGCTGGGCAATAAGGACCAGCGGGTTTACTGCATAATCGGAGACGGCGAGACGGAAGAAGGTCAGAACTGGGAAGCAGCGATGTTCGCAAGCGCCAACAGGCTGGACAACCTGATTGCGATGACCGATTACAACAAGCTCCAGCTTGACGGTCAGGTTGCCGAGGTTGTGGGGCTGAAGGACCTTGAAGAGAAGTGGAAGGCCTTCGGTTGGGATGTCTTGCGCTGCGACGGACATGATCTGAAGGACCTGGACAGGGCGTTCTCCCTCTCCCATGAGAAGAACGGCAAGCCCAAGATGATCATCTGCGACACTGTAAAGGCCAAGGGCTTCCCGAGGCTGGAAAACAAGGCCGAAAGCCACAATGCCAAGGTCACCTTGCAGGAAGTGAGGGATCTTTATCACGGGGAGGATCCGCAATGGCTGAACTGAAGGAACTGAGGACCGCTTACTGTGAAGCGATAATGGAACTCTGTGAAAAGGATCCGAACGTAGTGATTCTGGATGCGGATCTGATGAGGTCGGTCGGAACACTGTCGCTGAAGGAGAAGCTCGGAAAGAGGGCTATAGACTGCGGAATTGCCGAGGCCAACATGGTCGGCATTGCAAGCGGACTGAGCGCACAGGGCTATATTCCGTTTGCATCCACTTTCAGCTGCTTTGCCTCAAGAAGGGCATTCGACCAGTTCTTCATCTCCGCAAACTATGCCAGGCTCAATGTGAAGCTTGTCGGAACCGACCCCGGTGTGATGGCTGCATTCAACGGCGGAACACATATGGCCTTCGAGGATATCGGAATCATGAGGATGATTCCGGATCTGGTGATTGCCGAGCCCAGTGACTGCGCCTCGGTAAAAGGGATAGTGAAGGCGATGTATGAGCATAAGGGCAGCTGCTATCTGCGTCTGCAGAGACAGGCTGCTTCAGATATCTACCGCCCGGACGAGAATTTTACTCTGGGAAGATCCAAGGTCCTGTGCTCCGGAGGAGATGTCACAATCATCGCTCTCGGTGCATTGATGGTCCATAACGCAATCGCTGCAGCAGAAAAACTAAAGAGTGAAGGAATTCAGGCTACTGTTGTTGACGCTCTTTCCGTGAAGCCCCTGGACAGGGACCTCATTCTTACCTGTGCCCGGAGAACCGGTGCGGTCGTCACATGCGAGAACCACCAGATTGACGGAGGCCTGGGAATTGCAGTGACCAAGCTCCTTTCCCAGGAGTGCCCGAGATGCAGAATCGGATACGTCGGAATAGATGACCGCTTCGGTCAGGTCGGAACGGTGGACTATCTGGTAGGTGAATACAAGCTGGGCTCAGATGACATCTGCGCCAAGGTCAAATCGATATTGAAATGAACAAGGAGAATAACATGAAGATAGCAATCGCATCGGATCTCAGCGGATATCCGCTCAAGAAGGCAATAGTCGAGCATCTCAAGGAGAAGGGCATCGAGGTACTGGATTTCGGAATTCCTAACGAGAACGAGCCGCATCCCTATACCGAGCAGGCTCCAAAGGTCTGCAAGGCCATCCAGAACGGAGAGGCGGAGAAGGGCATTCTGATCTGCGGTACCGGACAGGGGATGGCAATCGTTGCAAACAAGCACAAGGGAATCTATGCCTGTGTGGTTGATTCCGTGTTCTCCGGAGAGAGGGCAAAGATCATCAATAACGCCAACGTCATCACCCTCGGCGGATGGATTACTGCTCCTTTCCTCGGATGTGAGATCGTCGATGCCTGGCTCTCGATGCAGTTTACTCAGAAGATGGAGTTCAAGAAGGAGTTTCTGACAAAGAACTTCCACATCGTTGAGGACATCGAGAAGGAGAACTTCAGATGATTTCTTCCAAGCTCAGCCCGCTGAAGGTGCTCGAGAGAAAACACATTTCCAGGAAGGAACTGCTGGATATAATCGGACCCTGCCGCAGGATTGCGATAGTCACCGACAACGCTCCCATCGCTGCCAAGAACGAGCTTCTGGCAAGCTTCGGCAAAGAGGCTGTGATATTCAGCAATGTCCGGCCCAATCCCAGGACCGAGGACATAATGCAGATGTTCTCGGATCCCACGTTCGGAAAGTGCGATGTCGTCGTCGGAATAGGAGGCGGAAGCGTCCTGGACAGCGCCAAGGCCCTGGCCATGCTCAGGACCAACGGCGGGGCTCTGGACGATTATCTGGGCAACAGCCCCAAGCTGAAGATCCAAAAGCGATGTGCCACGCTGGTTCTGCTTCCCACTACGGCGGGAACAGGAAGCGAGGTCACCAAGGTCGGAGTCTACACTTCTGCCGACGGACGCAAGTACACGCTGGGATCTCCTCTGATGCATGCCCACAAGGCAGTCCTGGTCCAGGACTTCGTGGTAAAGGCCCCGCCTGCACTGGTTGCCTCTACAGGCCTTGATGCGCTAGACCATGCCTTGGAGTCCATCTGGAACAAGAACGCAAAGCCCGATACCCTCAGGCTCTCCGTAGCTGCGGCAATTGAAGTGCTTTCCAATATCAGGGCAATGTATGATGCAAGCGTCGCAATCGGAAACGGCAAGACTGTCGGAGAAGAGGATTACACTGCCGCCCGAAGGATGCTGCACGCTTCCTGCATGGCAGGAATGGCATTCAATCTCACCGGCACCGCTGCAGGCCATGCGCTGAGTTTCGTCCTCTCCGAGAGCTGGCATGTCCCGCACGGCACTGCCTGCGCATTCACCCTCAACGGGGTGTTCCGCCTGGCATGCGAGATAGAGCAGACCAGAAAATACCTTGCCGCAGTGGCAAAGCCTTTCCATCCGGAAATCGGAGACACGGAGGGCCTTGTCAGTGCTTTGGAGAAGGATATCTTCGACCTGACGGTCTATCTCCGACAGCCCAGACGTTTTTCGGATCTGGGAATCACTCTTGCAAAGGAAGATATAGATGCCAACTTCGAGCGTTCCTTCGATGATCCCAAGATGTGGAACCAGCTTCCCGTGGCAACTAAGGAGAATATCTATCCGCTTCTGGAGGAGCTTCTATGACCAGACTTGAGCAGCTCAGGCAAAAGAACCCGGGCCTTGTGATCCACACTGTGGACGAACCTCTTTTCTCACGTTATGCGAGACTAGTGGACTCTCCGGTTTTCGGCAGGCTTGCCGCTTATATCGATGAGAATACGGTCATACCCGAGCGCAATACCTATGTCGCCGACATCCCCGAGCTTCATACCCCGGAGACCGATACCGCACTCTGTGCGTACTACGGCGGACTTATACCGCAGATAGGGTACTGCAACGGTCCCAACTTCTCGATGAACGGCAGCGAATACCACAAGGGACCCGAGCTCACGATAGCTGTCACGGACTGTCTGATGTGGTGGATGCTGCCCGAGGACCTTGTGGATTTCGACCATGCGGATTCCTCTTGTGCAGAGGTTTTCTATATCCCGAAGGGATGTGCATTCCTTCTCAAGCCCGAGATCCTCCATCTTGCTCCTTGCAAGGTGGATAGCCGCGGCTACAAGACTGTGATAATCCTGCCGATGGGTACCAACAGGCCTCTGGATCCTGAGCTGAAGGCTGCCATACAGTCCAACGGAGACCCTGAATCCAAGATTCTTCACATGTCGAACAAGTACATGATCACCCACAGGGATTGGGAGCCGCTGGTAAGCCAAGGCGTACATGTAGGCCTTCTGGGCGAAAACAGAAAGGTCATTCCCATAGACTGAAATGCAGAATGTTCTTCTTTGCGGTCTGATTGTATTGTGCTCATTCACCCTTGAGGTCATAACCGGTTTCGGAGGCACCGTGATTGCGGTGTCCTTCGTGACTGCGCTTCTGGGAATGCATACGGGAGTCGTGACCCTGACCTTCGTGGCCATGGTGCCCCAGCTTTCGGTGGTCCTGCGCAACCGAAGATCGATCGACTGGAAGAACTATCTGATCATCGTCGGCATAATGCTGCCTTTCCTCTTTGCGGGGCGGCTTCTTCAGGGAGCGGTGGATTCCGCGGTTCTGAAGAGGATCCTTGCAGTCTTCATCATACTTGTTTCGGCTTTCCGTCTGATCCAATACTTCCGGACAGGCAGAAAGGCTGATGAGGAAGAAGAACCGAAGGCAGTGTCCTGGTATTCCTATCTTGCGCTTGTCGGCGCAGGACTTGTCCACGGCATGTTCTCATCGGGCGGGCCGCTTGCAATCGTCTATGCCACAACCGCAATCAGGGAGAAGGATAGGTTCCGAACCACGCTCTGCCTCCTGTGGGTAACGCTCAATACGATTCTTTCCGTAACATATATTGCAGACGGATCCGTCACCGGCGAGATTCTCAGGACAATCCTGATCATGGTACCCTTTGTGATAGCCGGTGTAATCCTGGGCAGCCTTGCCGTAAGCAAGGTCAACGGGAAGGTCTTCACATTGCTTGTCTACATCTGCCTGCTTCTTACAGGCATCTTCATGCTGATATAATTCTGATTCTGGAGAGGTCATGATAGAAATCGATAGCATCAAAGGCATTTCTGGTCCGGACGGTAGGGTAATTCCCATACCTGAAATCTCCGTCGGCCGCGGGAAGTCCGATATCTCGATGTACAGGGGAAACTTCAAGGTCAGTGAGAAGCGTATCTCCTGGTTCTGCCTCAAGACTTCCGCTGAAGGAGATCGTGTCGTCTACCGCGCATCCGATACCGAGATAGAACTCAGGGCGGAGGAGGACAACGGGTTTGTCAGGCTGTCCTTCAGCCTCGTCCGCGGGAATTGGAACAGATTCCTCATTTCCCTGCCTGCATCTTCCCATGAGGCTGTATACGGAGGAGGCGAGCAGTACTCCTATTTCAATCTCAGGGGACACCGGTTTCCGATCATGACAAGGGAGCAGGGAGTGGGAAGACGATACTTCAGGCCCCTGACCATACTGGCACAGATGCATGACAAGGCCGGCGGTGCATACCATACCACCTACTATCCGCAGCCTACTTTCGTTTCCAGTGAGAACTACTTTGTCCACGTTGAAAGCTTCGACTATGGGACACTTGATTTCAGAAAGCATGATTGCCACAGAATAATGTCCTATAGTCTGCCTAAGAGCATTGTTTTCGGCTTCGGGAATTCGTTACAGGATACCGCTGCAAAAGTCAGCCTTCTTCTGGGAAGGCAGGAGATCCTTCCCGATTGGGTTCATGACGGCATGATCCTGGGAGTCCAGGGTGGAACCGATGTTGTCCGCGGCAAGCTGGAAAAGGCAAAGGCTGCCGGCGTGAATGTCTGTGCCCTGTGGGCGCAGGACTGGTCCGGAAAAATTGTCACCTCCTTCGGCAAGCGTGTGCTGTGGAACTGGAAATGGAACCCCGAGATGTACCCGGGACTGGATACCTGGATTCCTGAGCTCGAGAAGCAGGGAGTGCGTTTCACTTCCTATATCAATCCCTACCTGATAAAGGGAAAGAGCCTCTGCGATGAAGCCGCTTCCAAGGGTTACCTGATGAAGAACAGCGCAGGGGAAGACTATTTCATCGACTTCGGGGAGTTCGACTGCGGTCACGTGGATCTTACCAATCCGCAGGCCTTCGAGTGGTACAAGGGCAAGATCAAGGAGAACATGATCGCCTTCGGCTGCAAGGGCTGGATGGCAGATTTCGGCGAGTACCTTCCGACCGATGCCGTGGTCTACAGCGGCATAAGCGGTACCGAGGCCCACAACATGTGGCCCGGCCTTTGGGCAAGACTCAACCGTGAGGCCCTTGAGGAAACCGGCAACATGGACAAGGTCATCTTCTTCATGAGAAGCGGCAATGCCCAGAGCCCGCGCTATGCACAGAGCATCTGGGCCGGAGACCAGAACGTAGACTGGTCTCGTGATGACGGCATAGGTTCCGTGATTCCTGCGGCGCTTTCGCTGGCATACAGCGGCCACGGGATCTCTTTCAGCGATATCGGAGGATACACGACGGTTGCCTGGCTGAAGAGAACCAAGGAGCTTCTTCTCAGATGGACCGAGATGAGCTGTTTCTCCCCTGTCATGAGAACCCACGAGGGCAACAGACCGCAGACCAACTGGCAGTTCGATTCCGATGACGATACTCTGTCTTACATGGCCTTCTGGTCTGACCTTCACAAGAAACTCAAGCCTTACATCGTTTTCTGTGAAGAGGAGAACAGGGACAGGGGTCTGGCGGTCATGCGACCCATGAACTGGTTCAGCAAAGATAGCTGGGCACGCAACTGCGTCAGCCAGTACATGCTCGGGCCGGAGCTTCTTGTCGCCCCGATTCTGAAGAAGGGGGCAAAGAGCCGCCATGTATGGCTTCCTGAAGGCACCTGGGTCCATCTCTTTACCGGCAAGGTCTACCGCAAGGGCCTGTATCAGATCTCTTCGAGAATCGAAGACAGGAGCATCCCGGTCTTCTATAGACAGGACGGCACCTGGGCGTCATTCTTTGATAAAATAAGGTCTGTGCTATAATCGATGCGGAGGCGAACATGCGCTTATTGAAAAGGATTCTCTCTGTTCTGGCATTTGTTGTACTGGCAATCCTGATTGTCTACGGTGTTGCCATGCTTCTCGGAAAATGGATTCTTTATCCCGATTTCTCCCGTCAGGCCAAAAAGGGTGTTCTGATTCCCGATCTTTCGAAGGGATTCACGCCGCAGGGTGTGAGCTATCTGGACGGTGAGGAATGCACCCTGATCTGCGGCTACTATCCCGGAAGCGAGGCTTCGCGCATCTACATGGTGTACGCCGACGGTCGAGTGAAGGAGATTCCGCTCAAGAGGGAGAACGGAGATATCTACACCGGCCACGCCGGAGGCCTTACCGCGACAGATGATTTCGTCTATATCAGCAATGCCTCCAAGCTGTTCGTGCTACGGACCGAAGACCTTGTGAAAGCCGCATCAGGAGACTATGTAAGCTTTGTCGGCTACATTCCGGTGCCGTGCAGGGCATCGTTCTGTGCCTCCGATGATGAATATGTGTATGTCGGCGACTACCATGCCAACGGCTACGAGACCGATGAAAGCCACAGACTGAAGACCTCCGACGGAGAGTATCAGGCAATGGTTTTCGCCTACAAGCTGGATGGCGGACAGGCTTTCGGCCTTCAGACGGTTCCGTCCGAGGCCTTTGCAGTACGTGATTTCGTACAGGGCTTCACGGTCTGCGGGGGCAAGGCCTTCATGTCCTGCTCGCACGGTTTTGCCTCGTCGAATCTCTATTCGTACAACCTAGGGCAGCCTGACGGAACCTTCGTGCAGGACGGCAGGGAGATACCGCTCTATATCCTGGACAGCAGAAAGCAGTCCGGAAGGCTCAGAATGCCCCACATGAGCGAGGACATCGAGGTCCGTGGCTCAGAGCTGCTGGTAGGCTTCGAGTCATCGGCAAAGAAGATGGCTGCCGGCTTTGTTCCGTGCTCGCTGAAGAACGTTATGGTTCTTCCGCTTATCTGACGTAGGAGCCTCTGAAGGAAACCTGCAATCCGTCCAGTTCTTTCGCAGTAAGCGTGATATCTTCGGAGAACCCTTCAGGGAAGGCGATTGTTATCTTTCTGTTTTTGAGGGTCTCTCTGTTTCCGCAGTGCTGAAGACGTGCCTGTACTGTACCCTTGCAGGCTTTTTCATCATAGCTTACTGCAAATTCCCAGATGTTGTGGCTGCTTTCGGTGATTTCCGAAACGCCGTCGTCCTCGAAGTAGGAGAAGGTGAACTCTCCGTTCTTGGGAAGGACAAGCATTTTAAGGTTGCCGAAGAAGCCGATTGTCAGTTTTCCCGGTTTCTCTGAAAGCGGAATGATGCTTCCTGCCTTGTAGAAATACCAGACTGCATCCAGCGGGGCATCGAATGTCCTTTCCGTTTTGCCGCAAAACAGTCTGCCGAGCCTCGGACTGTACCAGGAATCTCCTTGGGGGAATCTCACCGTCCTCCGTGTCTGGTCCTGGTTCAGGACCGGGGATTTGAGGACGCTTCTTCCGAACAGGAAGTCTTCCTGATCGGTCTCGAGGGTATCGTCATCGGGATATTCCAAAAGAAGTAGTCTTTCTAGCGGCTCGCCGGTGAGGCTGCTGTGGCGGGCCTCATTGTAGATGTAGGGGATGTGGCGGTAGTGGTCCAGAAGGGCTTCTCTGATCAGGGGCAGGACCTCCGGGAACTTCCAGGGTTCGGTGGGCCTGTCGTCCTCGCGCCAGGAGTGGATTACGAAACGGCTCTGGAAGATTGCGCTCTGACAGCATCTGACAAGCAGCTCCGCGCTCGGTTCGGGGCCGTAGAAGCCTCCGAGGTCGTGGCCGACAAACGGTATGGCGCTGATTCCCATGCTCAGGCTCTGGAACTGGTTGTACCTGAGGGTCCTGAAGTTGCTGCTGTTGTCTCCGCTCCAGGTACGTGCATACTTCTGGATTCCCGCATAACCGCTTCTGGAGTAGATCCAGGGGCGGATGTGGGGATTCTTTTCCCTGCAGGCCTGGTAGGCCGTGCGGACCATGAGAACGGGGTAGGTGGTACGGATGCAGTAGGCCTTCATCTCGGGGTCCGAGAATTCAAACTCGTTGTTGTCGTTCCAGATTCCCTCGGCTCCGCTGTCCAGATATGCCTCTTTGAGTTTTTCCTTCCACCATGAGCAGGCAGCAGGGTTTGCAAAGTCGATGAAGGAAGCATCGCCGCCCCAGAAGTACTCGACAATGGGTTTTCCCGAATTGTCCTTGACGAAGTAGCCCTTGTCCGCCAGCTCATTGTACTGAGGATGGGTTTTCAGGATCCCGGGTTTTATGTTGAAGAGAAGGTGATAGCCGCGTTCATGAAGTTCGGATATGAAAGCAGCAGGGTCGGGGAACTTTCGCCGGTTCCACACGAATGCGTGTCTCAGTCCGTCATCAGATTTCAGATATCCGGAAGAGACATACATGCCTTCGCACGGAAGCCCATGCTCTTCCACATCGGAGAAAAACTTCTCGATCCTGCTCTGCGCATCATAGGCTTCCACATAGTTCATGGAAGATCCCAGATACCCGAACGAGTAGAGCGGCGGAAGGGCAGGATGTCCCGTAAGAGTGCAGTATCGGCCAAGAACCTGCCTGTAATCATCGCCGAGAAGCAGAAAGAATCTGAACGGACCACCGTTTATGTTTGCCGACCAGTAGAACGGGCTTTCCTTGCCGAGATCGATTGCCTCGATGCATGGGGAGGCGAAGAAGTAGCCCGCAAGGGCCTTGCTTTTCCTTTTGAACCTGAGAACGAACGGTATGCTCTTGTAAAGGGGGTCGGAGAAACCGGCATCATAGCCCAGGGCATCCTTGTTGTACATCCGGTACCTGTTGCCCCTGTGGTCGGGGTTTCCGCTCTTGTCTCCCAGGCCGAAGAACATATCGGAATCATCAAGGGCAAAATCAAAACTTCCCGTGCTGCGCTTTCCCTCTGATATGAAGCTGAACTGTGACTGGGGAATCACGGTGTCCTTTCCGCCTGCCTTGCCTCCGTGGACAACAAGACCGTTTCTGGATACGGTGACCGTTGCATTGTCCTTGGAAACCAGTATTTCAGTGTTCTCAAGGGATATGGACCAACAGTTCGGCTTCTCCGAAAGAACTGAATTCTGATAGCTTACTTTGGTGCTGTATAGTCCTTTTATTGAATAATCAAGGTATTTTGGAACATCGTATGAATCGACGTTGTATTCAAATAGAATTGAATCGGGATTATAAAAACCTACTTCAAGGCTGCCGTTGGCGGTCTTGAAAATGAATCCGTTTGAAGCTGATTTTATGTCAATTACCTTTCCAAGTTCGGTTTTCACTGTCCATTCATTCCTTGAAATTAAACAACATTTAGTAAAAGTACTGTGTTATCATTCTAAGTTGAATTAGGAGGAAAGTAAATGAGCGAAAGCTACATCTCGCGCACCAGCGGCCTTAAGACAAAAGACTATCTCGGCTATGCCATGGTCGATACCGCAGGATGCTTCACATTCGCACTCGTGACCACACTGTTGCAGAAATTCTACACCGACGTGTTCCACCTGAGTCCGTTGTTCATCATGATCATGTTCGTCGTTGCCCGCGTATGGGACGGAATCAACGACCCGATCATGGGACGTATTGCCGATACAGTCCATCCGGGAAAGAACGGCAGATACCGCAGATGGATACTGTATGCAGCAGTTCCCCTTACATTGTCAGCCATCCTGATGTTCTTCAGATGGCCGGGACTCGGAGAGGCGGAGAACTACGGGCGCACATGTATCTACGCTACCGTTACCTATATCCTCTACGGAATGGTCTACACCATGCTGCAGATTCCCTACGGTTCGCTGGCTTCGGTTGTCACGACTGACCATCATGAGAGAAGCAAGCTTTCAGTATGGAGATCCATGGGAGCCGCCCTCGGTTCCATTCCGGCTCTTGCCCTTGCAAGCTTCGCATATGCCAAGAGACTTGATGCTTCGGGAAATCCCGTGATCGGAGAGAACGGAAAGCCGATTACGGATCTCATGTACAAGCCTGTCATCACCGGCGTCATTGCCATCTCACTGATTGCCATGGTCCTGCTTTTCATCAGCTACAAGCTCAACAAGGAAAGGGTCAAGACCAAGCCGCAGCCGAAGGAGAAGGGTGCCGGCATGAAGGCCATAAGGATCCTGTTCAGGAACAGGTCGTTCGTAGCCATCAGCCTGGTGTCCATGCTGCTTCTTGCAGGTCAGATGTTCACACAGAGCTTCTACACATATCTGTTCAACGATTACTTCCATGCAAACTGGATGAACCTTGCATCCCAGGCCTGCACATACTCTCCGATGCTGGTCTTCATGTTCTTCCTGCCCAAGATGGCCAGGAGCAAGGGAAAGAAGGAAATCACCTCATGCGGAATGATACTTGCAGCTGTTGCAAACCTCGTCCTGTTCTTCCTCCGCGGCGTGGCCCCCGAGAAGCTCATCTGGCCGTTCCTCGGACTCTGTCTGATCAGCGGATTCGGCCTTACCGTGCTTGTCATGCAGCTCTGGGCAATGGTTGCCGATACCATCGATGACATCTATGTCAAGACAGGATCCAGAGACGACGGAACCGCTTATTCCTACTTCGCTTTCTTCCGCAAGCTCGGCCAGGTCGTTGCAGCCATCTGTGTCAACGGAGCCCTGATGGGAATGAACTACAAGTACGAGAAGGGTGCGGTGCAGACTCTGGAGAACCTCAAGAGCATGTACAACCTCGCAACCCTGATACCCGCCGTAATGTTCGGAATCATGAGCATTCTGCTTCTGTGGGCATATCCGCTTTCAAAGCAGCATGTGGCGGACCTGCAGGTTGCCAAGGAACAGAAGCTCAAGGAGCACTACGAGAGCAAGAAGATCGATATCTGATCATTTATACGCAATAAACAGAGACGCCAAGGTTTTCGGACCTTGGCGTTTTTTTTCAAAGAACTCAAAGGACTTTTCTCAGGAAATCCTGAAGTCTTGGGCTCTGGGGATTGCCGAAGATCTGTTCGGGAGTGCCTTCCTCCACGATCTTTCCGTCGGCCATGAAGACAACGCGCTTTGCGACTTCACGGGCAAATCCCATCTCGTGCGTGACGATGACCATCGTCATTCCTGTTTCGGCAAGCTCCCTGATGACCTCAAGGACTTCTCCGACCATCTCCGGGTCAAGGGCGCTTGTCGGCTCGTCGAACAGCATGACTTCGGGCTCCATCATCAGGGCCCTGACGATGGCCACACGCTGCTTCTGTCCGCCCGAGAGCTGGATGGGGTAGGCGTTGGCCCTGTCTTCCAGACCTACGCGCTTGAGAAGCTGCAGCGCCTTGGCTTCGGCCTGTTCCTTGCTCATCTTCCTGACCTTCATCGGGGCAAGGGTCATGTTCTGGAGAACGGTCTTGTGCGGGAAGAGGTTGAAGTGCTGGAACACCATGCCCATCTTTCGGCGGTGTTCGTCTATGTTTTTCTTGGCCTTGGTTATATCCGTGCCGTCGAAGATGACTTCTCCCGATGTGGGGATTTCCAGCAGGTTCAGGCACCTGAGGAAGGTGGATTTCCCGCTTCCGGAGGGGCCGATGATGACCGTGACATCTCCTTTTGCAATTGAGTAGGACACGTCATCGACTGCCTTGAGATCGCCGTTGTAGTAATACTTGCAGAGGTTTGAGACCTTAATCAGCTTATCTTCTGTCGCCACGGCTCATCCTCCTTTCGAAATATGCGATTATCTTGATGGTCGGGAAGGTAAGGCAGAAATAGACTGCCGTCGCAATCAGAAGCGGCTCTGCAATCCTGTAGGTGGCTCCCTTGGTGGCAGAGACTGCATACATGATTTCCTGTACGCCGATGGTGTAGCAGATGGACGATTCCTTTATGATGGTCACGAACTCGTTGGCAATTGCCGGCAGGATGTTCTTGATTGCCTGCGGAAGGATGATCTCCTTCAGGGTCTGGCCGGAGGTGAGTCCCAGCGATCTTGCTGCCTCGGTCTGTCCGTGGTCGATCGACTGGATGCCGGCTCTGATTATCTCGGAGAGGTAGGCTCCGGAGTTCATGGACAGTGCGACGACTCCCGGAAGGAAGCGGTCGAAACGTATGAAACCGAAGAGCTTGAAGTTCGGAAGGCTGGTGTTGGCGAAGACAACGTAGTAGATGATGAAGAGCTGAACCAGCATCGGGGTTGCCCTGAAAAGCTCGACATAACATGTCGCGAACCAGGACAGGGGTTTGATCTTCGACATTCTCATCAACGCCAGAATAAGGGCGAAGATGAAGCCGAAGAGAACCGTCAGGGCTGACAGCGACAATGTGCATATCAGCCCTTGCTCGAATAATTGGATATATTGCCAGGTCTTGGCAAAGCCTGCGGAAGAAAACATCTACAGCCTCAGTTCAGAAGGCCTTCGATGATGTTGCCGGATGCTTTGATGTTGGCCTCGTTTACGAACTCTCCCATGCTGCCGTCAGAAAGGGCCTGCTCAATTGCCCTGTTGACTCCCTCAAGCAGTGCCAGATTACCCTTGGAGACTCCCACGACGGAACCTTCCGCTTCGTACGGAACATCGCAGACGATTTCAAGGTCGGGATAGTTCTTCTTATAGGATTCTGCAACGACTGTCTCGATGTAGGCTCCGTCGATCTTGCCTGTCAGAAGCTCTGCGATGATATCGGTGACCTTGGAGAGGGCGATGATGTCGGCGTTGGGTGAGAACTCGTTTGCCAGACCCATCTGGATGGAACCGACCTGAGCAGCCACTGAAACTTCTTTCTTGTTGGTATCGTCAAGGCTCTTGAACTTGTCTGCATTTGCCTTTGTTGTAACAAACGATTGCCCGCCTGTGTAGTAAACGGATGAAAATTCCATTACTTCTGCTCTTTCAGGCGCCGGGGAGTATCCTGCCATTCCTGCATCGACGTTCTTGTTCTGGACCTCCATGATGGTTCCGTCGAAGTCCATCGGGATGACTTCAAGCTCAAGTCCGAGGAAGTCTGCGATGTACTTTGCAAGTGACATGTCGAAGCCTGCCAGGGACGGTACTCCGTCTTCGCCGATTGCATAGAACTCGTACGGAGCAAAATCAGGGGATGTTGCTACCGTGAACTTGCCCTTGTTGACAGTTGTGATTGCAGCCTTGAGCTGATCAAGGGACATTGATGAATAGTCGGCATTTGCTTCAGATGCCTGTTCGGTTGCTGCTGCAGCAAAAACGGGAAGACTTATTGCCAGAATAATCAGAATGATTGCAAGTTTTTTCATATTATTGTCCTTCTTTGTGGTTTTTATGCAGTCAATATGCCACTTTTGAGAATAATTGTCTAGAGTATGCAGAAAAAACTTAGAAAAATTGCATATTCATGTCATTCTATGCATTTGTATGAGATGAATGTGCTGTTGTTCTTGCCCGGGGTCCTGATTACTTCATATCTGGTGGGGAAGGCCTCAAGAAGGCTTGAGAGCTTGGAATGCCCGTAGGTTCTGGTATCGAAGTCCGGCTTGGCTCTCTTGATATAGGAACCGGCGGCACTGACTTCCGCATAGCCGTCGTTGTCCTGATAGGTGTCGTAGGCCTTGCGAAGCAGGTTGTGTATCTCCTTGGGGACCTTCTGCTTCTTCGGCTTCTGCTTCTTCTCGCTGTCCTTCTCGGGGGCCTTGGCTTCTGCGGTCTTGTCCTGGGGCTCTACGGTCTCGGGGGTATCGTCATTGGTGAGGTTTTCCAGAAAGAGGAAGTCGTCACAGGCGTTTCTGAAGGATTCCGGGGTGGTCTGCACGCCAATTCCCACGATGTTGGCTCCGCTTTCGTGCAATCGGATTGCAAGCGGGGTGAAGTCGCTGTCGCTGGAGACGATGACGAAGCTGTCGAAGGCGTTGGAGGAGAGAAGGTCCATGGCATCGATGACCAGGGCCATGTCTGTGGCGTTCTTTCCGGACACGTAGTCGAACTGCTGCTCGGCTTTGAAGCCTAGTCTCTTGAGCTCGTTCTCCCACCTGTTGAGGTTGCGCTTCTTCCAGTTTCCGTAGGCACGCTTTACAACTATGCGGCCGCGGGTGGAGATTTCCGTCATGATGGCATCCAGTTTCTGGAGCTGGGTGTTGTCTGCATCTATAAGTATTGCAATCTTGTCTGAATCGTTCATGACTGTATTCTTACTATATTATTTGAATATTTGCAAATGCCGGGGCGGAGAAGGAGTCTCAGAAAGCTTAGAAGGAGCAGAGCGCTTACACGGCTTACTACGATCACCAAGTGCCACTAAACGGCATAAAAAAGGGAGGACGGCGAACCGTCCTCCCGGTAAATAAAGCTGATTGGAATCAGTTTGTAATGTAGTAGGTTGCAAGAGCCAGGATTTCTCTGGTTGCCGCATCTTCTGCAGTGATTCCGAGGTCAGCAAGGTCCGCTGCAATGAGGGAATCAAGCTGGACGCCTGCAGCTGCAGCAAGGAAGTTGCAGCACAGTATGTCCAGATCTCCGACGGTAAGCTCGGTTGCCGCATCTATCACGGGAACAATTCCGTACTGTGCAAGGAAGGCAATGGAGTCTGCCTGGGAGTAGGATCCGCCGAGCAGGGTGACCATGATCTGCGAGAACTCTCCGAGTGTTGCGGGAAGCTTTGTTCCGAATTCCGTATCGGAAGCCTGCTCCATGAGACCGTTGACGAAGCAGAACTGGACAGCCCCGTAGAACGGGCTTGTCTCATCGAAGTCTGCCAGTGTCAGCTGTGACTTGTCCTGAACTCCGAATGGGTTGAGAACTGCATCGAATGCATTTGCTACACCTGCGATTGCGGAAGCGCTTCCTGCAGTGTAGTAATAGTAATTGTCTACGAGTCTCTGGAACAGGGGAGCGTAGGTCTCTGCGAATGTCTCTGCCTTGATGCTCTTGAGCTCTCTCATGTAGTCGAAGATCTTCTCCTGATTCTCATGTCCGATCTGATTGAGCAGGGCATTTGTTGCTCCGGTGAGTTCTCCGGTGCTGCGAGCATAATTGGAGTAGGAGGACAGGATGTATCCGTCCAGAGTCTCCTGATCGATCTCGATGTTGGACACGAAGTCTGCAAGACCATCATAGACTTCATAGGAGTCTGCGATGTTCGGGTCTCTGTAGGTGAATGCATAGATTCCTTCGTCCGTGAGATAGATGTAGGCGCCGTAGGCTCCTCTCTGGTCTCTCAGCTGCGGCAGGAGATAGAGGTCGTTGACGAGGGCGGAAACCGCATCGAAGTCTCCGGTTGCCTCTTCGTAGCCGAGTGTTCCGTTGGGAACATAGATGACATTGTAGTTGACGGATGAGTCGACGATCATGGCCTCGCTGTCAGCCACAGGCTCGAACTCATAGGTCTGCTTCTCGATCGGCTTCTTGTCCAGAGCGGCCATCCATGCGTCTGCGCTCTTGCGGTAGTTGGAATAGCTTTCCTCGTTTCCGGCAAACAGGATGATTCCGTTTGTGGAGTTGTTGAAGTATTCGACGACTTCCTTCAGACCGGCGATCACGACTTCAGGATTTGTTTCCATTGCCTGGGATACAGCATCGAGGAAGAAGTAGTAGTCCAGGTAGTTGGCGTAGTTGTAGTAGGTGTTGGTTCCGCCGTTCTTTGAAAGAGCTCTGTAGACCAGTGTGTTGTAGCTGGAGTTGTTGATGCTCTGCTTGAGGGAGGTCTTGAGGTTGGAAACCAGGTCCTTGACTCTTGTTGCGTCGAAGACATTGTCGAAGATAAGCTCGTGAACAAGGTTCAGGGCTGCTTCCATATCCTCATCCATGGCGATGAAGCCGACTCTGAGTCTCGGTGTTGTTTCCTTTGTAATATCATCCTCGATCAGGGACATTCGGATGGTGCCGCTGTAGAGATAGCGGGTCATCAGGCTTGAAAGCTCCGTTCTTGTATGGGCGGTAGTATCAAGCTCTCCGATGAGGCTGACAAACAGCTTGAAGAAATGGATCTGGTCCTGTCTGAGGCCGCTTGCATCCAGAAGAAGTCCTCCGTAGCCTACGCCGGAAACATCTGCATTTGCCCAGATCCTGCGGATTCCGTCTTCTCCGATCTCATCTTCGAAATCATAGATTCTGGCTTCCTCTGGAAGGCTGTTGACATCTACGACCTGGATCTGGCGAACCATGGCTGCAGTATCGACTGTCTCTTCTTCGGGCTCGTTGGTTGACTTGACGATGGCTGCAATCTCCTCGTCGCTCATCTTGGCCTTGGTTTCTGCCAGGCGTTGGGCAAGTTCTGCATCCTTCTGTTCCTTGAGGCCGGCAACCGACTTGGTTGTGACAAGGGCGTTGAGGTCGTTTGATACAATATACTTGGAAATAATATTCTTGAAGGAACCGTCGTCGTTCCATTTCTGGAAGTTATCGGTGGAATCAATGAAGTCAAGGTATCCGAAAAGCTGATCTGCACCTGCCCAGTAGTAGGCGATATTCGGCATGACATCGGTTCCGACACTGGAGCTCTCTCCGGAGAGCAGTGTCTCAAGCCTGAATGATGCTACGATTGAATCGACGGCAACAGGGTCAAAGCCTTCCTGTGCAATCTGGGCCATTGAGCTGTCGACGATTGCCTTGAAGGTCTCTGCATCTTCCGGGTTGACGCTGTCTGCGATGAACTCGACCAGCACTTCAGGACCGCTGAAGTCGATGTAACAGGCGAATG
Organism: Spirochaetales bacterium; assembly: GCA_017470995.1. GTDB lineage: Bacteria > Spirochaetota > Spirochaetia > Sphaerochaetales > Sphaerochaetaceae > UBA9732. Next base: position 36,254 of record JAFUXI010000058.1, read on the forward strand.
AACCGTAGGGAAGGGCGTTCTTGAGGTTCTCCATGAGGACAGAACTTGAGTCACCGGCGAGGGTGGTCATGAGATCGATCTTGTTCATGGTCTCCTGGTCGACGTCCTTACATACGAATCCGTAATAGATCGTGCTTGAGTTGGACGTATCGCTTGAGGCTTCGACAGGGAAGTCGAACTCTGCGGTCTTGGATTCCGTAATGGGTGTATATCCCGGATCCGTGAGGTTGAATTCCTTCTTGTCATAAGCCTTGAAGTAGGAATCGAGCATCTCGAGATAGAGCGCCCAGTCGTCGATTCTTCCGTAGAGGATGGTAAGGGAGTTGGACGGATGGTAATACTTTCCGTGGTAGTCCTTGATGTCTTCCCATGTCATCTCGGGGATTGCATCCGGGTTTCCGCCGCTGTCATTGGCGATGTAGCTGCCCGGGAAGATAACGCTCTGGAAGTTCTTGCCGGCCTTGCGAGTTCTGGTCGTTGCACCGAGCATCTCGCTGTAGACGGTACCTGCGATGGTCAGATCGTCGTCTGCGCTCTTGAGTACATAGCGCCATGCTTCCTCGTCGAAGATCGACTTGTCCTCGAGAACCATCGGGTTGAAGACGCTGTCGGTGTAGTAGTCGGCAAGGGTGAAGAGCTGATCTTCGGAGAGCGATGCCACCGGATAGATGGTCATGAACGGATAGGTGCTGGCGTTCATGTAGGTGTTGTAGGTCTGGTAACTCAGGTTGAACCACAGGGCCTTCGAGGGATACTTGGCAGAACCGTCGAGAGTGGAGTGCTCGAAGACATGGGGGATTCCCGTATCCTGCTCGGTGGGAGTCCTGAATGCAATCTCGAATGTCCTGTTCGTATCTTCGTTGGCGACATACAGCACCGTTGCACCGGTCTTGTCGTGCTCGAAACGGTAAACGGTAGCTCCGAACATGTCGAAGCCTCTGATTTCCTCAACGGTGAATCCGTTGATCTTCTGTCCAAGCTCGGGCATCTCCGGTCCGTGCGTGATTTCGTAAGCGGTCTGGGCAAGGACCGATGCGCACAGAACAAAGAGCAGCAATGCAAGGGTGAGAATCTTCTTTGTCATCAATAGGTTCCTCCTATTTAAGTTTCTTGTGCTTTTGAGGCTAATCATAGCTCTTGATGTCGTTATTCTTCAAGAGTGTCTGACTATTGAATATTTATTCAATTTTGGTCATCATACCCGTATGCCGATACTGCTTCCGAAGAATTATCCGTATTCAGACAAGCTCAGGAGAAAGGGCGTCTTCGTCATGTCAAACACCCGCGGACGCGAGCAGAAGATCCGCCCCCTGAAGATTGGAATCCTGAATCTCATGCCTACACTGGAGGCAACAGAGGTCCAGCTGATGGGCATGCTTGCCAACACGCCTCTGCAGGTGAACCTTGTCCTGATAATGATGCAGACGGATCACCGTAAGGTGGAGGACCTGCCGCATCTGAAGGAGTTCTATGCACGCTTCGAGGATGTTAGGGACGAGAAATTCGACGGAATGATTATTACCGGCGCCCCAGTTGAGAAGCTTCCCTTCGAGCAGGTGGACTACTGGAACGATCTGGCAGATTTCATGGATCACACCAAGCGCAATGTGTTCTCCACCGTGCACATCTGCTGGGGGGCACAGGCCGGGCTGTATCATCACTACGGAATCCAGAAGACCGTGATGGACCACAAGCTCTCGGGTGTATTCCCGCATACTCTGCTACACAAGAGCTATGACAATCCGTTCACCAGGGGCTTCGACGACAGGTTCCTGGTCCCTCATTCCAGATACACGATGCTGGATATCGATGCCATCAAGGCCAATGATAACCTTGAAATCCTTGACGATTCCTACTTTGCAGGTCCCCATATCATTGCTTCCAAGGACGGGAGACAGGTGTTTTTGAACGGACACTGGGAATATGACCGCGGAACTCTGATGAAGGAATACGAGAGGGACAAGGCCATCAAGAACACCACGCCTCCGTACAACTATTTCGTGGCCGACAAGCCGGAGTTCGGTGTGGAGGTCACATGGAAATCCCATGCGAACCTTTTCTATTCCAACTGGCTGAACTTCGTCTATCAGGGCACCACCTATGATCTCGAGGAAATCCCGAACCTTTGATTCGCGTCAAAACATGTTGACTAGGGAAAACAGTTTGTGGTATGATATAACCAAGTAAACCAGTAGGTTTAGTATAAAATGAAAACGTGAAAGGATGTTATGGAGGACTTATGAGCAACTATAAATTCGAGACACTGCAGCTTCATGTCGGTCAGGAACAGGCCGACCCCGCCACCGATGCAAGAGCCGTTCCGATCTATCAGACCACCTCTTATGTCTTCCATAATTCCGCCCATGCAGCCGCAAGATTCGCACTGCAGGATGCGGGAAACATCTACGGCCGCCTGACCAACTCCACTCAGGAAGTTCTTGAGAAGAGAATCGCAGCCCTTGAAGGCGGTGTTGCGGCTCTTGCCCTGGCTTCCGGTGCCGCAGCGGTCACATACACTATCCAGGCACTCGCAAAGCAGGGCGACCACATCGTGGCACAGCAGACAATCTACGGCGGAAGCTTCAACCTTCTGGGTCATACCCTTCCTGAATTCGGAGTCGAGACGACATTCGTCGACATCCATGACCTTGCTGAAGTAAAGGCCGCCGTAAGGCCCAACACCAAGGCCATCTACATCGAGACTCTGGGCAACCCCAACAGCGACATTCCGGATATCGAGGCATGTGCTGAGATCGCACATTCCCACAATATCCCCCTTGTAATCGACAATACCTTCGGAACTCCCTATCTGATCCGTCCCATCGAGCACGGAGCAGACATCGTTGTCCATTCCGCAACCAAGTTCATCGGCGGTCACGGAACAACTCTGGGCGGCATTGTGGTCGATTCCGGCAAGTTCGACTGGAAGAAGAGCGGAAAGTTCCCGCAGTTTGCCGATCCCAACCCCAGCTACCACGGTGTGGCATTCACTGATGCAGCAGGTCCGGCAGCCTTCGTGACCTACATCAGGGCAATAATCCTGCGCGATACGGGTGCGGCGATTTCTCCGTTCAATGCCTTCCTGCTTCTGCAGGGAGTCGAGACGCTGTCTCTCAGGCTTGAGCGCCATGTATACAATACGAAGAGGGTAGTTGATTACCTGGTAAAGCATCCTTTGGTTGAAAAAGTCAATCATCCTTCGCTTCCGGGCCATCCTCAGCACGATCTGTATGAGAGATACTTCCCCAATGGAGGCGGCAGCATCTTCACCTTCGACATCAAGGGCGGACAGGCGGAAGCACACAAGTTCATCGACAACCTCAAGATTTTCTCGTTGCTTGCCAATGTTGCAGACGTGAAGTCCCTGGTTATCCATCCGGCTACCACTACCCATGCTCAGCTGACTGACGAGGAACTGGAACAGCAGAACATCCACCGCAACACCATCAGACTCTCGATCGGAACCGAGCACATAGATGACATAATCGATGATCTGGAGAGAGGTTTCTCAGCGCTTTCTGATAGACAATAATCTACCTTTGCCTTATCATTGAGGCATGAGAAAAAGACAGATCAAGAAAATCATCAACAGTTACTATTGGGACACGGAAGAAGACATCCTTCTCCCGCCGTCGGTCATGAGAGAACAGTTCAGGGCAGAAGAGGTCTATTTCAGCAAGGCCTTCATGATTTCATACCCCGAGCAGGCTGCGGAAATGCAGAAGAAACTTGAGGAGCGCATCGAGGCCGAGAACAAGAAGGCCCAGGAGCTGGCTCAGGCTTCGGAGGCAAAGTGATGTCCAGGAACCTCAAGGTCGTCCAGACCACTTGCCGGGTCCTTGAAATCATCTGCAAGGTTCTCATGATCCTGTGCTTGGTCGGAGCCATCGCCTCTATGGTGGGTGTGGTATTTCTCAGCCTCTCCTATATCTTCCCCAAACTTGTGGACAAGATCGAGGACGGAAGCGGCCGCACTGTCTTCCAGATCATCGGCGAGTGTCTGATCGGTGTTTTCGTCTCCATCGCAGGCGTCATCGTTTCCAAGGCGCACAAGGACTACTTTGCAATGGAGCAGAAAGACGGCACCCCGTTCACCTTCGAGGGAGCAAAGGCTTTCAGGACATTGGGTATCATGAACATCGTCGCACCGGTCATTGCCTCGATCGTGGCGGCAATCATCGGCGCAATCTTCAAGTGCTGGTATGATTTCAGGCTTGATTTCAGTATCGGTCTGGGTCTCTCGATGATCCTGCTTTCATTCGTTCTGGCATACGGAGCAGAGAAGGAGCAGGGCGTTGAAGAGCCGGCGCAGATCGAAGAAAAATAAAAATGCAATTCAAAAGGAGATAATTATGAGCAAGTACGCAGGAACACAGACAGAGAAGAATCTTCAGGCTGCATTCGCAGGCGAGTCACAGGCAAGAAACAAGTACACTTACTTTGCATCAGTTGCAAAGAAGGAAGGCTATGAGCAGATTTCTGCAATCTTCCTTGAGACAGCTGAGAACGAGAAAGAGCACGCAAAGATGTGGTTCAAGGAACTCGAGGGAATCGGAAAGACAGCCGACAACCTCAAGGCTGCAGCAGACGGAGAGAACTTCGAGTGGACGGACATGTATGAGGACTTCGCAAAGACAGCCGAGGCAGAAGGTTTCAAGGCTCTTGCAGCCAAGTTCCGCATGGTCGGTGCAATAGAGAAGCATCATGAGGAGCGCTACAGAGCTCTTCTCGAGAATGTCGAGACAGCAGCTGTCTTCGCAAAGAGCGAGGTCAAGGTCTGGAAGTGCCGCAACTGCGGTCACATCGTAGTCGGAACAAAGGCTCCGGAGATCTGCCCGGTCTGCGCTCATCCGCAGGCTTATTTCGAGATCAACGCAGAGAACTACTGAGAATTCCGATAAGCACGTCATGTCTGCCGGGCCGGGTTTTCCGGCCCTGCAGTGTATTTACGGCCGTTTGAAGAATGAAACATAGCACGGACAAGAGCGATTTCACTCAGGGAAGCATACCTCAGAACATAATCAGGATGGCGGTACCCATGACCGCTGCCGTGCTAATCAATGCCCTCTACAGCATCGTAGACAGAATCTATCTGGGACACATCCCGGGAGCCGGTTCCTACGCTCTCACGGGAATAGGGCTTGCCTTTCCGATAATCACGATAATAACCGCATTCCAGAACCTGTTCGGCAACGGAGGAGCCCCTCTGTTCGCAATGGCCAGCGGCAAAGGGGACAAGGAGCTTGCCGCCAGATACATGCAGAATGCGGCCTTCATGCTAATTGCCGTGGGTCTGGCTCTGACGGGGGTTGCATACGCAGTAAAGAAGCCCGTGCTGTGGCTCATCGGTGCCTCGGAAGTCACGTTCCCGTATGCAGACGACTATCTGAATGTCTATCTGATCGGAACCATCTTCGTGATGATTTCCGTCGGACTCAATCCGTACATCAACGCACAGGGCTATGCACGTACCGGAATGATGACGGTCATGATCGGCACGGTAATCAACATAGTCCTGGATCCTCTGTTCATCTTCGTTTTCAAGCTTGGGGTTCGGGGCGCTGCCATTGCGACGATCATAGCCCAGTTCGTAAGTGCCGCCTGGGTTCTGAAGTTCCTGTTCGGAAAACATACTCCCATCAGGCTTACTTTCAGGGGTTTCAGGCCGAACCTCGGAATCATAGGCAAGATAATGGCTCTGGGAGTGACCGACTTCTGCTTTGCTCTTACAAACAGTGCGGTTTCCATGTTCAGCAACGCAAGGCTCCAGGTCCTGGGCGGAGATTCCTGGGTAGGGGCCATGACGGTGATTTCATCCATCAGGGAAGTTCTTCTGACTGTAATGCACGGAGTCTCCGGTGCAGCCAAGCCGATCATGAGCTACAACTACGGGGCCAAGCAGTTCAAGAGGGTAAAGAGTGCCAGCAACTACATGCTGGTGATTGTCCTTGCGTATTTTGTTCTGGTCTGGGCGCTTCTCATGTTCGTTCCCGGCTTCTTTGCAGGTATGTTCACGGAGGAGAGCGGAGTCTATCAGTGCAGCATCACTGCCATCAGGGTCTTCTTCTGCCTGCAGTTCTTCATGGCCTTGCAGACAACGGGGCAGAGCACGTTCACATCATTGGGAATGGCACGTCATGCATTGTTTTTCTCCCTGTTCCGCAAGGCAATTCTCGTAATACCTCTTGTATACATCCTTCCTAACATGTTTAATTTGGGTGTTCTCGGTGTTTTTGCAGCCGAGCCCGTCTCGGATGTGATCGGAGCCACCGCATGCTTTGTGACCATGAAGGTTGCTACAGCCAGGAAACTCCGAGAGGGCGCCGAAATCAGGGAAATTTAGGGGAAGACGATGACCAGGAAAGGGGCTTTTCTCAAGGGAATGAAAGCGGGAATCCCGATTGCATTGGGGTATCTTGCAGTATCTTTTTCCCTGGGTATCGCCGCAAAGGCAGTTGGACTTACTGCATTCCAGGGCTTTCTGGCAAGCCTCCTCAACAGCGCCTCGGCAGGCGAATATGCCATGTTCTCCCTCATCGGCGCAGGGGCCTCGATAATTGAGCTGATTTTTGTTTCCATCGTCGCAAACGGCAGATATCTTCTGATGAGCTGCGCCCTGGGGCAGAGGTTCTCGGAGGATACTCCACTGATCCATCGGTTCGGAGTGGGGCTCTATATCACGGATGAGATCTTCAGTCTTTCGGTTTCCATTCCCGGAAAGCTCAATCCATACATAAACTACGGAGCCATAGCGGTTGCAGTCCCGTCCTGGGCAATCGGCACGGCCCTGGGCATAATCGCGGGCAACATTCTCCCCGCAAGGATCGTCAGCGCGCTGAGCGTCGCCCTCTACGGCATGTTCATCGCCTGTTTCATTCCCCCGGCAAAGAAGGACAGGGTGCTTCTGTTTGCAATCCCCGTATGCTTTCTGCTCAGTTATCTGGCTTTCAGACTTCCGTATATCGGAGAGCTTTCCGAAGGAACCAGAGCAGTAATCCTGACCGTGGTCATCGCATCGGTTCTTGCCATAGCATTTCCCGTAAAGGGCGAGGAAGAGGAGGTGCAGCCATGAATGCGTATGTCTACATCCTCGGAATGTGGCTGATTACAGCCGTTATCAGGGTTCTTCCTCTTCTGGTGCTCAGACATCCGATTAAGAACAGGTTCCTGAAGTCCTTTTTCCATTATGTTCCCTATGTGACTCTGGCAGTGATGACGTTCCCTGCCATAGTCCACGCAACAGACAGCACCCTGGCAGGTGCAGTTGCCCTGATTGCGGGCATAATCCTTGCATGGATAGGCGCAAACATGATAACCGTTTCGGCTGCATGCTGCGTTGTAGTGCTTGTCCTTGAACTGATTGTCTAAGCCAATATCCCGACCAGCTTCTCGAGCGGAAGCCCGATGATGTTGGAAAAGCTTCCGCTGATATCGTCTATGAGCCTGAAACCATGGCTCTGGATCTTGTATGCTCCTGCAGCCCCGATGGGGTCTCCGGTATTGATGTACCATGCGATATCATCATCGGAGAGATTTCTGAAGCGCACGAGGGAGGTGTCGCATACGACGGACACATCTTCCGAAGCAGGGTTGTACACGCTCATTCCGGAAAGAACCTCATGGGTGCGTCCCGAAAGCTGTGCCAGCATTCTTGCCGCATCGGATTTGTCTGCAGGTTTTCCCAGCAGATTGCCGTCAAGACATACCAGGGTATCGACCGCGATTGCTGGAATCGTTTTATCGAAAAGAGGGGACCTCAGGTAGCTGTCCATCTTCTGTCTTGAGAGGGTCCGTACCACAGCCGAAGGCTCGGTCAGTCCGCAGATTTCATTGATGTCCTGCGGCCTGACAACTACCTTTACATTGCAGTCTTCAAGCAAAGCCCTTCTGTTGGGGGACTGGGATGCCAGAACCAGAGTGGGGCAGGCTAGCTTGACCGCTGCCTTCAAAGCCTGTGAAACGACGGGACAGCTTGTCATTACTTATTTTCTCCTGATTAAACCTACGATGATCCTGAATACTCCGAAGAGCACGCCTGCTATCGGCCAGATGACCCATGCGTTGGTCCATGTTCCGGGAATCGCAAGCTGGAAGACGAGGAAGATTGCAGTCACCGTGAGCCAGTAGATAGTGGAGAACGAACCCATGACCGAACTTCTGGATTTCTCCATGCGCGTGTAATCGCCTTCCTCAAGTAGCTTGTTGTAGCTTCCCATGATTGTACCCGCATACACGAAACCGTAGCATGCAATTGCCGTCATCAGAAGGATGAAGCATACATCCAGCACGAACACGAAATCCGCGGCATTGAAGCAGATTGACAAAAACAGCGGAACCACCGAAAGGATGCACATCACCGTGCAGATCGTGTTGATTCTCGTGTACTGCTCCTTGTACTCGTCCTTGCGCTTCTTGACCGCACCCGAAACCCCGTATTCCGTCTCGAAGGCCTCCTTCTCCAGAAATTCATATTCCGATGATGCCGAAGATGCCTTGATGAATCCGATTACGCCTATGGCCACCAGGATGATCATGAAGCTCAGCCCGATTCCTGCAGCTCCGTCCTCCGTAAGCTTGATCCAGCCTGAAAGCGAGAGGGCGATGAAGAGCAGAAGCATCATGGGTGCCAGGACACAGAGCAATGTGGAAAGCGCGAGTCTCGGTGCGTTCTTTGCCCTAATTTCCATATATTCGGATGCCTGCTCCATGCTCACATGCCTGAGAGCGGGATTGTCGTCATCCTGAACCTGAGGCTGTTCGTCGGTTTCTCCGAGTTCGTCCTTGAGAAGGTAATCGGTGGAAACGCCGAAGAGTCGGCTCATCTTCAATATCTTATCCATGTCGGGGATGGACTGTGAGCTTTCCCATTTGGATACCGACTGTCTTGAAACATCAAGCTTGTCCGCAAGTTCTTCCTGCGACCAGAGCATCTTTTTCCTGAGGTTGATAATCTTGTCTGCCAAAATCATTTTCTTCTCCTTTTCCGGAGCACTGCGTATCTGCCGTGCTCCAGATGCTCCTATCCTACGAATAATTGCGGTTGCACACTACAAACCGCACTTGGAAATGTGTCAACCGGCGGTTGCTTTTGCGCATCTACGCGTTTGCAATGCGTATCTGTGCAAGCAGCGAGGGCCTTCCGTCCTCGAAATAGAGGCCGCAGTTCAGGATGTCTCCTTCCTTCTTGTACAACATGGAAAGGACATCTCCTTCGTGGGCCGATGTCTTGAAGATCACGGTGATTTCCCGGATGTCCATATCCTTGAGTTCCTGCACCGAGAACATTCCCATGAGGGCCCTGACATAGGCTACATTGTTCATATGCTGACCCATATCGATGTCCGATGAGATTACTGTATACTTGTTTTTAATGGTATAAGTTTCATCACAGGGTGTTATTCTCGGGAAATCTTCAAATGAAAAAGGCTCCTCGTTGAATACAAGCTCCTGCGGGAACAGATCCTTCATGTTTGCAAGACGGGTCGTGTTCATGTCCATGATCGCCCATTCCGTCCGGCCTTCCGCAAGAAGTCCGTCGTCATCGAGGATCCTGTAGCATCTGTCGCTTCTGACTGACGAGGGCTTGACGGGCCAGGTCTGGGCATGGATGCGGTCGCTCATCTTCGGACGCCTGTAGAAACGTATTCTTGTCTTTACCGTCAGCCAGAAAAGACCCTTGTTCATGAATGTGTTCTGGTCTATGCCCAGAATCTCGGCGTGTTTGTTTGCAAGATCCATGAAGACGTTGAAGGTCTCGTGGTATCTGAGCCTGTTCTCATAGTCGACCTGACTGGGCATGACCTGCAGATCGGTTGTGTACTTGTTTATAAGTTCCATACCTTCATTGTAGAGAAAAAGCCATTATGTGTCACCAGAGCCGCAGCGGGGCTTCAGTTCTCCGACCAGAAGATGGCGGTCTTGACGGCCTTCTGCCAGCCTTTGATGCGTGCCTTGCGGTCTTCTGCTGAAATGTTTGCCTCGAAGACCTTGTCCACGCCCCAGTTCTTCCTGATATCTTCCTTGTTTTTCCAGTATCCGGTTGCCAGACCTGCAAGATAGGCTGCTCCGAGGGCTGTTGTCTCTATGCACTTGGGGCGCACTACCTCGGATCCGAGGATGTCGCTCTGGAACTGCATCAGGAAATTGTTGGCACATGCGCCACCGTCGACACGAAGGCTTGTGATTTCAAGACCCGAGTCCTGCTCCATGGCCTTTGCGATGTCATAGCTCTGGTATGCAAGAGACTCAAGCTTTGCGCGGATGAAGTGCGCTCTGCTGCAGCCTCTGGTAAGACCCACGACAATACCGCGTGCATTCTGCTTCCAGTAGGGGGCTCCCAATCCGGTGAATGCAGGAACCACATAGCAGTCCGCGGTATCAGGGACCTTCTCGGCCCATTCCTGGCTTTCCGGTGCGTTCTCGACGATCGCCATCTGGTCGCGCAGCCACTGGATGGCTGCTCCTGCTACGAAGACACTTCCTTCAAGGGCATATTCGACATGGTCCTTGTAGCCGACGGCGATTGTGGTGACAAGACCGTTCTTGGATGCTACGGGCTTCTTTCCTGTGTTCATGAGCATGAAGCATCCTGTACCGTAGGTGTTCTTCATGTCTCCCTGCTCGAAGCAGCACTGGCCGAAGAGTGCGCACTGCTGGTCTCCTGCGGCGCCGGCGATGGGAATCTCACCGCCGTAATGCTCGAAATCGGTCTTGCCGTAGATGCAGCTGGAGGGCTTCACTGCAGGAAGGATGTTCCTGGGAATGTCGAGGATTTTCAGCAGCTCGTCATCCCACTTGAGGGTGTGGATGTTGAAGATCATGGTGCGGCTTGCATTGGTGTAGTCGGTTACATGCACTCTGCCGCCCGTAAGGCGCCAGATGAGCCATGTCTCGATGGTTCCGAACAGAAGGTCTCCGTTCTTGGCTTTCTCGCGTGCACCGGGGACATTGTCCAATATCCATTTGATCTTTGAACCGGAGAAGTATGCATCGGGAACTAGGCCGGTCTTCTTGCGGATCATGTCCGAATAGCCTGCGCGCACAAGGCCGTCGATTATCGGAGCCGTTCTCCTGCACTGCCAGACGATGGCGTTGCAGATCTGTCTGCCCGTGTGCCTGTCCCAGATGACCGTGGTCTCTCTCTGGTTCGTTATTCCTATGGAATCTATGTCAGCGGCCGTTGCCCCGAGCTTCTTCATGGCAGCCCTTGAGACTTCCAGCGTGGTATCCCAGATTTCCTCTGCATCGTGCTCAACCCAACCGGGGTGGGGGAAGTACTGGGTGAACTCCTTCTGTGCAACCGAGCAGATTTTTCCGCTGTGGTCGAAGAGGATACATCTTGAGCTTGTGGTTCCCTGGTCGAGGGCCATAACATATTTCATGGGAATTCTCCTTTTTTCTATTGATTAATTGTAAGACCAGCCTGTTTTGCGGTCAAGGAAAGAGTTTTCCGTTTTCTGTTCATTTCGTTCAAAAACATTCAAAAACGTTCATAAAAAGTTGACAGCAAGCTGCTATTGGCATAAACTTTCAAGTGCCTTAGCGGCATAGAAGAGGGTTTTGAACATGCTTCCATTGGAAAGACAGCAGAGGATTTCGGATATCCTTTCCGAGAACGGTATCGTGCAGGTCTCCAGGCTTGCGGAGGAGTTCGGGGTATCCGAGCTTACGATCAGACGCGACCTGGACCAGATGGAGGAAGAGGGCCTTCTCAAGAGAACCCATGGCGGAGCAACTATTCTCCGCAACATGAACGCAGAACCCCATTACCTTCAGAAAGCCGCCATGTTCGCGGAGGAGAAGCACCGCATAGCGCAGAAGGCGGCCGAACTTGTCCAGGACGATGATATCGTCATGGTCAACAGCGGGACTACGGCCTCCGCGGTGCTGGGAGCGCTTCTGGATAGCGGCAAGACCCTTACGATAATCACGAACAACATAGATGTGTTCAATCATCCCGATACAAACGGGAAATGTACCATCGTTCTTGTCGGAGGAACCTACCGCAGCAGGTCCCGCTCGCTTTCCGGGTCTCTGGCTACGAAGCATCTGGAAGGGATGTTCGCCAACAAGTCCTTCATCGGGGTCGACGGCATCTCCGAGAGCGCCGGCCTTACCACACCGATCTATGAGGAGAGCGTGGTCAGCAACATGATGCTGCGGCACACCACCGGCAGGTCCTTCGTGATCGCCACGCACAACAAGATCGGGGTCACCAGCAATTACCAGATCGGCAGGATGGATGAGATCCACGGAATAATCACGGATAAGGAAGGGGCGGAGTTTTTCCGCACCGACAGCTCAGTCAAGGCTGAGATCATAGAAGCATAATAAATAAGGATATTGGAGGATTTGGAGATGGAGACAAGACCTTTTGTTCCATGGAAGATGGTCAACGACTTCATGGTCGATGTATTCGAGAAGTACGGCGTTCCCAGAGAGGATGCCGAAATCTGTGCAGATGTTCTGCTTGAGTCCGACAGGCGCGGTATCGAGAGCCACGGCTGCAACCGCTTCAAGCCCATTTACCTTGACAGGATCAAGAACGGAACCCTTCTTCCCGTGACAAAGATCGATATCGTCAAGGAAACACCCACCACGGTGGTCATGGACGCCAACAACGGAATGGGTATGGTCGCATCCTACAAGATGATGCAGATGCTCATCGAGAAGGCCAAGACCTACGGAATGGCCGGCGGAACGATCTTCAATTCCACCCACTACGGAATTGCCGGATACTGGACAACGATGGCAGAGAAGGCCGGCATGATCGGTATTACCGGAACAAACGCCAGACCTTCGGTTGCTCCCACCTGGGGCGTAGAGCCGATGATGGGAACCAACCCGCTGACATTCACAATGCCCACCGACGAGGACTTCCCGTTCAACTTCGACTGCGCAACATCCACGATCCAGAACGGCAAGATAGAGTTCTATGAGAGAAGCGGCAAGCCCACTCCCGCAGGCCTTGTCGTCAACCGCCAGGGCGAGACGATGACCGACAGCGGCAAGATCCTCAAGGACATGAGAGCCGGTCAGGCAGCTCTCTGCCCGCTCGGAGGACTCGGAGAGGCAACAGGCGGCTACAAGGGATACGGATTCACCGCCATCGTAGAGATCCTCTCTGCAGCTCTTGCAGGCGGCCCGTACATGAAGGCCCTCAACGGCAAGGACGAGAACGGCAAGCCCCAGATGTACAGACTTGGCCACTTCTTCTTCGTCATCAATCCGGAGTTCTTCATGGGACTGGAGACCTTCAAGAAGACAGCCGGCGGCATCTGCCGCGACCTCAGAGCTTCTGCCAAGGCCCCCGGTGCAGAGCGCATCTACACCGCTGGCGAGAAGGAGCATCTGGCCTGGCTGGACCGCAAGGACAAGGGTGTTCCGGTAGGAGAGGCAATCCAGAAGGAATTCATCGAACTTCGCGACGAATTCAAGCTTCCGTACAAGTTCCCGTTCGAGAAATAAGCCTGATTTCGGATTTATTCCCAAGAGGGGCAAACACTTAAAAACCAAAGGGGAAACGACGATGTGCGTTTCCTCTTTTTTTTGTCGAAAAAATGTATTTTTCCTTCTTGACATGGGTGTGAAGAGCAACTTAATATAGTGTCTAGCGGTTTTGACACACACTATATTTTGTGTTAATACCGGAATTCATTTAAAACTATATCCGAGTTATATAAGTTGGGCCGAAACATAGGAGGACCGTCATGTATCAGGTACTGAAGAGAACAGGTGAAACCGTTGCATTCGACATCAAGAAGATAGAGAACGCCATCGTGCGCGCATTCGTCGCCACGAATAAGAATTACAACGAAGACGTCATCCAGATGCTGGCTCTGAGGGCAAGCGCACGCTTTGCAGACAAGGTCAAGGATGACAAGGTTTCCATCGAGGACATCCAGGACGGAGTCGAGACAATTCTTGCACAGGCAGGCTATGAGGATGTCGCCAAGGCCTACATCCTTTACAGAAAGCAGCACGAGAATGTCAGACAGGCAGACAAGACCCTCGTCGACTACAAGAAGCTCATCGACAGCTACCTCGGCGCAAAGGACTGGCGTGTCAAGGAGAACAGCACCGTCAACTATTCCATTGGCGGCCTGATTCTCTCCAACAGCGGCGCAGTCACAGCCAACTACTGGCTCTCCGAGATCTATGACAGCGAGATCGGCGAAGCCCACAGGAATGCAGACATCCACCTCCATGACCTCTCCATGCTTTCGGGCTACTGCGCAGGATGGTCTCTCAAGCAGCTCATCCGCGAAGGTCTCGGCGGAGTCGACGGCAAGATCAGCTCAGCTCCCGCAAAGCACCTGTCCACACTCTGCAACCAGATGGTCAACTTCATCGGCATCATGCAGAACGAGTGGGCCGGAGCACAGGCATTCTCCAGCTTCGACACCTATCTCTCAGCCTTCGTAAAGGCCGATAACCTCTCATACCGCGAAGTCAAGCAGTGCATCGAGTCCTTCGTCTTCGGTGTGAACACTCCCTCACGCTGGGGCACCCAGGCTCCGTTCAGCAACATCACCCTCGACTGGACAGTCCCCGATGACCTCAAGGACCTTCCGGCAATCATCGGCGGCAAGGACCAGGACTTCACCTACGGCGACTGCAAGGCAGAGATGGACATGGTCAACCGTGCATTCCTCGAGATCATGATCAACGGCGATGCCAACGGCCGCGGCTTCCAGTATCCGATTCCCACATACTCCCTGACAAAGGATTTCGACTGGTCCGATACCGAGAACAACCGCCTTCTGTTCGAGATGACCAGCAAGTACGGAACTCCTTACTTCTCCAACTACATCGGCAACACCGAGATGCAGCCGACCGACGTCAGATCCATGTGCTGCCGTCTGAGACTGGACCTCAGAGAGCTCAGAAAGAAGAGCGGCGGATTCTTCGGAAGCGGTGAGTCCACCGGTTCTATCGGAGTCGTTACCATCAACCTGCCCAGAATCGCCTATCTTGCAAAGGACAAGGAAGACTTCTACAAGCGCCTCGATGCCATGATGGATCTGTCTGCCAGAAGCCTCAAGACAAAGAGGGAAGTGATCACCAAGTATCTCGAGCACGGTCTGTATCCCTACACCAAGCGCTATCTGGGAACCTTCAACAACCACTTCTCCACAATCGGACTTGTCGGCATGAACGAGGCAGCCCTCAATGCCAATTGGCTCAGAATGGATCTCACCCACCCCGAGGCACAGAAGTTCGCAGGCGAAGTCCTTGACCACATGAGAGAGAAGCTCTCCGACTACCAGGTCAAGTACGGCGACCTCTACAACCTCGAGGCCACACCGGCAGAGTCCACAGCCTACAGACTTGCCAAGCACGACAAGGAGCGATATCCGGACATCGTCACTGCCGGAACAGAGGAATCGCCTTACTACACCAATTCCTCGAACCTGCCTGTCTGGTTCACGGACGATATCTTCGAGGCCATGGACATCCAGGATCCGCTGCAGGTTAAGTACACCTCCGGTACGGTATTCCATGTCTTCCTCGGACAGAAAGTCTCGGACTGGAAGGCAACAAGGACTCTGGTCCGCAAGATTGCTGAGAACCACAAGCTTCCGTACTACACCATCAGCCCGACATACTCGGTCTGCCAGGATCACGGCTACATCGAGGGCGAGCAGTGGGAGTGCCCGATCTGCCATAAGAAGACAGAGGTCTACTCCAGAATCACCGGCTACTACAGACCGGTCCAGAACTGGAACACCGGAAAGACCCAGGAGTTCAAGGAGCGCAAGGAGTACAAGCCCGAGATCAGTGCTGCAATGCCTATCCTGTTCACCACCAAGACCTGCCCGAACTGCCCGGCAGCCAAGGCAAATCTTGAGAAGCGCGGTATCGCCTACAAGGTTGTCGATGCCATGGATAATCAGGAGCTTGCCCAGAAGTACGGCATCATGAGCGTTCCGACACTCGTTCCGGATCCCTATGATCCGACCGTTCTGGTCAGCGGCGTGAACCAGATCGTCAGCTGGGCCAACGCCAACGGACAGAGGGCATGACCTTCAGCGGCTTCTTCAAGTCCGACCTCGTCAACTATCCCGGTTATGTTGCATCCACGGTGTTCACCTGTGGATGCAATTTTCGTTGTCCCTACTGTCACAATCCCGAGTTCGTGATCAA
>JAFUXI010000059.1 GCA_017470995.1 Spirochaetales bacterium
ATCATCATAAGGCTGGACTTGCCGCATCTGCGGACCCCTGTAACAACTTTGATTATGTCCTCGCTGTGATAGAATCCGCGTATCTTGCTGAGATACTTCTCTCGAATAAACAGTTTCATGGAAAAAACTCCTGTCGTTATAATTATGACCACAGGTATAAGTAAAATGCAAGTTAACGTTGCAGTTTTTTCATTTTTATTGAAACATGTAACGATAAACCCCGTTTAACTGATATTAAAATCTGTCTTTAATTCCATCCAAATCAACCTTGATTGACACAACTTCTTTAGGTTTGCATGTTTCCTTGCTGAGCAGTACACACGTCTCGACGTGCATTGCAGTATCTATATGATTTATCCGTTTGCAAATGAAAAACACAGGCCAAAATGCTTGCTACTTTTCATGACGGGATAAAGCCTCCGTTTGTGGGAAAAAAACAATAACAGTTAGCGTATAAAGAAACAGCAGGGGCCAATGCCCCTGCACCCCATTTAATTGTTAAATAGGTAAATAGTTATAGTAAACGACATAAATAATTTTACTTTAAAACCATAAGCTACATATGCTATACTCTCCTTAAGGAGGGTATGTGCATGAACAATAGAAAGTACAATACAAACCCTAAGCTTCTGTTAGAACAAGGTAAAGCGATTATGGCGTCATCTGATGAATCCAGGTTTCATTTCCGAGTCTTTGCTGTAAATATGGTACTTTCCGGTTGTTAGGCTTCTCTGATTGGTGCCTTGGCTGGTGTAACGAAAGCCGCTGTTACTGGATGGGTCAAGACCGCCGATGAACAAGGATTTGATGCACTACGTATCAAAGGCGTAAGCGTAATTTCGTGATTCGTACAAAGAAAATATCGTAAGTAGTAGTCTTGGTGTATGGAGGAAACAGAATGTTGAACACCTACACCGAAGAATTTAAACGCAATGCAGTTTCAGTAGTCAGAGCCGGATATTCAGTGCCGAGTATGGCCAGGCGCCTGAATGTTCCGGAAAGCACAATCCGCAACTGGGCCAGTCATCCGAGATATCAGGAAGTAGAACCTGCAACAGAAGAGCTTCTGACACAGATACCGGGTTTTCAGGTACAGAAATCTCAGCTGATAAGAATTGATAACCGCAGAGCCGAAAGATCAAGCGGAACACTTTCTGCAATGAGATTAAGGATTGGAAGTCTTGAGATAGAGACTTCCGATAACACCACAGCCGAATCTTTTAAGCTTCTGCTTGAAACCCTGAGATCCTCAGATGTTCTTTGATTATGACAAGTACACCTACTATGTAACAGCAGGAGGAACAGATATGAGAAAGGGTGCTGATTCACTTGCTATGTCTGTGTATTGTCCCCAAATTTCATTGACGGCTCACAGTTCCCTTTTTGATTTCACGTTTGCAAATAACGGCTCTCACTACCCTGCAGCTATTGGCGAAAGCGATGTTTACTTTTAGTTTTTGATATGTTATCTTTTTCTTATGGATAGAATTAAGCTATTCTCTGACAGTATTTCTGATTTGCTCGGAATAAATGTTTTTTATTTCAGCAGGAAAACAATAGCATCATCACGAGCGCACAACTCCGGACCTGAATTCATAGAGAAAATTAAAGAAGAGATTCTTAACTGCATTACTCCGGACAATTATTTCAGCCATTTTTCAACAGTAAGCATAAATCGGTTTGAAAGGATTTTCTTTGCCAAGGTCGCAAAACCTTTTTCTTTGACAATCGGGCCTTTCTTTCTTTCCGATCTCGACAGAGAGAGTACTGTCAAGTATTATTTGAATGCAGAGAATGAAGTCTTTGCCGAAGGTTTCGCGAAAGTAAAGACAATGACACTCGGAAACGTATACTCGCTTGACCTGCTGTTTGCTTCTCTTGCCAGTTCGGATGAGGAGAATACCCGGCCGGACAATGAAGAAGATTTTTATTCCGGAATAGACGACTCAAGGTACAAGATTGTTTTTGAAAGAGACGTCATAAGCAAGGCATATAAAGCGGAAAGACTTCTGCGCCAGTGCATAATGAACGGAAATAAAAAGACAGCACTTCAGATACTATCCGGCATGAACAATGACAGCCAGAACTACGACGGAAGAAATTATAAGGACATAAGAGAATCAAGGCGATACGGCTTGACTTTGAATACGATTTTCAGATTGTCGGCCGAGCAGGCAGGGCTTCCTGATGTGAAGCTTCACGCTATTTCACATTCCTTCGGAACGAAAATAAAAACCGCCCAGAATATCCTGGAACTTGAATCCGTCATCAGACAGATGACAGTCACATATTGCGAAGCTGTAGAGGAGAATTCAATGAGCCTCAACAGCTTCGCAATCAAAAATGCAAAGAAGATGATTCTGGAGAACTTAGACAGGAACTTCACTCTGGATGAACTGGCGGATGAAGTGCATATGAACAGATCCTACCTCTCAAGGCTGTTCAGAGAAGAATGCGGGATGACCATAACCGAATTCACAAAAAAGAACAAGATATCAAAAGCAAAGTGGCTGCTTGAGAATACAGACTTTTCAATCACTGAGATATCTGAATCCCTGGGTTTTGAGTATGAGACCTATTTCTCCAATGTCTTCTGTAAAGCCGTGGGGATGTCCCCTTCCAGATATAAGAAAAAACTAGGAAGCGGAAAAATCAAGTTGACTTCTCAGTTTTGACAATCTTGTTGAGCATACTGTTGATCTCAACAAATCTGGGACTGTCTGCATTCATAGCCTTCAGAACTTCCTCCATTGTCATGGATTCCATCAGTCTGGCCATCATATTCCTGTCCAGCTTTACCTTTGCAGCTATACCCTCTTTATCGGAATCACGCTTTGACATTATCTCCAAGACAAGAGATTCCCCTTCCTTGGAATTCATGATCTCGCCTATTCTGTCGAAGATAGAGAAATAACCTTCAGGCCTCTGCAGCTCAAGTCCGGAAATCCAGTTGTTCGGATTTGCCGCAGAGGGATTAATATAAGAGCTGTCCGCTTTATCCACATGCCTGATGAAAGCGGAATCTCTGAGCTCTCCGGATACTGCCTCGATGCTGTTCTCAGCAGCAAGATTCAACTGGAACTCAAAAACTTTGTCGCTGGTCTTTGTTTCAATGAGGATTCCGTTGTTATACAGCGAAACCTCGCTGCAGTTGGAATAGACAGTAATGCAGGATATGTCCTCTGTTCTGTTCACATACCGTTTCGAAGCAATATGAACAAATTTCTCTTTTGAATAAAAAGCCTTGACAGCATAGAAGGCATCTTTCCGTATTTTACGGTCTGCAGTTACCAGACCTTTTCTGTTGAATCCCTTGAATTCTCCTATTATTCTGGCATCTGCCCCGAAATCGAACATGCTCCAGACGAATGTTGCCCACAGATAAGGTCTCTTTTCGAAGATTCTGCACATTTTCTCATGATAGAGAGCCTGATACTGCTCAGAGAAATCGCCCTTCACAGGATTGGCTGTCTGGTATTTGACAGCTGCATCTGCTCCGAACTCCGATAATGCCACGGCAGTACCCGGATACATATGGTGAACCCTGTCAAGGAATGAGGCATTTCCGGACACATCACCGAGATACCAGCCATAGTACAAATTATAGGATATGAGATCCGTGATGGAAACAAGCCTGTTGTCAGGAGGAAGCATGAAGGCATGAGCCATGACTGTCGGCCTTGAAGGATCGAGGTCATGAACCAGAGAGTTCAACCGGATATGGTCGTTGTACAGGGATTCTGAATCCGGACTGGTAACTGCTGTTATCTCATTTGACAATGCCCAGCATACAACACTCGGATGGTTGATGTTCTGGTTTACGAGCTCCGTCATCTGACTAATTGCGTTTTCTCTTCCTTCTTCGGTGTGTTCGCTTATATAAGGAATCTCCGCCCATACAACAAGGCCTTTTTCATCGCAGAGATTATATGTATACTGGTCATGCTGGTAATGGGCAAGCCGTACCGCATTGAATCCAGCCTCAATAATGAGATTGATATCCTCTTCCATATCGGCAAACGAGACAGCATTTCCCTTACCCTCTCTGTCCTGGTGCTTCGCCACGCCATGAAGCGGATACTCCCTGCCGTTCAGAATGAATCCTCTGTCAGGATCCATGCAGAATGTTCTGAAACCGACTCTCAGCTTTTTTTCATCACTGATCTCATTGTTTCTAAGAATCTGAGCTTTCAGGCAATAAAGGTACGGATCATCAAGTCCGTTCCAAGGATGGACATCAGCAAAAGACAGAACTTTCGTACAAAAACCGTCAATGAAAGATTCGGACGAAATAATTGAAGATGCTACGCTTTTTCCTGAGCAATCAGCCAAAGAAACACATACGTCATCAAAACAGCCGCTTACTCTCAAAGACAGGCAAACAGCAGCCTGTCTGCCATTGATTGCAGTTACTGCTTTTATCTCATCTGAAAACCAGGCGTCTTTTAGACATCTGAGATTCACGGCTCTGTAGATTCCGCCGTACATAGTGAAATCTGCAGTCTGCGGGTAAACCCTGTCAGACAGAGTATTATCCGCATAAACCTCCAGGATGTTTTCAGAACTCTGCAGAGCATCCGTTATATCTGCATCAAACCAGGAATAGCCCCCTTCATGATGACACACAGACTTCCCGTTCACTACAACATCACAGATTGAATTCACACCACCGAATCTGATGATGTAGCGTTCAAAGCCCTCAGAGATATTCAATCTCTTGACATACAGGGATCTGCCGCGGTAGTAGTCGTTTCCTCCGTCCTGTCCGTCAACAGCATTCCAAGTATGGGGCAGATCAATCATATCCCCTGCCCCTTCGCAGCCTTTGAAGAAATTCCATTCTCTGTTAAGTGATACAGTCTTTACCATAAAAAATCCAATCCAATCCTTACGCTTGTGTGTTGAGTCTCTTGGCCCTTGCCCTGTCAGCTCTCCATTTGGCAAATCTCGCGCTGTTTGCGGAATAAGTCAGCAGTCCCAGCAGGAACAGCCCGGTCGTCACTGTCTGTAGCGTAGCCGGAAGGCCAAGCGCAACAAATCCGTTGGAAAGGAATGCCATTGTAAACGATCCGACTATCAGTCCGATTGCAAGCGGACAATACCTTGAAAGGAAGTGCGAAATAAAGTACGACATCAGGCCGCTGAAGACGAGGCTGGAAGAATCAAGCGGTGCAACGTTCAGAATCTGACCGTTTTCGGAGAGATACATAACGGCGCCTACTCCGAGGAAGATACCGGCGATTGTAAAGTTTTTCTGTATGATCTTTTCTCTGTTCAGTCCTGCAGCCTTTGCAATTGTTGAAGAGCCACCCATTGCCTTGATATTGTGGCCGTATGCTGTGTGATTATGAATAACATGCAGCAGCACAGCCATGATTCCAAGCACTATGAAGTTCCACGGTGCGGAAGCCAGGATCGTAAACTTGTCGCGTATGGTTATTCCGCCCACGAAGAAAAGCCTGGGCATGGTCTCGTAGATGAATATCAGGCCTATCGTCAGCACGAGGAGAGGCACCTTGAGCTTATTGTTCAGGAAACCTGTCAGAGATGAAAGCCCCACTCCAAGCAGAAGGCAGAAGACAACGATTCCGATAACACCTGTGTTGGTCATCTTCATAAGATTTCCACCGATAATTGCAGATGCTATGACAACACCGCCGGCTGAAAAGTCCCAGAAACCAAGGGTGAGATGACCTACTACAGCCATGGAGAGTATAGCTGTAACAATACACTGCTGCATGGTCACGTAAATCATTCTCCAGTTCAGCGTTCTTCCTCGTGAAGCTATACCAAAGATCAGTACAACACCTACGGGAAGGAGCATTGTCATGATTATGTTATATAGGATTTTCTTGAGCTTCTGCATTGTTAACCTCTTTATCTGCTTGAAGCGGTATTCACTGTCAGTTGCCGGATCTGAGGCTCATAACCTGACTTATTGAATATGCTTTGCAGAACTCGTCAAATTTCTCAGGAGTCATGTCGGGGTTTATGCCCATTATGAGTTTCTCGATGATCTGCGGAGTGTAGACCCAATTCGTTCCGCCGGTCACATACTTCTCATAGACCTTATAGTCCTTGCTGCTTGTGATCTGAATGAACGGTGTGTAGGAATATCCGCCAAGAGTGTCCAGTATGCGTGTTCCGTCATACAGGTAGTTGTACAGAGCTGCAAAAGCAAGCATGATCTTGTTGTACTGTCCGCCGGAAATCGAGCAGATGACACCATTGTCAATATAGTCCGCAGTGCTCTCGGAAATGTCAGCTGTGGCGAGCTTGAATTTACCGACAAGACCGTTCTTCTTGATGGCATTGTAACCAGGCTCACTGAATGCTGTGCTGAAAAGGCCATCCATCTCTGGGAATGCGGCAGCAAAGGTCTTGACTGCAGCAGGCCACTGGGCGCGGCTTGAGCTTTCAGACAGGACAATCATGTCCGGATAGTTCTTAAGAGCATCCTTGAAACCGTCGTATCTATCCTGATGGTTCTTTGATGTGCCGGGAGTAAGATATGAGATGCAAATCTTTCTGCAGCCAGCATCGTAAAGGGCCTTTGCCGCATTACGTCCGATCGCATAGTCATCGTTGACAACTCCGCCGAGATAGTTCGGGTATGCCCTGAGCTGCTTGCCTGTCTCTTCATCAACAGGTTCGTTCAATGCGATTACAGGGATGTTCCTCTTATATGCAGCCTCAAGAGTTGCAACCGTCGGAGAGACAAAGATAACACCGTCAAGATCCATCTGGAACATGGCATCGGTCTTTGCCTGGGCTTCCTCTGTGTTATAACCCGTCTCAATGAAGTGAAAATCAATATTGAAATACTGCGCAAGAGACTCAAGGCTTCCCTTGAACTCTGAACCAAGCATGTCTGTAAACGTTGAATAGACAACAGCTATTGATTTCTTTTCGTATGCGCTTGTTGTAGCCGGCTCTGAGCCAGTGGCGCTCTCATCATCTCCATTTGCAAAAACTGCTGTGACAGCTAGCATGCAAACCAGAAGAAGAACAAAAAATCTCTTCATACTATTTCTCCTTTTTAATCAAAGACTTATTATGCTGACCTGCTTCATGATTGAGCGGTCATAAGAAACAGAAACAAGGACTATGAGCAGCAATCCTTTGACAAGGCTCACATAGCTCACATCCAGACCCCACATGGTCAGGCCGTTCGTGAGGATAGTCATTGTTATTCCGCCGAGAACGAACTGCCTGAATTTGGCTGCGCTTCCTCCGCTCATCGGGAATCCGCCAAGGACCATGGCAATCATAATATCGAACTCAAGTCCGCTTCCAGAGCTGCTGGAAACCGTTCCTATTCTTGTCATCTGGAAGAATGCGGCAATTCCTACGCAGAAGCCGAGGACCATATAAGCGAGCATCTTATATTTCCTGACGCTTATTCCCGCCTGCTCAACGGTTCTGCTGTTTCCGCCTATGGCTTTCTGGATCTTTCCGAGCTTTGTCCTCTCAAAGAGATAGAATCCGAGGCCAACCATTACAACAAGAACCATGCCCTTGAGCCACACAGAGTTGAATATCTTGAATCTTGAGTAGTCAAGCGTAATCTGGCCTCCTGCTTTCTGAGTCAGAACAGAAAGAAGACCTGCCGTTATATTCTTTACGCAGAGCGAGGCTACAAACGGGTGTATGTGCAGCTTGATTGAAGCAAGACCTACAATAGAACAGGCTGCCATGGCAATAAAAACAGCCCCGAGGATTCCGAGAGGAACAGGAAGCCCGAGTTTCATTATCATGAAAATGCAGATGAACTGTGCAAGCCCGCTTGTAGATCCGATAGAGAAATCGAGCCCTCCGTGGGCATAGACGAACACGGCTCCGCAGCTTGCAAGCGTGATTGTGAACATGCTGTTTACCAGATTCGCGAGATTATCTACTCGGAGAATACGTCCTTTAGTGACAATAATGAAAAACACCGTTATCAGAATAAGGCCTGCAAACGGCAGAATGTTCATCAGCAGTTCCTTTCTTTTGGCTTTGTTCTCCAGTTCTTTCTGAATGTCTCTCTCTTCCATGATTGAATCCTCAAATAATGTAGTCGATGACCGTCTGCTCTGTTACCGACTTGTCTCTGGCAATTTCCTTGGTGATCTTTCCATCCTTCATCAAAACAATCCTGTCACTCATTCCAATAAGTTCAGGAAGCTCTTCCGAAATCATGATCACGCCCTTGCCTTGCTTCTTCAGCTCATAAATCAGCTGGTACATTGCAGCCTTGACCCCGATATCGATTCCTCTGGTCGGGCAGTCCAGGATAAAAACATCGCAGTCTCTGGCAAGCCACTTGGCAAAGACAACCTTCTGCTTGTTTCCGCCCGAAAGCTCTGAAACACGCTGTCTGGAATTCCTGCACTTGATGCTCATGACCTTAATCTGTTCCTCAGCAAGTTTCTCTTCGTTTTTCGTTGAAATGAAACCCATAGGCCCTGAAAGCAGATCAAACGAAGGAACCGTGATATTGTCTCTGATTGTGGCATTGAGGATTATTCCCTCCTTGTCTCTTTCTTTTGAGATATAGGCCATCTTGTTGGCCGTAGCCACTATCGGACTTGTTATTTCCTTGCCTGTTATTCTGTTGACAACTTTTCCCGTCAGTGTTTTTGCAATTCCGAACAGTATATAGCCAAGCTCATGCATCCCGCATGCGGAAAGACCGCCAAGACCGAGAATTTCGCCTCTATGAAGCTGAAGATTAAGCTTTTCAACTATTCCGTAGGTGACATTATCAGCCTCCAAGACAACTTCATCAGAATAGGAGCCTTCATAGTCAGATCTGAAATAGTTGTCTGCCATGTCGCGCCCTACCATAAGCCGTCTCATGCTTTGAAGCGTGATATCCTCACCGAAAAGAGTATCTATTATATGACCGTCTCTGAGAACAGTTACAACATTGCAGACACTCATAAGCTCATCCAGATCATGAGAAATGAAGATGACGCATTTGTTCTCCTCCTTCATCTTCTCGATGAGCCTGTAAAGGATTGTTCTTCCCTTGTGGGCAAGGGCTGTTGTGGTCTCATCGACTATCAGAAGCTGAGGGTCGCAGACCATGGCTCTGGCTATCTCGACTATCTTGCGGTCCTCGAAGTTGAGCCTGTAAGTCATTGTCTCTGCCTTGATATCAGCTGCCCCGATCTGCTGGAGAATCTCGTTTGCCCGTCTGTTGATTTCCTTAAAATTCACAATTCCGAACTTTGTGAACTCCTCAAGACGGCCTGCGAATATGTTTGAGGCGACGCTGATTGTGGGGATAGTTCCCATCTCCTGAACAATCATGCTTACGCCGTGGTTCTGGGCGTCCGTCATGTTCTTAGGAGAATAAAGCTCCCCGTCAATGTAGAAATCTCCCGAGTCCTTTGTCTGTGCTCCGGCAGCTATGCTGGAAAAAGTGGACTTTCCGCTTCCGTTCTCGCCTATTAATCCGTGAACCTCGCCTCTGGCTATTTCTATATTGACATCAACAAGAGCACGGGTCGGGCCGAATGCCTTGCATATGTCCTTTGCCGAAAGGAAAACTTGTGCTTCTTTCATATTCACCTCAATCGACAACCATGGCCCGGATTGATTCCAGACCATGGTTGAAATAATAAACCGTTACAGTATTGATCCGCTGAAAGTGGAGGTTCTTCCACGTACATCTGCCTTTCCTGTAACATTTCCGTTTTCGTCAAACTGGCCTTCGCCGGTTCCGCCGAGTCTTGTGTACTCAATTGTGAATGAGCCGTCTTCGTTCACCTTTCCTTCGAAACCGGTCATTCCGCTTCCCTCTGAAGCACCATGAACTGTTCCGTCCGGATCAACAACGAACTCTTCCATGACAAACTCTTCGTTGTCCTGGTTCTTGACTATAACATAGTACTCACCTGCGAACTTGCAGCCTTCCGCTGCGGGTGCTGCTGCAACTACTGCAACGGGCTCTGCTACAGCCGAAGCTTCAGCCTTCTCTGTTGATGCGCAGCTTACTGCGACAAGAGCAATGATGATTGCCAATGCGATGACAAAAAACTTCTTCATTTTTTCCTCCTAATTTCAAATCCTCTCTAACGGGGATGATTTAATGATAAAAGCAGCAGGTAAACGCATCTAAGATTTATTTAACAAATATATGATTCGTTTACCCAATTTCCGAACCTTGTTATTTCACACCTTGTCCATTGAAGAAATCGCCCTTTGCAGGTGCATTGAAGCTTCTCGGAAGGTTTCTAGGCTTCCAATTTCTGGCAAAATCGATATCTTCCTCGACCAGCTTTGCAAGCGCGTTGACATCGAAATCTCCGAGTCTTGCAAGATGCTCAACAACATAGTTCCTGCTGATTATTGCCACATGCTGGTTCCAGTAGTTGCTGGAATTAACTGCATGCTGGACTGCGCTCTCATGGAAGCTCTCATCTTTGGTCTCGTTGTATATTCTGAGATCAACTGCTGCGAGGAATTTCTCCGAGTAGTACAGAGACAGATAGGCAAGGGCCTCGTCGTCTTCAAGCAGGCACCAGAAGTACTTCTGTCCGTCTGTCGGATTCTTTGGCTGCTTGACTTCAGCCCTGATCTTTTCAACATTGGCAAGAACCTTTTCCCCATACTCCTTGAGCATCTGGGCAGTCTGAACCGGGGTGACAAGTTCAGGATCAATGGCCTCTCCGGCAGCCTTTGCAAGGCAGTAGTCCTCGATTGAAATGCATCCGCCGTTCGGATAGACATTGGTGCTTCTCATGAAGCGCTTAAGCCCGAGGTATCCGCCTCCGGACGGGTGGCTCCAGGAACCGGAGACATGCCATGTGTAGTCGCTGTTTCCGCTGAAATACTGCTTGCTGACTGTCGGAAATACCCTGCCGGCAAGACATGTTGTCTCGAACAGAAGATCCGTATACGGAGTCTGGTCTGTGTGATCCTTCAGCAAGCCGAGGAAATAATCGTAATCAAGGTCGTAGTTGTATCCGAGATGTCCGAGCAGCTCGAAGTTGAGCCAGTGCTTCTCAAGATAAAGCTGTCCCTGCAGATCCGGATCTGCACTTGAATAGTCCCTCTGATAGCAGTATCCGTCTGAACCTGTCAGATATCCGCCCATCTTATCAGCAGGCATACATCCGATGAAATCCTTGAAGAAATCGTAGTCGCCGAAACGCATATCGAAGCTGTCTTCGTTTCTGAATGAAATATATACGTCTTTGTACGGTTTTCCATCAAGATAACCCGGCTCTTTTGGAGTGCTGGTTGCATACATATGCGTGCTGGCAAATCCTACGTTCATCGGACGCTTGCACTTCGGATTCAGATCGGCAAATATATCGGGGAACTGCAGTCCTCCGCTCATGGAGAGTTCTCTGTCCGGATCAGCTTCAAGTGCAGCATTGATTGCAGGAACATAAACATCATGCAGCCACTGCCATCTCTTGCGGTCGCCTTCCTCGCTGTTGTCCCAACCCATGTTCTCGCCGTCATTGATATCAAGACCCTTCAGCAGAGGATAGG
Organism: Spirochaetales bacterium; assembly: GCA_017470995.1. Lineage (GTDB taxonomy): Bacteria > Spirochaetota > Spirochaetia > Sphaerochaetales > Sphaerochaetaceae > UBA9732. The sequence continues at coordinate 11,491 of JAFUXI010000059.1, forward strand.
TCTGGAGCAGAGCAGTTGCAGCCTTGGTGTAGTAATCCTTTGTGACAGGATTGTCAATCTCATCCGTGATTCCGTATGCTCCATGCTCGGCAAATACATGGATGTGATTGATTCTGAAATAGAACTTGATTCCTCTTTCGTTTCCATACTCCATGAGGTTCTGCCAGAAAGCGATCTTCTCATCGATTGACATCTTCTTGACAACAACATGATTCTCCTCGAGCCAGTGCTCATCACGCACGGCGTCCTCAAGGCTTCCCTTGTATGAATCGTCGTACGGGATTGCCGGAGCCCAGACATCGTCTATGGCACAATCAGGATAATCTTCGACCTTAACGAGGGTTGCAAACGGGTTGATGTTGGTCAGGAACAAGGCGTTGAAACGCTCACGGATCATCGTATCAATGAATTCCTTCCAGAAATCCATATCCCACACGTTTGCAATATTCTTGATTCCGGATGTTCCTATGCTCGGATAGCACGGGCAGCGGAGATCAAGCGGGATGTGATACTTGAATCCTCTCTCTTTAATGTATGGAGTCACAGCGGCGCCCTCGACACCCTGGATTCCGTTCTTTATGACAATCTGCTCGGACAGATCAAGTCCGCCGTACATCAGGCCGTCGGAGTCTCCGCCTATGATTGTGATTACAGTTCCTTCAACGGTGAGCCTGTAGGCCTGCTCTCCTAGGCTCTCATCAATTCCGCCGAGCCTGACAGTCCACTCTGCACCGCTTTCAACGACCTTTGAGCCACACTTTTCAACTGCGGTCCTTATGTCGCCTGCTGCGAACTCGAGCTTGACTGCATAGTCGGCGCCCCTATCCCATTCTATCTGGACTGTTGTTGCAGGCAGATAATCAACCGTGCTGACAGATGATGTAGTACAGCTGACGAGGGAAAGAGCCAATACTGCAAATACAGCCAGTATTGCCGTTAAACCTACTTTTTTTTTCATTTTCTTCCTCCAATAAAATCTATTTGCGCAAACAATGCCGAAGACATAGCCTTGTATATGCCTTTACCTTCATTCTTCAGCATTAAAAACATCAAATCTAAGTTTTATTTGCCTGTTCTATAGTTTATTTGTCTAATCTACTTTCCTGAAAAATAATTGCCCCTTGTTGGCGGATTATAGCTTCTTGGTAATTCCCTGGGTTTCCATGTTTTTGCAAATTCAATATCAGCAAATACTTCTTCGGTTATTTCGTTGATGTTGAAATCACCGAGTCTCGCGAGGTGCTGCGGAACATAGTTTGCACTGATAATAGCAGCGTGCTTCGTCCAATGCTCATAAGATTCAGAAAGATGCCTGATTGATGAATCCTGATATGAGGCATCTTTTGTTTCGTTATACATTCTCAAATCAACAGAACCCAAGAACTTCTCGGCATAGAAAAGCGCAAGATAAGCCATAGCCTCGTCATCATCCAGCAACGCCCAGAAGTCTCTTTCTCCCTCTGAAGCATTCTTCCTCTTCTTCACCTCTTTTCTAATCTGTGCCACATTCTTCAGAACAGATTCTCCATATTCCCTGAGCTTGGCGGCAGTATCCAAAGGAGTTTCAAGATCTTTGTCTATTTCTTCCCCTGCAACTGTTTTCAGACAATAATCCTCTATGGAGATACACCCTCCGCCTGGATATACATTTGTGCTTCTCATAAACCGTTTGACACCTATATATCCATTTACCAGCGGATGACTCCATGATGCAGCAACAAACCATGTATAGTCACTGTTTCCGCTGAAATACTGTTTCTGGACAAGAGGTATTATTTTGCCTGCCGTGCAGGTAGTCTCCCAAAGCAGGTCTGAATCCGCCATATTCTCTAAATGAGCCTTGAAAAGACCAGCAAAATACTCATAATCAAGATCTTTATTGTATGTCAGATGCCCCAAAAGCATATAGTTGACCCAATGCTTGTCAAAATAAAGCTGTCCCTGGAATTCCGGATCTGTACTGGAATAATCACGCTCATAGCAATAGCCAGCAGAACCTGTCGTATAACCTAACATTCTTCCGGTAGGCATATTGTCTACGAATTCCCTCATGAAATCGTAGTCGCCCCATCTCATATCAAAGCAATCCTCGTTTCTGAAAATGAGTTTTACAGCCTCTTCGTTTTCTTTGAGACTCTCAATCACAGAGATTGAGGCATCAGGCTTGCTTGTGGCATACATATGAACACTTGTATAGTTACCTGATTTCAGGAGAGTGCAATTCAGATCGATAAACAATTCAGGATAAGCATTTTCCCTTCCGGTTAGTGAGAATTCCCGCTCAGGAGTCTCTGCAAGCGCTTCATTTATTGCAGGAACATAAGCATCATGCAGCCATTGCCATCTGACAAGAGCCGCATCATCTGTATTGCTCCACCCCATGTTCTCTCCATCCCCAATCTCGATGCCTTTGAGAAGAGGATATGTTTTTATAAGAGCCTTGACACTCTCCCTGTAGTAGTCCTGGGTTACAGCATTATTGACATCTCCTGTTATCCCGTACTTTCCATGTTCGGCAAACAGATAGAAATGCCCCAGCCCTAAATAAAAGGAAACCCCTCTCTTTTCTCCGTATTCCATGACAGACTGCCAGAAGGCAATCTTCTCATCAATAGTCATCTTTTTAATGACTTTGTAGTTGCCTTCCTGCCAATGCTCTTCTCTAACAGCATCCTCAAGACTGCCTTTATATGAGTTATCATACGGGATTGTAGGAGCCCAGACATCATCAAGAGCTATGTCAGGATACTTATCAACCTTGACCATGGAGGCAAACGGATCATTATTTGCAAGTGAAAGAACATTGAACCTTCCGCGAGCCATTGAATCAAGGAGCTCATGCCAGAAATCCATATCCCATACATTCACGATATTCTTAACCCCGGAATCACCGATACTGGGCTGACAGGGACACCTGACATCAAGCGGAATATGATATTTAAAACCCCGTTCCTTAATATACGGAGATACAGACAGGCTTTTTATTCCATCCATGCCTCTTATGACAGCAATCTGTTCGGAAATATCCAAGCCTCCATACATGAGGCCGACAGCATCGCCGCCTGAGATGTTTATAGTTCTGTCAGATACATCAATACTGTATGCCTGTTCTCCTAGTTCCCGATTTATTCCTTTGAATATAATGGCATATTCGGCATTGTCGCTCACGACTCCCACATTGTTCCCGGCACAGGCTTCTAGGATATCACCAATGGCGAATTCAACCTGTGCAGCATAGTCCGCTTTTGAATCATAAACTATTTGCACAGTCGTAGTTTTCTTCTTATAAGCAGTTGCGCAGCTTGCCAGCAACACAACCAGGATTGAAATAATTGTAAACAGCAAGCCTCTTTTCATTAATAACTCTCTCCTGTGGATTCGGAATTCTTCTGCAAAGACATGCAAAGCCTGAAACCGCCTCTGTAATTGATGAAATACGGCTCATAGGCGCCAAGGCTCTTTTTGCCGGAGACACTGCAGCCGTTGGCATCACCGTGCCATCCGCCTCCTCTTCTGAGCCTGATTCGGGATGTAGGAGAATACAGATCCCAGACCCACTCCCAGACATTGCCGCTCATATCATAGAAACCCCATCCGTTGGGTTTCAATGTTGCGGCTTCATGGCTAGCATCCCCCGAGTTCTCTCTTGCCCAGCCGACCTCCTCGAGGACATTGCTTCCTGCAAATACGAATGTGTCGTCGGCCATTGCGGCAGTCTCCCACTCAAGCGAGGTAGGCAATCTGTAACCGATTGATGTGCAGGCAGACATATCGAGATTTCCGGGCTTCGGAGAATAAATGTAAGGGCAGTCTTGGGTTCCGGGTACGTTTATCGTCACAGACTCATCTGAGGTGGATTTCCTGAGCGGAACTGCATAAAGGGCGTCTTCATAGTAAACCGGAGTCAGCCCTTCTTTCTCTGAGAGAGCATTGCACCAAACTATGGCATCTCTCCAGCTAACCTCCGTCACCGGTTCATTCATACCATACGAAGGCAGACTGCCGGGAACCCCGTCATGCCCTTCCCTACCTGTTGAACTGAACTCATATCCGTTCTCGACAGCCCAGAAATACACGCTGTGCCATTGGGCATAGGTGACCTCTGTCTTGCCCATTGCATAGTCCAGCCCGTATTCCTTAAGTGAAATCATCTCAAGTGGCAGAGCCTCAGGAAGCGACTCGGGCTCTGCTTTCGTAGCACAGCTTGAAAACAGAGCAAGTATTATCAATGCCAGTATTCCGATTATGTTTTTTTTCATTACATCTTTCATTGTAGCCTCCCGCTTGTCAGCTTCCGGAATAGAGATGAAGATCTGTAACCATCAATTCACCGTCTACATACTCAAAAGTGTTGTACTCCGTGATCAATGTAGTTCTCGTCTCATTCGAACCTTTGGGAGTCAGATACATATAGTAGACAAGAGCGGCCACGTTTCCATCCACAGTGATGTTCAGGATAGGCCCCATCTGCATATTCATCTTGTCTCTCTGATACCTCATACTGCGCCGGTAATTCTCATATATCTGAGGCTCCCCGCCTATTGCCACTATTGTGGAACCAGGAGCATAGAGAGTATCGGCAATCTTGCACCAGCCCTCATAATCAGGAACCCAATCTCCCCACCAGTTGAAAAGCTTGAGTTTTATCTGATCCCTGGGGTCAGTCGAATTACCGTACAGCTCTCTGGCCCTCTCCTGCGATTCCTTCCTGAGTCTTTCGCTGTTCTCTGCTGTACACAACCGTTTTTCATAAACTGCAGTTGTTTCTCCTTCATAATTGCCGTTTACCGCAACGGGAATTATATCTGTCATTTCATCCTCCTTTGCTGTAGCACAGGAACTAAGTCCCAAAGCGAAGCATACAATGCATAGCACCGGGAACAAGAACCTGAAATATGGTTTGTTCATTCAACCTCCTTTCCATTTCACCGCAATTTTCAGATTCGATTTTTCTACTTCATTCTTTCATCTCAGGAGAATATGATATAAAGAGCGTTTACCTAATCTTCAATTTATTCGCCAGATTATCAGTACTGCAGCAGAGTTCTTATTTTTTCAAAAAGTGAAAAAATATAACTCCGAATCTGCCACACCGTTGCAGGCGTTCATAGACGGTTGCACCGAACGTGACTATTCACATCGCCACCCGAGTGCCTGTGATACGGGAGAGGTTGAGCTCCTCAATTCATATGAACTCTATACATGCCACCACTGTGGTTCAGACCGGATACACAAGTACTGATTCCATCGTAATGGAACCTTGCGATACAAATGCAATGACTGTGGCAGGACCTTCGGTGTAACCACGAACACAATCTTCGACAACCATAAATCTCTGTTTCGGAGTGGATAGGATTCCTGCTGGATATCATGGGATTCGGGAGTTTCAGTCTCACCTCAAAGATTAACAGAAACTCTGACAATACAGCAAAATATTGGATAGACAAGACCTTCGTGCTGGTCGACGGCATCTAAGACGGAATTGTCCTTGATGGGACCGTCTGGCTTGACGAGACATTCCTGAAGATGCGGACCCCGGACATTAAAACGAAAGACAACGGTCTTGAATACAGAGGCATATCCATGAACCAGATGTGCATCGGGATTACCAGGGATAAGACGCATGCATTATTCTGCTTCGAAGGGTTAGGAAAGCCATACACTAAGCGCACACCGGAACTGTTCGAAGACCACATAAAACCTGAATCTGTTTTCCGTGCTGATGAATCCTCCGGAGAACAAGTATCAGAAAATTGAGAAACTTCTTGATTTGGGAATAACCCCCCATCACGATTGCATCCAGTCTGTTGTTAATTGCTTACGGTGAAACAAACTTGGAAAACAATAGAAATCGGCAATGTGAAGAACAGGTCCTTTCACACTTCCGATTTGCTATTGAGAAAGTTCTTATAGTTCTTCCTTAGCGTATCGTAATTAAACCTCGCCTTTCCAATTGATGAAGAAAGCAATATATCAAGAGCGTTCAAATCTTCCTCACTCCATTTCAGCTTTTTTATCAGTGGCAAAGCATTTTTTCGGAATTTTTCCCTTCCATATGCCTGGTAATATGCCTCATGACCTGCATTACCTTCACTGAAACCAATAGAAGCCATCAAACACAGCATAGCATCAGCGAGGTGCTTGCCTTCCTTTTTCAGAATTTTATATCGTTTATCCTCAATTTACTCATGTAATCCGGGTGTTGGACTGCAAGCTGATTCAGCCACGCCCAAGCTTTATCATTCTGTCCGGATTTGAGATATAAATCGACAAAATTGAACCATCTCGATTGCGTTACAATGGTGCTTTTATTTGTTATAAACACGTCCTCGTATGCTGCAATTAACTTTTCAATATCTCCATCGCTTCTATATGTAGCCTCAGCAGTTGTCAGTTGCGCAAATTCCGCATTCTGCTTATTAACCTCGTTGCTTAGAGGATTGTCGCCTATATACAGAGTGCAGTCAACCATCATAAATGCCTTTTGATTTAATCTACCACACTTATTATTGATTCACAATATAGCTACGCAGGCTCGTTGATTTTTATCCAAAGTGACGATACATCATTTTCTTATCCCAACGTACCCTTGAAGGCAACCTGACAACATATTTTTATCTCGCGAAGGGCGTTTTTCATACTTGGACTTTTATTCACATACACATTTTGAGAGATTTTTCTTCCTTGCTCTAATGAAGAATGAAGTAATTATTTTATTATAGTATATCAACTTACAAATTTCAGTCTCTTGACATCAGACAGACCGTTTCGGTGTGGCTCGTCTGCGGGAAGAGGTCCACGGGCTGTGCGCCTACCATGCGGTAAGGTCCCATCCTGGTAAGGTAGCGCAGGTCCCTTGCAAGGGTCTCGGGATTACAGGAAATGTAGATAACCGTTGAAGGAGCCAGTTTGATGACAGAGGCCAGAAAACGCTCATCGCTTCCGCTTCTGGGAGGGTCCAGAAACACGATGTCCGCATGTTCGTTTTCTCTGGCCATGCGCTTGAGCTCCACGCTGGCATCTCCGCAGATGAATTCCACATCGTGCAGACCGTTGATCTCTGCATTTGCCTTTGCATCCTCGACGGCATCCGGATTCAGCTCAATCCCCTTAACCTTGCCGGCACCCCACGATGCGGCAATCAGGCCTATGGTTCCGGTTCCGCAGTATGCATCTATGACGGATTCATTGCCCTTGAATCGGGCCATCCTCATGGCGATGGTGTAAAGCCGTGCGGCCTGATAGGCATTGACCTGATAGAAGCTTCTGGCAGAGATGCGGAACCGCAGATTGCAGAGCTCGTCCTCTATCCATCCTTCACCATACAGAATCTTGCATGGTCCGTCTGTAAGAACCATGGACGTCTTCTGGTTGTTCACATGAAGCAGTACCGTCTTCACGGAAGGATGTTTCTGAACCAGAGTGCGGATGAAGGCGTCCTTGGGCTTGAATGTCGGACTGCCCGAGACAAGCACTACCAGGGTCTGGTCGGTTGCGACCGCACGCCTGATAAGGACATGGCGGATTGCGCCGAACCCCGAATCCTCGTCATACGGCGGGATGGAGAAGCTGCGTACCAGCTCGCGGATGGTCATCAGAACTGCATCGGCCTCCCTGTCCTCGATCATGCAATCGCGCACGGGAATTAGCTTGTGTGTCCCTTCACGGTAGATTCCGCTGACGACCTCACCCCGGGAGTTGAGTCCGAAGACCGACTGGACCTTGTTGCGGTAGAAGAACGGATTCTCCATGCCCAGAATCGGTGCAACGGGGCCGAACGGCAAGAGCAGGCTTTCCACATAGTCCTGCTTTCTCTCAAGCTGCTTGGAGTATTTGACTCCGTTGAGGGCACATCCGCCGCACGCACCGGCCTTGGGACACTGCTTTGCCATGCTTACCTGATACCCTTTGCGATCTTTGCTGCAAGAGCGGCGTTGTTCAGCACCAGCTTTATGTTCGACTCAAGGCTGTCGCCTCCGGTGAGTTTCTGAACCTTGTCCAACAGATAAGGAGTAGTTTCCTTTCCGTGGATTCCCAGCTTGTTCATCTCCGAGATTGCCTCGTCGATGGCTGCATTGATGCGCTTGGGATCCATGCTGTACGCTTCCGGAATCGGGTTTGCTACGATGAAACCGCCCTGAATGCCCAGCTCCCTCTTGGTGCTCCAGATACGTGCAAGTTCCTCCGGGCTGTCGGCCCTGAACGGGGCTTTGATTCCGCTCTTTCTGGTATAGAAAGCAGGAAGCTCGTCAGTCTGATAGCAGAAGACGGGAACACCCTTGGTTTCCAGATATTCCATGGTGAGGTTCAGGTCCAGGATAGCCTTGGCACCTGCGCAGACAACCAGAACCGGTGTCTTGGTGAACTCATCGAGGTCTGCGGAGATGTCCATAGTGGTCTCTGCGCCCCTGTGCACCCCGCCGATTCCTCCGGTGGCAAAGACCTGGATTCCGGCCATGGCTGCAATGATCATGGTGGCTGCCACGGTAGTGGCTCCGTCCTCGCCTTTTGCGACGATCATGGGGATATCCCTGCGGCTGGTCTTGGTGATGGCAAGGCCCTTCTTTCCGAAGTATTCGAGCTCATCGGGAGTAAGACCCACCTTCAGGCGGCCCTTGATTATTGCGATTGTGGCGGGAACTGCTCCGTTCTCGCGGATCTTGTTCTCCACTGCCACAGCGGTCTGCACGTTCTTGGGATAGGGCATTCCGTGACTTATGATGGTGCTTTCAAGAGCAACGACGGGCTTATTGTTCTCCAGAGCCTCTTTGACTTCAGGTGAAAGGTCAAGATATCTGTTCATAGTACTCCTCTACTTTTTTCCTAACATTTTCGAAATTCAGCTCAGGGCTTACGGCCTCCACGCTCTCGGAATTGATTCCCGATGCAGCCTGGCCGTACCAGAGGGCATCCTCCATCGGATAGCCTTCGGACATTGCCCTGAGAAATGATGCCAGAAGCACATCCCCGCACCCGTTTTTGGAAACCACGTTCAGATTCGGGAATACCTTTGCATCAACTCCCCTGGTGCCGGTTCCGGAGACCTCGTAGCAGAAGGCCCCTTCCTTGCCGAGGGAGATTATCGCTCTTCTGAGGCCCTTGGAAACAAGAGCTCCCATCACGGTTTCAAGCCCTTCCGAATCGGGCTCGGCACCTTCGACCTGTGCCAGTGCACAGGCTTCGTTGAAGTTGGCCTTGAGCAGGTAGAGATGTTCCAGAACCTCGGTCAGCTTGGGTGCCTTGGTGGTGGAAACGCAGTCTGCAACAAGGCGCACATCCAGAGTGCAGAGGGCATCTATGGTCTTCTGGGGCAGATTTGTATCGAAAACGACATAGTCGGCACTGATCAGGCTATCTTTGTATTCCTCAATCAGCTGCGGACCCAGATTCTCGTTGATTCTCATGTCGTTGACGGCACAGACGAGACTTCCGTCCCCGTCCATGATGCAGCAATAGACTCCGGTGCGGTTCTCGGGTGCGGGATAAGGTCTGCTATAGAGCCTTATCCCCTTTTCCTCAAGTGAAGCGGAGAGAAATCTGCCGTCCTCGTCATCGGCAATTGCGGTAATCAGGGAGACATCGAAGCCGAGGGCTTTCATCGCTGCGGCTATGTTGCGGCCCACCCCGCCGGAAGCCTTCTCAACGGTTCCTATGTTGGAATCCGCGGCTAAGACAGGATTGTTGCTGCATGCGATTATGTCGACATTCGAGGCGCCCACAACCCACACAGAAGTCTTTTCTTCCGTCATATTGTCTCCAATGCAACTTCCATCATTCTGGTGAAGGACTGCTCGCGCTCCTTTGCGCTGCAGTACTCTTTCTCGAATATCATGTCGCTTACCGTGAGAATGCCCAGGGCCTGCACGCCGAAGCGGGCTCCGAGGGTAAAGAGCTCGGAGCACTCCATCTCTACGCAGGAAACCCCGTACTTCAGAAGCAACTTGTCCTTCTCTTCCCCGTTCTCGTCATAGAACTGATCGGAAGAAAAGGTGGTGCATACGCGTGCAGGGTATCCGAGCCGCTCGGAGGCATCGACGGCTTCCCTCAACAACCTGAAATCCGCTACCGGCGGATACAGGATTCCGTGAATGCCGAAGCGGTTGTGATTCATGCCGCTGTCAGTGGCGGCAGCCTGTACTATCACCATATCCCTCAGGCGCAATGTCGGATCGATAGAGCCGCAGGTGCCGACTCTGATCAGGCGTTTTGCCCCATAGAACTGAATCAGCTCGTTGACATAGATTCCCTGCGACGGAGTTCCCATGCCGGTGCCCTGGACGCTGACTTCCTTGCCCTTGTAGGTTCCGGTGAAGCCCAGCATGTTCCTCACGCTGCTGTAGCATTGAACGTTCTCCAGAAAGTTCTCGGCTATGAATTTGGCCCTCAGCGGGTCTCCGGGAAGAAGGACGCGCGGAGCGATCTGCCCTGCTTCTGCTGCAATATGTGTACTCATTTCAGGAGTCTCCTTATCACGAAATTCGGTTCATTCCGAGTATAGCATCATTTTGAAGAATTATGTAGTTTGCCCAGACCCCCATTGCGGAAAAACCACACGTTGTTATCCTAAAGCCATGAAGACATTCAAACGGATCATTTCATTTACAACATTGGCACTGCTGCTCTGCGCGGCGGCATTCGCCCAGTCGATTTCAGAAGTCGCATCGGTCGGCTCAGAAACCAGCACAACAAATACCTTTTCGGGCCCCATCGTAGATCTGGGCAAAGGAACAAGCTCCTCCGATCTGGTCTCCGCCTCCTTCAACAAGGACGGGAACCTCGAGGTAACCTACGAAGGCACCTCTTCCATTGAAATAATGCTCACCGGGACCCTCAACGGTACACTGATAGTCAAAAGCGACAACGCTGACTACACCCTGGTTCTGGACAACGTCACGATTCAGGCAGGAACACTCCCCGCAATCCAGCTAAAGAGCACAACCACAGCCACCTTCTATGCTCCCGAGAGATCCTACAACCTTATCTCGGATTCCTCGGACAACACAAAGAAAGGCGTAATCACCTCATCCGGCAGCATCATCTTCAACGGAGATGAGGATTCTCTGATAGAGATCGATGTCTACAAGAAGCACGGCATCAAGGCCGACGGCGGAGTAACCGTCAACGGAGGCTACCTCTACATCCACGGAGACGAGAATGCCGAGGGCAACATGATAAGCGCCGACCTCTTCTTCGTGATGAACGGCGGAACACTCGACATCCTGGCTGAAGGCAACGTACATGCCACCGAATCCAAGGGCATCAAGGTCAACGGAGTCGAGGGCGCCGGGGCAGGCCTGGGCTACATCGAAATCAACGGCGGAGAAACCTACATCACATCCGTCGGCAAGGCCATCACCGCAGGCTGGAAGCAGTCCGAGGATGCAACCACCGAGGCAACAGAGGACGACCCGATCCCCAATGTCACCATCAACGACGGCTTCATCTACATCACCACAACCGGCACACCCTACGAAATCTCAGACGACGAATCACTCAGTCCGGAGGGCATCGAGGCAAAGAACATCCTTCAGATCAACGGCGGAACAATCTACCTCTACACCACGGACGATTCCCTCAATGCCGGCAATGCCGTAATCATAAACGGTGGCCTGATTTATTCAACTGCAACGGAAAATGATTCAATCGATTCCAATGGGACCATTGAAATCAACGGAGGCACTGTCATCACGATGTCCACTTCCAGAGAGCAGGCCTTCGACTGCGACAATGATACTAAGTTCACGTACACCAACGGATACTTCATCGGCGCAGGCAACGGCAACAACATGCCAAACAGCAGTAATACCACCGGCTATTCCATCGGCTACGGCGAGCGCACATTCTATGCGGGTGACCAGATTGCCATCCTTGATTCGGAGGGCAACGTTGTCATCGGCTTCATTGTCCCCTACGAAGTGGAGAGCCTTACTTCCATAGTCTTCGGATCTCCCGACTTCCGGGAAGGTGAAACCTACACCCTCGCAATCGGAGCCTTCGAGTACCAGCCGGAAGACAGCTTTGTCGGATACGGCCAGACATTCAGGACCCGCGAGGAGATTGCAAGCTTCACCATGACACAGCACGCAGTCTCCGAAGGCTACATCGGAATGAATATAGGCGGAAACGGAAACTTCGGGGAAATGAACGGACAGATGCCCCAGGGCAACTTCGGCGGTCAGAGACCCAACGAAACCTTCAACGGAGAAAGACAGGACAGAGGGTTCAACCCCAACTCCATGTTCTCAGCCTTCCTTGCCCAGGCTGCCGATGTAGAGCTTCCGGAAGGCATCACACTTCCCGAAGACCTTAGCTCCGAGGATGCAATCCAGCTCATGCTGTATCTGATGGGCAACAAGATCGATACTGCAGAACTCGAAGCCCTCATCCAGGGCAGCATCGACAACGGTGAATTCGAGACCTTCCCGGGTGGAATGCCCAATGGAATGACTCCTCCTGACGGTCAATTCAACCCCGGCGGAATGGGCGGAACTCCTCCCCAGGGAGGCATGCCTCGAAACTGAGTTTAAAGAAACATTGCCATATAATGTGGTAACGAGACCTTTTTTGCATCAAATACGGGTATTTTTCAATAAAAAATGCATCAAATACGAGTCTTTTTTCTGTTAAAATGCATCAAATCAGCCCATCCAGAAGATGCGTCGCTCTTCATCGGTCCAGTAACCCAGATTCCGATGGATGGCGATCGACGGAACGTTGTTTTCCAGAATATGGCAGGAGGGAATCCTGCCTTTTTTTATGAGCATGTTGCTGATGGCCTTGATGAACAATGTCCCATAGCCCTTCTTCCTGTGCTCAGGAAACACCTCAAGGTGCCCTACCGTTCCCTCTTCCCTGATTCCGATACGCCCGACCAAAACACCATCAACATAGCCGTCGAACATATCCTTCTCGGAAGACGGAACCAGAGAGAACCGGCCCGGAACATCAAATAGAGCATCGGAGAAATAGCCGAAGAGCATCACGGGAATGGGCAGGACCTTCTGTCCTACTATGGCAGCACACTCTGAAAGAGCCACATCATCATGACAGACAAGCTGCTCCGATCCGGTCTTGTGTGCTGCAACGTATTCTGCAAGGGAGATTGCCCTCTTCTCCGTCTTAGCCATCATGTACCAGATACAGGAAGTCACATGAATCAGAACCCCGTCTTCTTCAGCTATGACGGCAACTGCCCTTCCGGTTTTCAGGGCTTCCGTCATATCGATGAAGAAACGGGCATCAGAGGCTTCGAGAACAGCTATGGCTTTGCGGCAAAGTTCATCCATTGCAAGGGTCCTTTCAAATCAATATAATACCGTTACACGGGGCCATGGTACAGTGGTAGAACGGCGCTTTCGCATGGCGCAAACGGCGGTTCGATTCCGCTTGGCTCCAAATGCGGAGACCGGTCAGAATTGGCCGGCCTCTTGCGTTTCACAAACAAAAATCTGCCTGTAAATTGAAAATCTGCCTGTATCTTGCGATTTCCTGACTTGGATCTTATACTGTGTATCAAAAGTAATACAATAGGGGTGTTAAATGGCAAAGACAGATTTAATTCATATCAGGATCAACCCGGAAACAAAGATGGCTGCGGAGAGAATCTTTGATAGGCTGGGGATAAATACTTCTTATGCTATCTCACTCTTTTTGAATCAGGTAATCATGCGGGAAGGGCTTCCCTTCAGTGTTGAAATCACGAACAAAGACGACCTGACCGAAGCCGAAAGATTCGCTTCATCAATAGATGCAACAGATGGGCACGGAACAGTCTCTGCGGCAAACCAAAGAATCCTGCATCTGTATGCAAATGGTGATATTGATTATGAGACTGCATTGTTTGCAATTAGAAGGAATATCTGATGGCGGATCCATATGTTTACGAAGGAACTACAATACTGAAAAACCTCGCAGACATCAGGGATCAAGGCAAGTTGGACGAATTTGAATCAACAATGGTTCAACTTGCCCTTGTTAAACTTTATAAGGAAAGCATTGATGTAGCTTCTGCCCGCAGCATTTTTGAAATCCATAAGGCACTGTTCTCGAACGTCTATGAATGGGCAGGAGAAAAACGCACAATCAATATTTACAAGCACGAACAGATACTGGCAGGATTATCCGTTGAGTATTCCAAATTCGAGGATATTGATAAGCAGTTGTCTTCGGTTGATTCAGAAATACAGAAGTACAATTGGGATTACATCTCAGAGAAGAAGAAAATAGAGAAAATCACCAGAATTGTTTCGTCAATCTGGCAAATTCATCCATTCCGAGAAGGCAACACCAGAGCTGTAGCAACATTCCTGTTTTTCTTCATGAAAGATAAAGGTCTGAAATTGAATACTGAAATTCTAAGCAACAATGCATAGTTCTTCAGAAACGCATTGGTACTGACATCGATAGGAAAATACAGTGAATATCAGCATTTAGAAGCTATTCTACAAGATTCCGTTATTCCAGTAGATAATCCTGCAAAACCGGATTCCGAGAAATATTCAACAATCAGAGGCTATAATCTCGAAAACTACAAGTACAATTATCACTCTATGCAGGATCAGCAAACAGAAGGTTGATTTCTTCCTCTGAGAGTTCACGCACCTCGGAGGGTTTGAGGTCGGAGAGAGGAAGGTTGCCGATCCGGATGCGCTTGAGGTAATTCACATGAAGGCCCAGGGCGGCATACATGCGCTTGACCTGGTGGTACATGCCTTCTCGGATGCAGATGGTGCTCTTGCCCTCTTCAAGCCTTTCGATCACTGCGCTCTTGCAGACTGTTCCGTCCTTGAGCAGAACCCCCTCTTTTGCTTTTTGGATAGCTGAGTCGGTGACATCGCCTTCGTGCTCGACGTAGTAGACTTTCTTTATTTCGTATTTTGGCGAAATCAGCTTGTGCAGAAGCTCTCCGTTATTGGTGAAAACCAGCAGCCCCTCGGTGTCCTTGTCCAAACGACCTGCGGGAACCACCTTCTGCCGCAGCATTTCATCAGGCAGCAGTTCCATGACCGTGGGGTTGCGGTCATCGTCCGTGGAGGTGACGAATCCAGAGGGCTTGTTCATGATGCAAACCACTTCCCTACGTCTTGCTACAGGTTCTCCATCGAGTTCTATTATTGCATCATCAGCGACTTTTTCAGCCGAATTCTTTACTATCAGGCCATTGACTGTTATTAGGCCACGTCTTGCAAGCCTCTCGCAGTCCCGACGTGAGCACAGGCCTGCCTCGCTGATTATCTTGTCCAGTCTTTCCATTACTTTATGAACCTCAACAGGAAATCCGTTATTCCGATGATTATGAATCCGTTTTCATCCAAGGCTTCATCAATCGGTTTGTTTACAACCAGCACTTTCTGTATCTGATCATTCAAGGCTATGAACGGTTTCAGTTCCCTATTCCTTGTATCTTCTTTTGAGATATCACTGGAAGTCTGGATGTAAAATACCCTGTTGCCTCTTCTGGCAAGAAAATCTATCTCATAGTTTTTCTTTATGCTCTTACCCAGACTGTCCTTTTCCACCTTGTCATAGGTCCCGACACTTACACTATAGCCGTTGTAGACCAGCTCATTGAAAACTGCAGTCTCAAGCAAATGGCCTTCATCCGTAAAGCTGAAATCAAGTCTGGCGTTTCTCAAGCCTGTATCTGCGAAGTAGTACTTCCTCTGTGCACCGATTTCCCGCTTCCCTTTGACATCATAACGTCTGGCTTCACGGATAATGAACGCATCGATAAAGTACCCGATGTACCGTGTGACCGTATCTTTGTCTATGTTCAGTCGAGAGACGCTGTTGTATGTGTCTGCAAGTTTCTGGGAGTTTATCAATTCTCCCGTACAGGCGCTTATGATGTTATATAGCTCATCCAGGGCTTCGCTTTTCTTTATCCTGTTATGCTCGAGGATATCGGCGATATATGTAGTATTGAAAAGGTTCTTCAGATATTTTTTTCTATCGTTTTTTTCCTTCAATACAGCCAAAGGCATCCCTCCATAACGCAGATAATCGGAGAACGCCTCTGTCTTTGAACCGCCGACATGCAGGTAATACTCCTCAAAGGATAACGGTCCGATGTTTATTATCGTTGCCTTATCCCTGAATTCGGTGACGATATCAGACGAAAGCATCCTTGAATTGCTGCCGGTAACATACAGATCGATGTTTTTCTCGTGGGAAAGGCCGAGCACAACCTCCACAAAGGATATGGCATTTTCATCCCCGGGCTTTGCGAGAACAATTCTCCCATTGGTATATTCAGGATTTATTATTGAATTAACCAGCTGGATTTCATCAATGAAGACAAAGCATTTCCCTTTTCCGCGGCAATAATCCCTGACATATTTGCCCAGAGTCAACGGATTCCTATAGCGAACACCGGTGTCCATATCCAGTTCAACGGTCAGAATATTATCCGGATCGGTTCCTGAATCAATGAGATATCTACGATAAATCTCCTTAAGCAGAAAGGACTTTCCGCATCTTCTTATGCCCGTGATTACTTTAGGGAACCCGTTTTCTTTATTTGAGATCAGTTGCGCAAGATACTTGTCTCTCTTAATCATTTAAAGCCTTTTTTAGGTAGAATTCTACTTTTTTTTCGTTTAAATATTAGCACAGTAAGCTCATTCAAGCAATAAAAAATCCACAAAAAGGTAGAATTCTACTTTTTCGTGGATTACTTTGTACTGCTGACCTTAATTTAGATCTGGCATGATGTTCTTCTTGCGGAACTCCTCAACGAACTTCATGATGATTTCGACCGCACCGTCTACGCCTACAACGCTGGTGTTTATACAGAGATGGTAGTTTGTTGCCGAGCCCCAGACAGAATGGCTGTAGTACTCGTAGAACTTGCCGCGCTTCTTGTCGGTCTGCAGGATGAGCTTTTCCATCTCCTGCTCCGTCATTGTACTGTGCTCCTCGAGGGCAAGCTTTCTGGCGACACGGTCCTTGATGTCGGCACAGATGAAGAAGTTCACCGGATCCACATCGCGCAGGATGTAGTCGGCGCATCGTCCGACTATCACGCAGGGCCCCTGCTCTGCAAGGGAGTGCATGACCTTGGATGTTGCAAGGAAAATCTGGTCATTGGGGGAAAGATGGTAGAACTGGTTCATGGCGCTCTGGGCTGACGAAGAACCTCCGGAAATCACTCCTGCGGAACCCAGATTCAGGAAACTGGGTTTCTGCTCGTCCATCTTTGCCAGATAGCTTTCGGCAAAGCGGCTGTTCTCCGCAGTCAGTGTCAGAAGTTCCTTGTCGTAGAACGGATAACCCAACCTCTTTGCAAGCCTCAGACCTACTTCATGGCCTCCGCTTCCGAACTGTCTTCCTATTGTAATTACTCTTCCCATGGCATCCTCCGATTATCAATTACATAAATGCGGCTCTCAACGCATCGTTTACCAAGGTCTGATACCCTCTGCCATGTCCTCTCAGAACTGCAAGAAGATCAGCATCAAGACGCATTGTCACAACCTCTTTCTTGGGCTTCAATTCATAATACTTGAATTTAGCAGACGAAAAATCCGTTCTTTTCGGGATATCTGAGTAATCAACCTGATAAGAATCGAGATTCTTAAGTTCTTCAATTTGTTCCGGTGTAAGATTTGATGAATTCTTCATAGGCTTCTCGTTCCTCCTTATCCAATCCTCTGGCAGATATTAGACGGTGCCTTTCTTTTCCATCAGAGCACCGTTCCGTATAGAATACGAAAACGACAGTAATTCCTCCTATGTTTCCGAAACCTTGAAATCTCTCCTCTTTCTCAGAATGTTCGCAATCTTCGATCTCAAGAAAAAACGGGTCATAGAATACCTTTGAGGCTACTTCAAAACTTATGTGATGTTTTTTGATATTGAGCAGGTTTTTCTTATCATCCCATTCGCATAAGTCGTCTTTACTGTATACCGTCACAGTTGAAATATAATCCATATTTACCCAACTGTAAATACAAATTTATATTTCAAATTCAGTTTTGGGTACTTTGGAAGATGTAAGAAACAAGCTTGCCTTCCTTTTCCAGGGTGGCGGCGTAGTTCTTCACATCCTGCTCGGACTTGAGAGTATTGAGGATAATGCTTCGGTAGGTGTTGCCAACGATGTCCGTATCGTGGCTGATGATTGTGGCTGACATCAGGATATCGGCAAAATCAGCACTGCGTACATCGAAGTAGAGATGGCGGTAAAGCTTGGAACCCTCATGCTCGAGGACATAGCCGTAGTCGCTGCCCATGCCGTATGCAGTGAATGTGGCGGCAGAGAACACCCCGTCAAGATTGACCGAGGCGTAGACGGTATCGTTTCCCCTCTCCTGGGTGTGCATATCGAAGCTCAGGCTTCCGCGGGGCGAGGTATTCAGCGCAAGGCCTTCCTTTGTTGATAGATGACCCAGACTGTAGCCTTCCTTGATGAGGCTTTCTCCCATCATCGAGAGCATGTAGGCATCCTTGAGAAGGTTCAGATCCAATGCGTAGGCTGTAATTTCGTTTTCGGCACAGAACACTTTATAGGCATCGGAGGTCGAGAAACGTACGCTACATGTAGTGTCATCCAAGAATTCCAGATTGAAATTCGACAGGTCCGAAACTACTGCGGCGATGGTGTGGAGGCGACTTTGGATATACTCGTTGTTCACAGGATCGAACTCATCGGGATTGTCCAGGATCTGGATGCTTTCCCACTCGGCATAGAGGGCCCCTGCAAACATATTGTAGCCCTTCTTCTCAAGGGTCTTTGCGTAGGCGTCCTTGAGTATGGCATAGAGTTCGGGACTGACGGAGACGATTTGTCCCAAGTTCCTGTTGATCGTACCGATGCTCACCTGACCGGTATAGGTATTCTGATGGTCCAGCTGCTTGTAGGCAGCTGCAAGAACGGGTGTATAGACGCCGGTCAGCTCACGGATCTTTCCCTTGATTTCGTTGCTCTTTCCATCGAACCAGTAGCGGTAAAGCACTGCATTGTTGTAGGTCAGAGCCTCCGCATCGGTCTTGGCCTCTATGCTGTGGTAGCCCGGCTCCTTCTTGCCGATGCTTGTGACTCCGATAGTGAAAGCAACGACAGCGATGACGAATGCCACCGCTGTCAATGCGATCCTGAGACCTATGTGTTTCTCACTGACCTTGATCTTCACTTTCCGAATCTGATCTCTTTGTACTTGTCGATCTCACGCTGGTTTCCGTAGATGAAGTGCCCGTTGCCCAGATCCACCATGGACGGCTTGTCTACCGAGTAGTCATGCTGGGAGGGGTCGTAGATAAAGAGCTTCTTCTGCTTCTCGATCATCGGATCGGGAACGGGAATTGCGCTCATCAGACTCTTCGTATACGGATGGAGCGGATACTCGAACAGCTCGTTGGTCTCGGCGATCTCGACGATCTTTCCCTTGTGGATGACGGCGATTCTGTCCGAGATGAAGCGAACGATGCTCAGATCATGGGCGATGAACAGGTAGCTCAGTCCCCTCTCCTTCTGGAATTTCTTCAGAAGGTTCAGGACCTGGGCTCTGATGGACACGTCCAGAGCTGAAATCGGCTCGTCTGCAATGATGAACTCGGGCTCCATGACAATCGATCTTGCAAGACCGACACGCTGGCGCTGTCCTCCGGAGAACTCATGCGGATATCTTGTCAGATGCTCCGGCAGAAGTCCTACTTCACGGATGACGTTCTCTACCTTCTGGATGCGGTCCTTCTCATCCTTGTACAGATGGAAGTTGTAAAGTCCTTCGGAAACGATGTAGTCGATCGTAGCTCTCTCGTTCAGCGATGCAGCAGGATCCTGGAAGATCATCTGTATCTTACGGACAACATCGCGGTCATCCTTGCGGCTGATCTTGCCTGAAATCTTCTTGCCCTTGTAGTAGATGGCACCCGCAGAGCAGGGATTGATCCTCACGATGGCTCTTCCGATGGTGGTCTTGCCCGAACCGGACTCGCCTACCAGTGAGAATGTCTCGCCCTTGTAGATGTCGAAGCTGACATTGTCGACAGCCTTGAAACTATGCTTTCTGGAATTGTTGAATACCACGTCAAGGTTCTTAATGGAAAGCACTACTTCTCTCTTGTTCTCTTCCATGCTGTCCTCCTCAACCTTCAACATTTACATAGCTCTTGAGCATTTTCTCATGGAGATTCTGGATGATCTTAGGAGGCTCAACCTTAGGAGCTCTGGGATCAAGCAGCCATGTCTTGGCCCAATGGTGGTCGTTGATCTGGAACATCGGCGGCTCCTTGACCCTGTCGATAGCCATTGCATAGGCATTTCTGGGAGCAAAAGCATCACCGACGATCTTGTTGTAGAGACTGGGCGGCGTTCCGGGAATACTGAACAGGTCATCACCCTTCTCGGCCAACTGTGTCAGGGAACTCAGAAGAGCCCAAGTGTACGGATGTCTGGGCTCATAGAAGATATCCTCGACGGTACCGAGCTCGACGATCTGTCCGCCGTAGAGAACCGCAACCCTGTCTGCGACATTGGCTACGACACCCAGGTCATGGGTGATGTAGACGGTCGTGTATCCGAGCTGCTGCTGCAGGTCCTTGATGAGCCTGATGATCTGGGCCTGGATGGTAACGTCCAGAGCAGTCGTGGGCTCGTCGCAGATGAGGATCTTCGGCTGACAGGACAGTGCGATGGCAATGACGATTCTCTGTCTCATTCCGCCTGAGTACATGAACGGATAGTCATCGTAGCGCTTCTCCGGCTCTGAGATTCCGACCTTGCTCATGATGTCCAGTGTTCTGACCTTGGCTTCTTCAAGCGAGCACTTCTGGTGCTTCATGATGACGGTTGAGATCTGTTTTCCGATTGTAAGAACCGGGTTCAGGCTGGTCATCGGATCCTGGAAGACCGTAGCGATACGGCAACCTCTGATCTGCTGCCAGTCCTTTGTGTACTTGACCTTGGCACAGTCGATGATGGCATAGCCCTCAAGAGTCTTGGTTGCCTCATCATAGTTTCTGAAGGCGACTCTGAAGGTGCAGACCTCGAAGATTCTGTTCTTGACTTTGGAGCTGTTCAGATTCTCGCCGATGCACATTGCAAGCTTCAGCGCCTTCTTGAGCCTGATCGTGAAGAGGTACTGATCCTTCTTGGGATAGCGGCCGATGGAGAGGAGAATTTCATTGGCAATGAGCTTGTTCCTCTCGATAACTGCATCCGAAAGTCCGAACGGATTACCCGGCTTCTCCTCGATTCTGAGTTTCTCTTCACGCTTAGCGTTCAGATCTGCAATCACCTTTGCATCGGCAGCCTGAAGCTCGGTATTTGCCTTGTAATCCGCCTTTCTCTTGGCAATCAGGGCCTTCATTTCATTCTTGATGGCCTTGATCTGATCTTTCCAGTCCTTGATCTTCTTGTTGAGGTCCTCGATCTCGACTGCATCCTGGCTGTTGCGGCGGTCCAGAGTCAGAACATAGTTGGTTCTGTCGACGATGTCATCGTCAAGGGCCTTGATTCTTGCCGCAAAATCGGTCTCCTCTTCCGGAGTCAGACTCTGCTTGTATTTGATCTCGGTCTTCTTCTGCTCAATGGCCACATATTCTGCGGCTCCGCGCTCGTTGACGGATGATTCGTTGAGGAATGCCACCATCTTGTCCAGGAACTTCTGTCTCTTGTCGTCTACCTTGACGAGGGTTTTGGACAGCGAGTCATCCGAGAAGATGATGCTTCCGTTGCTGATGAAGCCGTTGGAATCCAGCATGCCGGCAAAGGTCTTTGTCAGAACCGATTTTCCGGAACCGGACTCACCGACTATGGCTAGACTCTCATGCTCATAGATATCCAGAGAGACATGCCTGATTGCAGTGAGGATTCTTCCTCTTACATTGAACTTCACATCCACGTCATGCAGTGAAAGAAGCACTTTCTTGTTTTCGTTATCCATTTCCGTGCCTCCCTATCACATGTGTGTCCTTGGGTCGGTCGCATCAGCAAGACTCTGACCGAGGACGTAGAGGATGATTGTCAAAAGGGCTGCAATCGCAACCGGCGGCCAGAATGCCCACGGGTATGTGCGGAATGCAACCTGTCCTTCCTGGATCATTCTTCCCAGTGAAGGAACCGTAGCCGAAAGACCGATTCCGATGAAGGAGAGGAACACTTCCATTGAAATGTAGGAAGGCAGCTCTGTAGCGAGCAGTGTGACAATGACAGAAGTCAGGAACGGCAGGATGTTCTTGGAAATGATTCTGGGAATCGGCGTTCCGAGACATCTTGATGCCAATGAGTACTCACGGTCTCTGATGATCAGAACCTGGGTTCTGAAGAAGTATGAGATTCCCAGCCATCCCGTGATGGTCAGGGCAAAGACGAAGCTCCAGAAGCCCGATCCGATGATGTAGACCAGAACGGAAATCAGGAGAATGTACGGAACATTGGCAATGATGCTGTAGACGACCAGCATCACCCTATCCATTGCCTTGGAATAACCCCAGACTGCTCCGAGTATGATTCCGACGGTCATGTTGATTGCCGCACAGATCATCGCAAGCAGCAATGAGGTTCTGGCTGAGGTCCAGATTCCGTAGAAAATGGAGTTTCCGAGCTGTCCCGAACCAAGGCACCACTTGAGTGAGAATCCTCCGGTAAGTCTCATGGCCTCGACAGGGCTCTTGTTGTACATATAGGCGTTGGTGACGTTCTCGTACGGGTCATATTTGCAGAACACCGGAACAAGGAAGCAGCTCAGCAGAAGCAGAGCCAGCAGTCCAAGAACGAACCAGTTTGTCTTTTTCCTGAAGAATACGCGGAAAACCGATTTCCAGTAGGAGTATCTCGGAGCAATGATCTTCTCCGACTCCAGGTCGTCGTTGCTCACAAAGGTAAATAATTCGTCTTCATTGACGGCAGCAGCATTGATCTTATCAGCCATTATTATCTACCTCCCTTTGTATCGAATGAAATTCTCGGGTCAAACTTGGCCATCAGGACATCGCCGAGAATCAAGGATACCAATGACAGTGTGGTATAGAACACCGTACATGCCACGATGACGCCGTTGTCGTGACCTGCAATTGCCTTCGTCAGCAGTCCTCCGACACCGGGAACGGAATAGACGCTCTCGGTGATGATGGCTCCGACCAGACATCCGAGGATGTTGCCGGGGATTCCATGGACGATGGGAATCATGGCGTTCTTGGAAATGTGGGTCGAATAGATCTCACGCTCCGAGAGGCCTTCGGCTCTTGCGAACTTGACGTAGTCGCTGTTCATCTGGTCGATCATATAACGTCTCATCCACTTCATGAGTCCGCCTATTGCCGGAATGGATAGGGAAATCGTAGGAAGGATGAAGGCCAGGATCTTGACCTGTGCGTTTGCGAACTTGTACGGAAGTCCGAACAATGAGGTTCCGATTGCGGCGAAGATGAAGATGTATGCAAGCGAAGGAACACTCATGAAGAAGATGATGTACCACATACCCATCTTGTCGATGATGGTATCCTTCTTCCTTGCCATCAGGATTCCTAGAGGAAGTCCGAAGAGATACTGGAAGAACGTGGCGATCACTCCGATTACAAAGGATGTGCCGATCATGGACAGACCGTCACGCCTGTATGTGGCGTTGGTATACTTGTCCGGGAACTGCTGCTTCTCGGTATCGGTGAGGTCTCCGGTATTGTATGTCAGGGTATGGAAATCAGCTGCGGTCTCCACCCAGATATCGGTTCCGATCTGAGCCGGGAACTGCTGCCTCGTTGCCTTGAGGTCACCCTGGGAATCCGTGATGACGCTCGAGATTTCCTGGCCGCGGTATCTGGTATATGAAACACCGAGGTTCATGTGGATCCAGTTCTGATGGATGAACGGGAACTTGGAGTCGAAATAAAGAAGATACTTGTGAGTGGTTCCGCTTCCCACTATGGCAAAGAGCTTGCTGTACGGATCCTTCTCGAATCGGATGTATCTGTCGGTGAGCTCCGGATCCTTGACGTCGTTCTTGGTCTCTATGGAGAAGAAACCCTTCACGTAATCCAGAAGCCTGAGGATGATCAGCTTCTCCTTGACGGCAAGAAGATAACCGGTTCCGCCCGGTTTGAGCTGCTTGGCGCCTGTGGAGTACCTGATCGGGTCAAGTCTCACGATTGAGTAACCCTTGCCGGAGTAGTACTGAATGAACTCCTGGACGGTCTGATTCTGAAGGTATGCATCCCCGACCTGCTGGATGACGTTCTTGTCGTCAAGATACTCGTCAGCAGTGTCGAAGTTGTCTCCGTACTTCTCTACCCATTTGGCCTTGCTGAAGGTTCCGAAGTTCACGAACTCCAGATATCCGTACCGCTGGTACTGGGTATATTCGTAGAGCACACGGTCATTGTTGCTTCTCTTGTTCCACACATCATCGGTCTGGAATATTACGCTTCGGTCGGTCAGAGAATAGACCAGAAGCATTACCGCCCAGACAACGACGAGGAGCGAAAGAATGGAGAAAAAGATTCTTTTCCAGATATACTTTCCCATAGTTTCTTTACTTCAATGTCCCCTTTTCGGATTAAGACCCAATAATTCTATATTTATTTAGAAATTTGGACCTTCATTCAAAAAGCGTCATACAACAAGCATGGGACTGCCACATTGCTGCAGCAGTCCCACCCTTTTGACTTGTTAATTGACTTAAGTTATCAGAAAAGACCGATGACCTTTGTCATGTAACCAGCACCGTTGCCTCTGAATGTGTCGAGGTATGTGCAGGGATCTCCGAAGTCCGGGCCCCAACCAGAGCCGTAGAATACGTCGAAGTTTCCAGCCTCTCCATTGGAAGCTCTGTATCCGCAAGCATAGAAATCTGCAGATGTGGTAGCCTCGATGAGGTTGACTGTTACGTTCTCAGCTCCGAGGACGCTCTCGATTGCCTGCTTGTAAGCATTGGCCTGAGCAACCTGTGAAGCGGAAGGTCCGTAGTAGACATCGTCGATGACGATCGGCCAGTTGACAGAATTGCCGAGTTCCTTCTTGGCCTCAGCAAGAGCTGCCTTTGCTGCTTCGGGGTTGAACCATCCGTCGACACCGTCCTTGACGATGACGGGGCATCCCATCTGGTCAAGGTAGTACTGGACGATCTCGCCGTACATTGTTCCGGCTACGAAGGTCTTTCCATCGACTGTGACGTCCTCAGCGAGCTGGACGAACTCAGGATGTGTGTACATGTTTCTGAGGTTGGTTGTTGCAAGGTCAGCACCGCGGCTTGTTGCGTTCATTGTTGCCTTGTCGAAAGCGAAACAGATAGCCTTTCTGAAGTTCTTGTTCATCATAGCTGTCTCGGTGTCGATCTTCTGCTCTTCGGTCTTGCTTGTTGCACAAGCGCCGGAAGCGAGAGCGAATGTTCCTCTGTTGAGGTTCAGACCCTTGAAGTATGTTGTTGAAGTTGTGTCAGAAATGTAGTGGTACTTGCCGAAGTTGCCGTCTTCCTTTGCCCATGCGAGTGTTCCGGAAGCCTCTGTGAGGCCGCAACCTGCGTAGACACCGTCGCAGACGTCCTTGTAGAACTGAGCCATGTTCTCGCCGTTGTCGTAGATCCATGTGATGGAGTCGATCTTCTGTGAAGCGGGATCGTAGTAGTTCGGGTTCTTGACGACTTTGATGATTGATGCGTCATTGAGCTGCTGGAGAAGGAATGCACCGTTGTAAACCTGTGAGGAAACGTCTGTGGACTTTCCATAGGTGTAAGCATTGGTGTCAGCAATTGCTGCTGCATACTCTTCGATTCCGAAGACTCCGCCGTGTGCGAGGTAGAAGCTCTCGCAGATAGGAGCGAAGCAGCTGTAGGTGAGCATTGTCATGAAGTAGGAAGTCGGTGCGCAGAGTGTGATCTGCAGTGTGTAGTCGTCAACAGCCTTGTATCCGACTGCATCCCACTTTCCGCCGCCATAGAGGTACTCGGAAACGCCGACGATAACGCCGTCAACGAGCCACTCGAGACCGGCCTGAGCGTCGAGCATGTGGTGGAAACCAGCCTCGAAGTCCTTGGCCTTGACCTCGGCGTAGACAGCACCTTCGGATGTTGACCATGTTGCACCCTTTCTGATGTTGAAGGTGTATGTGAGGCCGTCATCGGAAACTGACCAGGACTCTGCGAGAGCCGGAATCATCTGTCCGAGGTTGTTGTACTGAACCAGGTTGTCGGTGCAGTTTACGAGGATCTCGGTATCAGACTGGCTTGATGTGTTCAGAGTGTCGAGTGTGACAGGAGCTGTTGAGAAGGTTGTCTTGTAATCTCTGTTGATTGTGTGGCCATGAGCAATGAGCCATGCTTCAGGATCGTAGACTGCCTCGCCCTTGACTGCCTGTGCCCAGATGTCGAGAAGCTCTGCTCTCTCTGCCGGTGTCAGGAATGTGTCGCCGGAGATGATGGTTCCCTTCCATCTGTCATCATCGTTACCCCACTGGACGTAAGGAACTGTTCTCGGAGCGATTCTTGAGATTGTGTATGCACCACCCTGAGTTGTGTTCGGGACCATGACTGCTGCGTCGAGCAGGAAAGCCTCGGCCTGTGCATATATGACAAATCTCTCGGAATCGTTTGCTGCAGCCTTGGCCTTGTCGAGGAGTTCCTCGTATCCGCCGAGAACTGAAGCATAGATCTGCTCGTCATCGCCGCGGACGTATGTGCTGGGCTTTGTGACGGGAGCCTGTGCGGGAGCTGCTGCCGGTGCAGTCTTCTGAGCCTCTGCTGCGCCCTGAGCGAAGACAGAAGTAAGAGCAACTGCAAGAATCAGCATGATAACTGTCAGTTTCTTCATCTTTTTTCCTCCATAAAGAAATATAACCAGTTTAAAACACCCCATTCATATGGGATGTTTCTCTATAACATCACAAATTCATCACTTTATCAAGAGAAAAACCTTTGATATATTTATTGAAACCCCTTTCAATCTTCAAATCCTTTCGGATTCATGCTCTGCCAACGCCATGCATCGGCGCACATGCGCTCCATGCCGTACTCCGCGACAAAGCCCAGGATATCCCTGGCCTTTGTGGTATCGGCATAGACGGTGGCAAGGTCTCCGGCCCTGCGTGGACCCACGACGTATGGGATGCTGTGCCCGCAGGCCTTTTCGAAGGCATGGACGATTTCAAGGACGCTCGAGCCCCTGCCGGTTCCGATGTTGAAGACCTCGCAGCCGCTGTGGTTTTCGGCGTATCTGACCGCAAGGACATGGGCTCTGGCAAGATCCACCACATGGATGTAGTCCCTGTCTCCGGTTCCGTCGGTGTTATCTTAGTGGTCGCCGAAGACCGTCAGATGATCACTTCTTCCTATGGCAAACTGGTAGACATAGGGAATTAGGTTGTTGGGAATTCCCTGGGGGTCCTCTCCGATGAGGCCGCTTTCATGGGCACCGACGGGGTTGAAATATCTGAGAAGCACTATCGAGAGCTCGGGGTCGGCCACGCAGAGGGCCTTGAAGATCTGTTCTCCCATGTACTTTGTCCAGCCGTAGGGATTGGTGCAGTTCCCGGTGCGGCTCTGCTCGGTCAGGGGCATCTCGTTGTCTCCGGAATAGACGGTGGCGCTGGAGGAGAAGACAAGGTTCTTCACGTTGTGCTTTCTCATGACCTTGCAGAGAGTCATGGATGCATCGAGGTTGTTCTGGAAATACTCGAGCGGTTTTGCAACGCTCTCGCCTACCGCCTTCAGGCCGGCGAAGTGGATCACGCTGCCGATCTCGTTCGCCGAGAACACGGCATCCAGGGCCTTCTCGTCACAGACGTCCGCATTGAAGAAAAGAGGCCTCTTGCCCGTTATCTGCTTCACTCTGTCCAAGGACTTCTCGTGGCTGTTCACGAGGTTGTCAACCACGACCACATCGTAGCCGGCGTTGATGAGTTCCACGCATGCATGACTTCCGATGAAACCCGTTCCACCGGTGACCAAGATAGCTTTTTTATTCATGATTTGATGTCCTAGCCTTTAATTGTTATTGTTCTTTTTATGCTAATTTAACACTATTGGAACATTGTTGATGACGTTTGCAAAAACATTGAACCTAAGCGTCTTTTATTATATCATATTGTTCTGTCATGGGCGAGTATGTTTTATCTCCCACTCTGAAAAGGATCCTCAAGAAACGAAGCAAACTGGGAATAGGCGATGTCAGCGCCGCCACTGAAGCCGACATTCAGGCCTACAACCGCTCCGAGTTCAAGCAGTCGACCTTCAGGAAGATCTACCGCCCCAAGGACAACAACATCATCACCAGGACATTCATCATCCCCGTCACCGACGGAGCCATCACCGGGTACCTCTTCGAGAAGGTGCGCGACAAGGCCATCACCGGACAGAACTCCCTGATAATACTCTTCCACGACGGAGGCTGGATGCTGGGCAACATGAGAAAATGCTCGGCAGTATGCAGCAACATCTGCAACTCCACCGGAGCAACGGTTCTTGCCGTCGACTACAGGCTTGCACCCCAGTTCAAGTTCCCCACCCCGCTGGAAGACTGCTATGAGGCCTTCCTCTGGGCAGCCCAGGGAGCCCGCTACTGGAAAGTCGATCCCGACAAGATATACGTCATGGGCAACTGTGCAGGCGGAAACCTCGCAGCCGGTGTCAGCCGTCTGGCACGCGACCGCAAGGGCCCGAAGATCGCAGGTCAGATCCTCATCTCGCCGGTTACCGACGGCCGCATGAGAACAGACAGCTACGAGAAGTTCAAGGATTGCCCCACTATCACGCAGAAAGCCATGACCCACTACATCCAGAACTACTCCAGAGAACCGAAGGATATTCTGGATCCGATGTTCTCGCCGCTTCTTGCCAAGGACCTCTCCCGTCTGCCCGAGACCCTGATCCTCTGCGCAGACTACGATCCGCTTCTTGACGACTCCATGCTTTACGCCCAGGCCCTCCAGGAGGCCGATACCCCTGCCAAGTGTCTGGTTTGTAAGGATACCATCCATAGTTTCATTGACTTCCCCGACCTTGAGGTCTGGAAGGACAGCATGTACGCCATTTCCACATTCATAGGCGGAAGGGCTGTGTCTGGAATCGAGATCCTTTCGAAAAAAGAAAGAATGAAATTGGACAGAAGACCACAGCTTGTGGTCCAGTAATCACCTGATCCGTTTATCGGGAATACTTCCTATCAGAAGACCTATCGATTCCTTCTTGAACAGAAGTTTCTTGTCTCCGCTTGCGGAGAAATAGCAGTACCAGCATTTCTCATCGGCCTTGTAGTGGACATCGCATCCCTTAATATAGGAACTTGCCCAACCTTTCTCCGAAGGGACAAGAACAGGCGCATTGCTGCAGCGCTCCCACTGATAGCCGTCATAGCTTCTGAGAAGCAGCATGCAGGATTTTGTCCTGCGCTCCTGAGAATCCCAGTAGACGGGGCACTGGAAGGCATAGAGAAAATCCCCGCAGGGAATGACACGGATGCTTCCGCAGCCGAGGTTCGACCACCGGTCATCCGGGATGGGTTCCAGAAGCGGAAGTTCCGGTTTCTGCATGATGTACGGTCCGTTCAATGATGACGAGGAGACCGATGCAAAGTATCTGGAGACCTTCTGCCCGGTATCGGGCAGAACAAGGTGGGAAGCCCCGAAATAGAGGCGGTACTCATCGCCTGCCTTGATCAGCTGAGGGCGCGAAATGCGCGGATAACGCAGATAATCGCCTGCAAACGGTATTGTGCGGCCATCGAGAAGCAGACGCGGCTTGCTCCAGGTCACCAGATCCGTAGACGAGCGCATCTCGATGCAGGAGTAGCTGTCGCGCTTACCCTCGCCGGTCCTGCGGCTCACGAACGGGATGTTGCGGTCATGCTTCTCGTAGATGAGGTAGTAGTTCTCGTCCTCCGTGAAGATGAACGGAGAGTGGCCTCTGAGCTCGATCATCTTGCGGGGTTCCCAGGCTATGCCGCTGGTGGACGTGAAGTGATGGATTCCTATCCATGAATGGAAGAACATGTGCCACTTTCCGTCACAGCTCTGCTCGGGAAGCAGAATCTGCGGGTCACAGAACTTCGGCACATATTCCTTGCCGGTCAGAAGAGGCTCATCGCTGAATGGAAACCACCTGCATTTCTCAAGTGCCTGCAAAGCATCACCTCTTCATGCCGTCCATATCGTCATCGGTCTGAGGCTTTCTGCGTCTGGGCGTAATCAGCGGAGCGAACTTTTCGTTCACATCCACGCGCTTTGTGTACCATTTGATCATGCGGCTGTAAATCAGCCAGGCAAGGATAACGGATCCGATGAAAATGATGATCAGCCAGATCTGCGCAGCCTGAGGCTTCTCCGGATCGGCAAAACGCACGAGGAGAATGTATCCGACAAGCATGAAAACGGTCATGAGAATCAGGTTGACTATCGTGGCTATCAGAATGAACACCGCAGTGTTGCGCTTCTTCTTGGTTTCTTCTTTCATCTTATTTCTCCTTACCTGCCTGAGGATCCTTCTGGACTATCACCGAGATGGCAAACAGTATGACAAACACCACCACAAAGCTGTCGCTGAGATTGAAGGTGGGCCATCTTTCCAGCCCGAAAAGTCCGAAGAACTTCACGCTTATGAAATCCACCACTCCGTCGTTGAAACGGAAAATCCTGTCAAACAGGGTGCCGAATCCGCCTCCGGCAATTCCGGCTACGAACCATCTCTGGGCATCGGTGAGCAGTTTCCTCTTCGTCGCAACCATGAAGCACATGGCAATCATCAGTGCAAGCGGGAGGATAATGAATACCAGAACCCTCAGAAACGGAGAGCTTCCCGCGCCCAGGCTGAAAGCCGCACCCGTGTTGCGCACATGGCAGATGATCAGAAAATCCCCGAACAGCGATGCGCCCACAGTGTTGAGCGGGATGCATTTCATGACAATAAGCTTGGAGATCTGATCGATTACCACGAGAGCTGCGGTCAGCAGAAACGGAAGAAAGCGCTTGGTGTCCTTCATAGCTCAAATATATTACAAACCCAATGGGATATCAATAAAACAGGCCTCAAGACCGAGCTCGGACTTCACCATTTCCATGACAGCCTTCACCCCGAAGGTCTCGGTTTCATAATGGCCGAGGCACAGCATGCTCATGTTGCCTTCGTTGCAGTCGTTGATGGTGGTGTAGCTGCTCTCTCCGGTTATCAGAAGATCCAGATTCTCGTCCATGGCGGCATACACATCATTGGCTCCGCCTCCTGATACGATAGCTACCGTTCTGAAGGTTCTGCCTTCGCAGTTGAGCTCGAAGTTGGTATCGTTCTCCCTGACCTGAAGCTTTCCGATTATCTGCTTCGAATCAAGCGGAGTCTGGAATTCGCCCTTCACTCCCACATACACCCCGTGATAGAGCCCGAACGGCTGGATGTCCTGAAGCTCCAGTTTCTTTGCCATCTGGGCATTGTTGCCGTAGACAAGATGGGCATCCAGGGGCAGATGGCAGCCGAACAGTGCGATGTCATTGTCCAAAAGCGCCTTGACCCTGTTGTAATGACGGCCCGTGACCGTCAGCGAGCGGTTCCAGAACATGCCGTGGTGCACGAACAGGACATCTGCACCCTGCTCTGCTGCGGCATTGATGGTTGCAAGGCTTGCATCGACTGCAAAGGCGACCTTTCTGACGTCGGCATCAAGGTTTCCGACCTGTACTCCGTTCTGGGAGGAATCGGCACCGCAGAATCTCTCGATGTCGAGTTCTTGCTTCATTATCTGTTCAAACTGTGCTAGCTTCATAACTCACTCATTGTAGTTTATTGATTCATTGACATCAACTGTACAGCAAAACTAATATTACATCATGAAAATGGAAGAGCTCAGTGCCTCTCAGGCACATTTCACATACGATATCGACAGGATTTCCAGACTCAGACAGAACGCCGGGAAAGTCGGGATCATAGGCCAGCCACGCGCAATGAGCGCCCTCAGGATGGGTATGAACGTCAACACCAAGGGCTACAACATCTACATCAGCGGAGAAGACGGAACCGGCCGCCACACTGCAGTTCGGGAAATTGCATCTTCCCTAAAAACAGAACGCCCGGTGCTGGATATGGTCTATGCCTACAACTTCAGGCGCCCCCAGTCTCCGTTTCTGATTTCCCTTCCGTCTCCTTCGGGTAGCGTGCTTTCCGAAGGGATGGAAACCATAGCCTCGCTTGTTTCCGAAGGACAATGGGAGAAAGCAAGTCAGATAGTGTCCGAGTTAAAAGAGAATCTTCCCTCTTCGGTTCTGCTGGATCAGTTTCTCATGCAGGTCAAGGAGGCCCTAGGCGGTGAAGTCCCCGAGGCGGACAAATACCGCGTGAATCTGGTGTGCGATAATTCAGGACTGCAGAGATGTCCCCTCGTGGAGGAGTATCATCCGACGCACACGAATCTTTTCGGTCAGATGACAAGTTCCAGCGAGTACGCCCATCTGAGGCTTACCTCGGGCTCTCTTCTTGATGCCGCCGGCGGCTTCTTCGTAGTCAGAGCCGACAAGATTCTCTCCCAGGAAGGTCTCTGGGAAAGCCTGAAGCTGTACGCCGAAAGCTCAAGCTTCATCGTGCGCGGGCAGAACGACAAGAACAGCACCTTCATCAGGCCGGTGACAAGTGCGGTTGCAACCAAGATAATCCTTATAGGAAGCGACGAACTCTATGACAAGCTGTGTGATTCTGACGATGAGTTCCTCAGGCTCTTCAAGGTCTCCGCGGAGTTCGATTTCTCCATGCCTGCAACGGATGAAAACATCCGGGGAACAATAGCCTATCTATTGGACATCACTGCAAAAAACACGCAGATACCCATTTCAGATTCCGCCATCTGCCAGCTTCTGGTCTATAGCTCATGGTATGCGGAAATGCGTGATGAGCTTACCACAAAGCTTTCATTCCTCGGCGATCTGGTCTCAGAGGCCAACTATGTGGCAGAGCGCGAGGGCCGAACGGAGATCGATGCCTACTGCATCAACAGGGCAATGGAGGAGCGCGATTTCGCAAACAGCCTGACGGAAGACAAAATCAATCAGGAAATCCAGAGCGGAGAAATGGTCATCTCCCTTGAAGGAACCAAGACTGGCGTGATCAACGGTCTTGCAGTCATGGACAGAGGCCTTGCTTCCTTCGGAACACCCACAGTCATATCGGTTTCCGTGGCACCGGGCTCCGAGGGCATAGTGAACATAGAGCATGAGGCAGGTCTTTCCGGGGAGATTCACGACAAAGGCCTTCTGATTCTCCAGGGTTATCTGAGAAAGCAGTATGCCAGGACCTTCCCTCTTTCCGTCTATGCCGGAATCTGCTTCGAGCAGTCCTATGCCGAGGTTGACGGCGACAGCGCCTCATCGGCGGAGCTCTTTGCCCTGCTTTCCGCCATCGGAGAACTTCCGGTGCGCCAGGACATTGCAGTCACAGGTTCGGTCAACCAGCTGGGAGACATCCAGCCCGTAGGCGGAATCAACGAGAAGATCGCCGGTTTCTTCGCCATCTGCTCCCTTATGGGCCTTACCGGGCGCCAGGGAGTGATCATCCCTAGACAGAACATCAAGACACTGATACTTCCGGACAAGGTTCTTTCTGCAATCGAGGCGGGCAAGTTCCACATCTATCCGATCTCGACAATAGATGAAGGCATGGAAATCCTTACGCTGCGCCCAAGCGGAAAGCGCAACGTCAAGGGCAACTTCCCGCCCGATACCGCAAACCACATCATCGAGAACAGGCTCCGCAAGCTTTACGAGATGTCAAAGCCCAGCTGAAATAGAAAAGGCCCGGAAGATTTCCAGTCTCCCGGGCCGTTCTATATCCGAGCTTACGCTTCTCAGCTGTTGCTGAACCTGTTGTCCCAATCCGATTCCTTCTTGCGGCGCTCATATTCCTCATCGGACTCTGCCTTTGCCTCGCTGTTTACGAAATCCTCGGGTTCCGGACGATAGTAGTAGGACTTGCCCTTCCTGTCCCTGCGTCCGTCGCGGTAGCCTTCCTTGTAGGATCTGGAAGTGTCCTCGTCATCGTACGGATTGACTGGAAGGAAGAGGCCTACGACGAAATATGCAATCAGGCATGGGACGATGGCCGTGAATATCGCTATTAGGATAAAGATAAGCCTTACGGTATCAACAGGGAGATCCCTCCACTCGGCGATGCCCTTGCAAACACCCAGCCATTCGCCGTGTCTTGATCTGTAAAGTCTTCTTGTAGCCATTTTCATTTCCTCCTGTATCTGTACGTTTTAACCTTTCATCTGTTTCTTGAGCTGCTCGAGTTCGCTCTCTATCTCTTCCTGTTCCTCCAGGTCCTTGAACTTGGCTTCGGTGTCCTTGTTCTCTGCGCCCTGGTTCTTGCGTTCGCTCATCTTGTCGATGTGCTCCTCCATCTTGCTGAAGCGGTCAACCGGATCTGCATCCTTGTTCTGCCTGCTCCAGTTGTAGGTGTAGGTGTACTGACTGCTCTGTGCGTTGCTCCTTGCCTCTGCCTCCCTGGCAGCCTGCTCTCTCATTGCCTGATACTTTGCCTTGGCACTTGAAAGCTTTTCATCCAGCTTGGCCAGATCATCCTTGTACTTCTTTACAAGCTGATCGTAGCGCTCGCTCTCGGCCCGGAGTCTTTCGAGCTCTGCCGAAAGCTTCTTCTTTTCCAGAAGGGCCTCTCTGGCGAGGTCGTCGCGACCCTTGTTGATTGCCAGCTCCGCTCTCTTCTGCCAGCGGTCCACAAGACCTTCAAGTTCTGCGACCTTTCGCTTTGCGGTGTTTTCAGCTCCGATTGCAGCTGCGCAGTTGGTCTTTATCTCGATGATGGTATCTTCCATCTCGTTGATCATCAGCTTGATCATCTTCTGCGGGTCTTCTGCCTGGTCCAGAAGCGAGTTGATGTTGGAATTTATGATGTCCATGAATCTTGAAAACACTCCCATGTCTTCCTCCTCATCAGTTATCCGATTTGCTTGCTTTCGCTTACGCCATTTACATAGCAAGACCCGTGCCAACTGTGGATTCTACCGTTTTCCCGCGTTTTTGTATACATAGTGCGCTCCAGTTATTGGCATTTTTTACCAATTATGGTATTATTCACCATATGGCAGGGTACAACGACAGCTATATAGGCGAATCCGAAGTCTTTCTGGACTTCCTGCAGCGCATTGCCGATGCCGCGGCGGTAGACCGCAGCGTTCTGGTAATGGGTGAACGCGGAAGCGGAAAGGAAATGGCTGCCAGCAGACTTCATTACCTCTCTAAACGCTGGCAGAAAAACCTGGTCACCGTAAACTGCGCCGCCCTGGCGCCCACACTGATCGAAAGCGAACTATTCGGCTACGAGCAGGGAGCCTTCACCGGAGCAAACAAGACCCGAAAGGGTCGTTTCGAGGAGGCTCAGGGCGGAACCCTGTTTCTGGATGAAATCGGGAACATCCCCATGCAGGTCCAGGAGAAGATTCTCAGGGTCGTCGAATACGGAACATATGAAAGGGTCGGATCCTCGGTTACGCATGAAGCAGATGTAAGGATAATCGGGGCGACCAATGCTGATCTCAGACAGATGTGCCGCGAAGGCAAGTTCAAGGAAGACCTTCTGGACCGCCTGAGCTTTGAGGTCATCTTCATCCCGCCGCTTCGCGAGCGCGGTGACGACATACTGCTTCTGGCAAACTATTTCGGCCAGAGAATGGCAATGGAATGCGGGCACTTCGAGACTCCGGTCTTCACAGAGGAAGTGCAGAAGAAGCTTCTGTCCTACAGTTGGCCGGGCAACGTCAGAGAGCTCAAGAATGCAATAGAACGTGCCGTCTACAGAAGCAAAGGAGACATCATTTCCTCAATCCAGCTCGACCCCTTCAAGAACCCGTTTGCAGCAGGTCCGGAGATTACTGATTCAGGAAACAATGTCCCCCAAGTGTATAATGAAGAAAAAACTGACGCTGTTCTTTCAGAAACAAGCAATGACAGGCAGAAACCTCTTTCGTTTGAAGATCTTCCGCTTGACAGCCTTGACCAGACCAAGGATGCTCTGGAGGCAAGCTTTGTACAGCGTGCACTGAAGCAGAGCGGCGGCAATCAGCGCGAGGCTGCCAAGCTCATGAAGATCACTTACGACCAATTCCGTGGTCTCTACCGCAAACATAACATAGGAACTGTCCCGAAACATCCTGCACATTCCAGTGCGGATATAGCACCCTGACCTGCGTTGTCAGATTTCAATTGGCAACAAGCCAATCTCAATCTTCCGCCTTGTTCAGGCCGCCCTCTCCATCACTGTTTTTGTGCATTCTCTTTCGTTACAGTTCCCCTCCTCAGCCCTCGACTACCTGATTCTCAGCCGGAGCACTTCCGTTGAGCTTGGCCTTCAGGGCCTCGAGCTCCTGGTCGATGCTGTCCTTGTTCTCCATCTCGGTGAACTGGGCCTCATTCTCGTAGTTCTTGGCGGCAACTGCGGCCTCGGCCTCAAGGCGCTCGACCTTCTCTTCCATCTCATTGAATCTCTTGATGGCGGCAGAGCAATCCGTTGAACTGATCTGCTTCTCGATCTTGATCTTCTCCTTTGCATGCTCTGCGCGGGCTACCAGGGTTCTCTCCTTTGCCTTGACCTCCTCGAGCTTCTCGGTAAGCTTTACAATCTGGGATTCCTGGCTTGCGTTGATGTTCTTGAGCTCTGCAATCTCGGTCTCAAGGGCAGTTACCTTGACAGTTGCACTCTGCTTTTCGGAAAGAGCTTCCCTTGCAAGGTCATCCTTGCCGCTTCTGACTGCCAGCTGTGCTCTGACATCCCAACGTCCGACTGCCTCCTTCTGGACCTTGAGCTCGGCTACGCGGGCCTTGATGTCAGCCAGGGTCTTTGCAGCTGAATCCTTGGCCTTGGAGAGGCTGTTCTCCATCTCCACGATGGTGTAGCGGATCATCTTTGCCGGATCCTCGAGCTTGTCGAGGGCATGGTTCACATTTGAACTGAAAATGTCATGGATTCTTTTAAATACGTTCATAGCACGTCTCCTTTTCGCTATTGTTTTTCGGTTTTCGGTCCGTTGCCGGACACTTCACAAATAGCAAAAGGCGTGCCAAGTCCCGATTAATTGGCTTATGAGAAAAGATTTACGACAAGTCAGCAAAAAAGGTCAAAAATGCAGGGACACCCATGTGGCGAAATTTACCACACATTTTCAGAACCAGCGCTGAAGAAGAATTCCTGCTGCAACGGAAACATTGAGGGATCCTTTGGTACCTGCCGTGGGAATTGTAATTCGGTCGGTGCAAAGCTTCAGGAGCTCGGGACTGATTCCGAATTCCTCGTTTCCGAGAATTGCCACCCCGCAGGGAGGAAAGCTGTAGGTATTGATGTTCTCCCCTCCGAGTTCCAGAGCCAGAACCGGCATGTTGCAGGAGGTCAGAAACTCAACCGCTTCCTTCTCCGACATGTATTGCCAAGAGACAGTATCGGTACAGCCTCTGGACGTGCGTCTTGCATGAGGGTGGTCAGGGCTTGCAGTTTCCTCAAGGAGAATTATCTTCTTTATTCCGAAGCTGTCGGCGCTGCGGAACACCGCACCCACATTGTAGGGGCTTCTCAAACGATCCAGAATCAAGATCTTGTCCTGGATCACGCGCTTGGAAACATCAAGATTGCCTATGCTGTCGGTGATGTCCCAGTCGCTGGGCTCGGAGCCCAACCTTGCAAGAAGAATCCCGGCATAGTCCTGAAGCAGAAGCATGGCCTTTCTGGGGTCTTTCTCTTCAATCTCCGAAGGTATGGCGTCCAGACCGGCCATTTCAATGACCATATTCAGGTACTTCCAGTCCACACCCTTGCCGTTTTTGATGTCATGGGCATTCTGGGAGAGAATCATGGAGATTTTTCTGAATCTGGTCTTTTCCTTCAGGGAAAGAAGTTTCTGCTCAGTCAGCATTGTCGTCCCCGTCTTCGCCGTCCTCGGCGGTATCGGCCTTTGAGGGAGGCAGGACCACAAGCGCGAACTCGCCTTTGACCACCTTCAGCTCCGCAATGACCTCTGACGGAGTCCCGTAGATGAACTGCTCGAAGGCCTTGGTCATCTCGCGGCCCAGAACCAGATGGCGGCTGTCGTCCAGATCTCTGAGCTCACCCAGGGTCTTGAGGATCCTGAACGGAGATTCGTAGATGATGAAGGCTTCTTCTCTCTCAAGAAGCTCCTTCAGGCGGCTTTTGCGTCTCCCGCTCTTGGGGGACAGAAAGCCTTCGAAGGTGAAGGTCTTTCCCGCAAGCCCGCTGGCGGAGATCAGGGTCACCGAAGCACTGGCTCCGGGAATAGGCACGATGTCGAAGCCGGCCTCCCGGACTGCGCGCACAAGGCGGCTTCCGGGATCACTGACACCGGGAGTTCCCGCATCGGAGCAGTAAGCCACATTCAGGCCCTGCCCCAGAAGTCCGACAATTCCCTGGCTGGAAGCTGCCTCATTGTGTGCGTGACAGGCAATCAGGCGCTTTCCGGTAATCCCCAGATGAGTCAGAAGGGTTTGTGTATGACGGGTGTCCTCGCATGCAATGACATCAGCCTCGCGCAGAGTGTTGATTGCACGAAGCGTGATGTCGTCGAGGTTTCCGATGGGAGTTGCTACTATGAAGAGCTTGCTCACTTCTTGTCTTCGTCCAGCTTGAAGTAGATCTTCAGCTCGTCAAGCTGCTTCTGATCCACATCGTTCGGGCTCTCGTCCATCGGAGAGACAGCAAAGCTGTTCTTCGGGAAGGCGATTGCCTCGCGGATGGAATTCTGCTCGCTCATGATCATGACCATGCGGTCGATGCCGGGAGCGATTCCTCCGTGTGGCGGCGGTCCGTACTTGAATGCGTTGAGCAGGAAGCCGAACTTTTTCTCCGCCTCCTCGTCCGAGAAGTTGCAGATGCGGAAGATCCTCTTCTGGAGCTCCACGTCGTGGATTCTGATTGAACCGGAAGCACACTCGTAGCCGTTGCAGACCATGTCGTAGAGGTCTCCGCGGACCTCGCCGGGGTTCTCTTCCAGAGTCGGGATGAATCTGGCCTGAGGCATGCTGAACATGTGGTGTGCAGCCTCCCAGTGGCCCTCGTCCTCGTTGTACTCGAAGAGCGGGAAGTCGACGATCCAGCAGAATGCGAAGCCCGGTCTGATGAGCTTGAGGTCCTTGCCCAGCTTGCTTCTGATTGCACCGGCACAGGCGCAGCACTTCTTCCAGGACTCATGGGCGACCATGAAGATGACATCGCCTTCTTTGGCTCCGAGGAATGTGCAGAGCTCCTTCTCCAGTCCCACGAAGAACTTTGCGGCGCTACCCGAGAGAGCGCAGTCGGCACCGACCTTGAGGAACGGAACGAACTTTGCCCCGTAGACCTTGGCGGCCTCACCGACCTCATCCAGATATTTTCTGGTGAAGTCGAAACCTTCTGTCTTGGGAGCGACGAGGGCCTTTACGCAGCCCTTTGCAGCCAAAATCTCCTTGTATGCTTCAAAGGAGGACTTCGAGACGATATCAGCGATGTCCTTGATCTCGCACTCGAACCTGAGATCCGGCTTGTCACAGCCGTAGGTGTTCATTGCATCGTAGTAATCGATTCTCCTGAAGTGTTCGGGAAGCTCATAGTTCATAACACGCTTGAAGACATAGCCGAAAAGCTTCTCCATGAGGCCGAGAACATCATCACGCTTTACGAAACTCATCTCAAGGTCCAGCTGAGTGAACTCGAGCTGTCTGTCTCCTCTGGAGTCCTCGTCGCGGTAGCAGCGGGCAATCTGGAAATACTTGTCGAAACCGCTGACCATCAAGAGCTGCTTGTAGAGCTGCGGGCTCTGCGGCAGAGCGTAGAACTTTCCGGGATACTTTCTGGACGGCACGAGGAAGTCTCTTGCGCCTTCCGGCGTGGACCTGATGAGAGTCGGAGTCTCGATTTCATAGAAGCCCTCGTCGCACAG
Source organism: Spirochaetales bacterium (assembly GCA_017470995.1). Taxonomy (GTDB): domain Bacteria; phylum Spirochaetota; class Spirochaetia; order Sphaerochaetales; family Sphaerochaetaceae; genus UBA9732. Next base: position 51,325 of record JAFUXI010000059.1, read on the forward strand.
ATAATCGCGGATGGCCTTGATGAACTCATGTCTCAGGGCAATGCGCTGCTGCATGCCGCTGCTGCGCAGATCGAGGAAGCGGTACTTGAGCCTGAGGTCCTCGTTGACGACCTGGTCTCCGTCAATCATGAACGGAAGTGTCGCACAGCGTGAAAGGATCTCGATCTTCTCGGCCTTGACCTCGATTTCACCTGTAGCCATGTCCGGATTGATCATGTTCTCCGGGCGGAGTCTGACTATTCCTGTAACCGCAATGCAGAATTCCATCCTCAGCTCCGATGCGGCCTTCTGGAGCTCAGGAGAAGCGTCATCATCAACGACAACCTGGGTTATCCCGTATCTGTCCCTGAGGTTGATGAAGTGCAGTGCTCCGTGGTTCCTGTCACGGTGTACCCATCCGTTGAGTACAACGGTCTTCCCGGCATCGGCAGCCCTTAGCTGTCCACATGTAACGGTTCTCTGATCAAAGTTCATAAATACCTTCCTGCGGCCACCTTTGCGTATGCGCGCGTGGCCATGAAACAGATTTTACCACTACACTATTTGTTCATCAATAGATAGAATGGATGCATGACCACAAAGTCCAACCTCCATACGCACAGCACTTTCTGCGACGGCAGGAACTCCATAGAGGAGATGATTCTGGCGGCCATCGACGCAGGCTTCACCTCCCTGGGTTTCTCGGGCCATGCCCCGACGCAGTTTCCCGACGACGACTGTCAGATCACGGACATAGACGGCTACTTCAACGAGCTCGAGACCATGAAGCGCAAATATGCCGAGAAGATCACTATCTTCAAGGGCCTTGAACTGGAATCCCGTGTCCTTGGCGGCAAAAGACCGGTGATCGACCCGCGCTGTGACTACACCATCGGAAGCGACCATCTCTTCTGGACTCCCGAAGGTCCGTTTTCCGTGGACTACACTCCCGAAGAGTGGAACAATGCCCTGAAAGTACTCAAAGATGTTGAAAAACTCATGGAATGTTACTATGAAGAGCTTGTTTCCTTTGCACAGGAGGTTCCCTTCGATATCATCGGCCATGTGGATCTGTACACCAAATTCAATGAGGGAGGAAGATTTTTCGACGAGAACGACCCCAGGCTCCGCAATCTTGCCCTGTACTACATAGACAAACTCGCGGCCACCGGAAAGATCTTCGAAATCAACACCGGCGCCATCGGCAAGGAGTACCGCAGCACCCCGTACCCCGCTCCGTTCATCCTCAAGAGGCTCCATCAGCTCAAGGCCCCCGTCATCATCTCCTCTGATTCGCACAGCGTCAGAACCATCAGCTGCTACTTCGATCAGGCGGAAAAACTTCTGAAGGACATAGGCTATACCGAGCAGATGCAGCTGACGGAAAAGGGCTTTGTCAGCGTCCCGCTGTAGTTTCCCCGAAGCGGTTTTTTCTTTGCCTCAACCGAGAATAACTGATACAATTGTCCCATGAGTACCAAACGAAGCAAGATCAAGGCATTCGATACATTCGGCAAGGCCCTGTGCCTTCTGGAAAGTCAGGACAGGGAGCTCTACAGCTGGCCACGCAACCGCCTGGCACTCTCCCATGCGCTTGCCATGCACATCAGTTCCCTCATAGACCAGAAGCAGAAGCTCTCCGTGGACCTCTGCCCGGTCCTCAACCGCTCTCCCAAGGCACTCAATCCGGACATTCTAGTGCACAACAGGGAAACCAAAACCCAGCTTCTTGCCATCATCTGCCGCACCGATTACCTCACCGAAAGCGAGCAGGACGAGCTCATCCGCTTCCGCCGTGAAAGCAAATGCGACCTTGTCCTTGCCCTCTCCTTCATGGTCCAGAAGAACTACATGCTTATCTATGTGGCCAACGAGGACAGAATCGAATACTACCACTTCGAACGCAACTCGCAGACCATGGAGCCTGTACGCAGCCGCTCTCTCGAAACCCAGGCCGATACCGCCGAGCAGCTGACATTGGACAGAATTCTCAAGAGGCACTAGAGATGGCCATCAAATACCAGTTGGAAACAATCCCCGTTTGGGACGGAATCCAGAGTTCAAGCGAATGCTTCATCTGCGACCTGATGCAGGAAGCTCAGGCAGACAACCTGCGTTTCTTCCTGGGATCTTCTGTCATGAACCCCGAAACCAGGGTCAAGGTCAATTCCACAGGATTCTGCCCGGAGCACACAGCCATGCTGGTGGAATCAGGCCATCCGAATTCCATGGCGGTTCTCTGGGAGACCCACCTCGAACGCACCCGCGAGCGCATTGCAAAGACATTCAAGGAAATGGAGAAACCAGGGAACCTCAAGAAGACCCTTGCCGGTCTGGATGCTGCCCTTTCCGAACGGGAACAGGGCTGCCTCATCTGCCAGAGGATGAAGGACCGCCTTGACCGCTACTGCTTCACCATCCCCTATCTCTGGGGTCAGGATCTTGAATTCCGCAAGGTATTCGAGAAGAGCAAGGGCTTCTGTCTGCATCACATGGAGCACATCCTGCGAATGTCCCTCGAGGCCCTGGACTCAAAGAAGCAGAAGGAATTCTCACAGAGCCTTGCAGATCTGCAGATGCGCAACCTCGATCGCATTGCAGGCGACCTTGTCTACATGATCGAGCATTACAAGAGCGAGAACCGCGACAAGCCCTGGAACGGCTGTGAAGATGCACAGGTAAGGGCCGTCTATAAGGAAATCGGCAAAGGCCGCACCATCCGTTGATAATTTCGGCATACTGAATACCGTAGCTCAGTACTCATAAATCACCGAATTCCAGATATTTTGTGCAAATACCCCACCAAAAGATTAGATTTTCGATCTTTCGGTGGGGTGTTTTTGTTCTGAGAACTTGAACAATCAGCGTCTTACAAGCTTCTCTGCCTTGGCGACGATATCCTCTGCCAGCAGGTTGAAGGTCTTCATCAGATAATCAAGCTTTCCGACTTCACCGAAGCGCTCTCCGATGCAGACGAAGTCCATCTTTGCCGGATATGTGGTGGCAAGGTGGGCTGCAACTGCCTCTCCGAGGCCGCCTGCATAACGGGCGTTCTCGCAGACAAGCACGTGGCCGGTCTGTTTGGAGACCTTGTCCAGAAGCTCGGTGTCCAGCGGCTTGATGGTGTGCATGTCGACCAGAGTGGCCTTGATGCCCTTCTGTGCAAGCATCTCGACAGCCTTCACTGCCTCGTTGACGATGACCTCGTCGGTAGCGACGATTGCAAGATCTCCACCCTCTGCCAGGACGTTGCCCTTGCCGAGCTTCACCTGACCCGGTGCATAGCGGTGTGTGCTGCCCTTGCGGCGGATTCTTGTGTATGAGCACTTTCCGCTCTCATAGGCCTGGAGTGTGAGTTCATAGCAGCTCTGGGTATCGGAAGGATCGAGAACAATCAGTTCGGGAATCAGTCTCATAAGACCGACATCCTCAAGCGGCATGTGTGTTCCGCCGTTGATCTGTGCCGTCACGCCTGCATCGGTTCCGATGAGGTGGACTCTCTGGCCGGCATAGTTTGCGGAGAGGAAGAACTGGTCGTATGCACGTCTGGATGCAAAGCAGCCGAACGAATGTGCGTACGGGACAAAGCCCATCGAGGAAAGACCGGAAGCAACGCCGACCATGTTGGCCTCGGCGATACCGCAGTTGAAGAACCGATTCGGGAACTCCTTTGCAAACGGTCCGCTGTTGATGCAGCTCGAAAGGTCTGAATCAAGGAACACGACCTCAGGATGCTCCTTTGCGAGGTCGATGACTGCTGCCATGAGGGCGTCTCTCATGTCTTTGATGTCGGATGTATCTCTCATTTTGCACCTCCAGTGAGGACGCTGATGGCGTACTCTTCATTCTCATGGCTGATTGCCATGCTGTGGTTGGCCTTGATGCCTTCGCCTGGTGCGTAGCCCTTGCTCTTGATGGTGTCAAGGATGATCATGCTGGGGCGGCACTTCACTGCCTTTGCCTTCTCGATGGCATCGGCAATCTGGTTGTAGTCGTGGCCGTTTATGCGCTGTACGTGCCAGTTGAATCCGAGCCAACGGGTATCGATGTTGTCCATGTTGATGATGTCGGATGTGTAGCCGTCGAGCTGCTGGCGGTTGAAGTCCGTGAAGGCAATCAGGTTGCCCAGCTTCTGGCTGGATGCGAACTCTGCGGCCTCCCAGATCTGGCCTTCCTGGCTCTCGCCGTCACCGATGATCGTGTATGTCCAGCTGTTCTCGCCCTTGAGCTTCTGTCCGAGAGCGATTCCTACGGCTGCGGAGAATCCCTGTCCGAGTGAACCGGTGGTGAAGTCAACGCCGGGGGTCTTTCTCATGTCGCAGTGGCTGGGAAGGTTTGTTCCGCCCTGATTGAGCGTCATGAGCCATTCCTTGGGGAAGTAGCCCTTCTCTGCCAGCGTGGCATAGACGGACGGACCTGCGTGGCCCTTTGAGCACACGAATCTGTCGCGGCCTTCCATCTTGGGGTTGGATGGGTCGATGTTCATCTCATGATAGTAGAGATATGTGAGAACTTCTACGATGGACATGGCTCCGCCGATGTGTCCGTTTCCGAGATGTGCGATCTCGCGGATGGTGGATACCCTGATGTCAGTCGCTTTAGCCTCTAAAGACTCAATGGTCTGTTTATCAAGCATTGCTGTCCCTCTCAAATAAAGATATCGTCTTATAATAACACTCTAGATAATGTGTTGCAATTGAAACCGCTCTCATAAAACCCGATCGTTACCAGTAACATAGATTGTCCACAAAAACGGAGGAAGGAAAAAGAAAGTCCCAGAAGCTGTGATAAGATTGGTTTCACCACAAAACGAATCAATCAGGAAGGCAACATGGGACGAGTAAAGAGTATCACACCTCTGG
>JAFUXI010000060.1 GCA_017470995.1 Spirochaetales bacterium
AAGCCTGGGAAGATATTACGTACATTATCGTCGCGCAGCACTATGCATTCCTTGACGGAAATGATGACGGTACCGGAAAGTATTCCTACTGGTATCAGGCATTCGATAATGTTGGCATAGACCTCGCCCTCTCATCCGACACCCATGCCTATTCCAGATCCAAAACCCTGTTCGACGATCATGAAGACCTTTTCGGAACAGTGTATGTCACAAGCCCCAAGACCGATGGCAAGGAGCTTTCAGAAATTGTCAGCGATGATGAAAAGCTGGGCTTCAGAAGCGCTTTCAACAGTGCAGCAACCGTAACAGGCGCATGCTATATCGATGTCACGCCCACAGAGATGACATTGCATCTTATAGGCAAAGACGGAACTGAATACGATAGAGTTGTAATTCCTGCCCGGAGATAAAAATACCTCCGGCCGAGACCGGAGGTAAATCATTCAGCGGTAACTGATCAGATTGCAGGAACGAATCCATCGAGAGGAATACCTGCCTTGATGGCTTCGTCGATAGCGGGCTGTACATCCTCGTCATCATCGAACTGAACCTTGATGTCGTTCGGATCCGGTTTGAATGAAAGCTCGTTGGGGAGTCTTCCGTCGGAATCAGCCTTCAGGAGCTCGATGTCGGAGATGATCATCTCTGTTCCGTCCTCGAAGACAAGCTTTACTTCGTATGTATCAGCAATAGGTCTTGTCACGAATCCCTTCGGATAAACCTTGACCTTTCCTGCTGCCCACTTTCCGTCCATGCCGAAACCGTCTACGATGTTGGGATAAATCTCAGCGGATCCTGCCGGATAGAGATACAGACCGACGACTGTCTTCTCTGTCTTGTTCTTGAACTCAAGTCCGAAATCCATGTACTCGACTGCTGGCTCCTGAGCCTTGGTCTGGCAGCTTGTCAGTACTGCACATGCAGCAACTACCATTACGATGAGCAAAATCAATGCACTCTTCTTCATTTCTCTCTCCTTTTGTCTGCAGGACTGGCCTGCATGTATTCATTATATCATAAGTTCCGTCAACGACGAGAACCATATTTCTCCAATCTAGCTTCCTTTGCAGAACTTCTCCTGCGGAAGATGACCTGTGATGAAACAGTCCCTATAACGGAACAGATGATCATCGGTACACCGGCTATTGCCAGAAAAAGCAGGTACTCTGTCTTCCAGTCGGATCTGTCGACTATGAATATCATCGTCACGACGACAATCAGCGTTATGATGCTCATCCAGGTGAATGCTGCCGGAACGATATTCATCTTCTCTCGGAAGGCGAAGGAAAGCGCAACGCACGGTATGCATGCCGCAATTGCCGGAATTGTATATTCGACAATATTCCTTACCAGCACGCTGCTGCTTTGGAATGCCATTTCCAAAGGCTCCAGAAGCAGCAGGTAGGAAACAAGCACTACCGCGATAAACAGCAGGGAAAGTGAGAACGAATAGACCAGCGTCGGGCTTTTCGGTTTCCCCTCTTCCGTAAGGAAAACAGCCTTGCAGATGCGGTCTATCTTCTCTGATAGTCTGCTTTTCTCCTTCCCTGCCATCAATCTATCCCCGTTTACTTGGCCTTGCTTCTCCAATACTTGAAGTATGCAGTGACGTTCGGATACATGGCATAGATCTTGTCGAAATCTGGCTCGGTGAGGTTTACTTCCTCAACGGACTTGCCGTTCTTGTAATACTCGACATCATCACGGATTGACCATGAACCCCTCTTGTCGAATGCAGTATAGCATCCGCTCTGGCCGTCATCTCCGCCCATGCAGTACATGATGTAGAGTCTGGATCCGGCAGGATTGTCCGAACCGTTGACAAGATAGGAATAGGAACAGGACTGGAATGCGGTATAGGGCTCCAGGCCGATGACCCAGGCCACGTTCATACCCATATCGGCATTGTCGAGCTTGCTTGCAGATGCAAGTCCGAGTGTCGGTCCGTTGATGCTCTGGTCAACTGCATCGACTACTCCGTCACCGTCATTGAGCTCGGTCATCTTCATCTGGCTGAAGCGGTAGAATAGCTCTACACCGGCATTGTCCTTTGGGAACTCCATTACGCCGGGCATGTTGTTCAGCTTGTCGTTGTAGGTGTACTCAAGCTTCTTTCCGTACTGCTTCTCGTACTGCTGCTCGAGCTTGTCTGCATCGATGATCAGCTGGCAGAACAGGCTCGCATAGGACGGACCGTTGATATCCTTGGTATAGATTGTCCAGAACTGATGATTGACTCCTGAGGCATCATAGTAGGATCCGGTTGAAGGATCATAACCCTCTACTATGTCCCACCAGCTCTTGAGAGGCACTCCGTCTGGATACATCTTGGTGTTGTAATACCACGGATTGAATGTAGAATAAAGAGGAAGACCGAATTCCAGCAGATCCTCGCTGATATGCTTGGTCACCGATTCGGGTCTGTAGATTGAGATATAATCATAAAGAACAAGCTCATGGTATATTTCACCGCTGTTGTCCTTGACCTGCATGACATCGGCATTGATGTTGCCTGTCTCGCTCTCCATCTCGATCTTGGAAGCAACCGTATCGTTGTCACATGAGATGTACTCGATCTTGTCCTTGAGATCAGGATAGTCGCTCTTGAATCTCCTGACGGCTGAAGATGCATCCGTCGTGGTCGCATAAACCTTGATTACACCGCTCTCCTGCTTTGCAAGCTCATAGAGTTCAGCCATAGAAAGAGAATCGTAATCGATGCTTGAAGCAGCAGCCTGGGAGCCTCCCTTCTCTTCATCACCGCCGGCAAATACTACAAAAGTAAATACCAGCATCATCAACAAGACGGAAACAAACAGTTTTCTTTTCATTTACTATCCTCCCGTGATCAGTCGTCAATGCCTGCGTGATGCTTGACCTTGGCGAACTTGATGAGTCTTCCTGTTTCTTTATTATAAACGTTCATTCTCGACGGATGAAGTACAACATAGACCTTCTGGTTCATATCATACTCCACTAGGCCGATCTGTTTTGCTAGGAAATCGATTCCGTTTACAGTCAATGTCACAAGTGATTCGGAACCTGCAGGCTGGGATGCATAGACCTCGGCAAGAATGGTGTTCTTGTGCTCTGGATCTTCCGTGAAGATGTCTACAAGTTCAGGTCTCAGACCCAATACCACATCGAATTCCCTATCCTGCGGAATCTCCTCGTCAAGCTTCATCTTATCCTTTGCAAAGTCATATTCCCCTATCGGGCTCTTCACTGTAAGCTTCTCTCCGTCAAAGGTTGCCTTGGCATCAATGAAGTTGATTCTCGGGTTACCGATGAAGTCAGCAGCCTGAAGGTCGATCGGATTCGTGTAGATTCCGAGCGGAGTATCGATCTGGCTGATTTCGCCTTCCTTGAACAGTGCAATCCTTGTGGACATGGTAAGGGCCTCGACCTGGTCATGCGTGACGTAGATGATCGTAGTCCCGGTTTCCTTGTGAAGCCTCTTGAGCTCGGCTCTCATGTCGATTCTCAGTCTGGCATCGAGGTTTGAAAGAGGCTCATCAAGAAGAAGGAGCTTGGGGCTTGAGGCAATTGCTCGAGCGATTGCAACACGCTGCTGCTGGCCGCCGGAAAGCTCATTGGGATACCTGTCACGGTACTCTGCGATTCTCATCGTATCCAGAGATCTCATGACGGTCTTCTCGATCTCCTCCTTCTTCATCTTCTTGATTTTGAGTCCGAAAGCGACATTATCGAATACAGTCATGTGCGGCCAGAGTGCATAGCTCTGGAAAACAAGGTTAAGACCGCGCTTGGAAGGCTCCTCATAGAAAGCCTCGTCAGCATCGATTATAGTCCTTTCATCCATGGTCATCTTTCCGCCCTGAGGTTTCTCAAGACCGGAAATGACTCTCAATGTAGTTGTCTTGCCGCAACCCGAAGGTCCCAGCAGAGTCATGAAATCACCGTCCTCAATGGTAAGATTGATATCCTTGAGAACGTGGTTGTCTCCGTAAAACTTATCAATATGCTCCAAAACTATTCTGCTCATGTTAACCTCCTCAACCCATGCTCTTGGATACTTCGCCGCCAAGCTTTCCGGCAATCTTGTTGCCGATGAGAATAAACAGGATTATGACTATGCATATTGCATCGGCGACCTGCGGCATAGCCTCCTTGGAGTAATCGAACGAAAGGAATGACAGCGTGTAATTGGCAGGAGTCATAAGAAGAGCTATCAGATCCAGCTCTTTGGCTATGCTTATGAATGAAAGCAGGAAGCCTGAAACGAATCCGCCCTTTGCAAGAGGAATGACTATCCTTCCGATTCTCTTCCAGAAGCTTGCTCCTGCAAGGTCGGCGGCCTCTTCCAGCTCAACGCTGATCTGCATCATGTTGGACGATCCCGAGCGACTTGCAAACGGGAAGTGTTTTACTACCGAACAAAGCAGAATCAAAGCAAACGTGCCGTACAACGAAGGAATCAGGCCCCCGAGTCTCGGGCGGCTGAACATTGCGAAGTAGATGGCGCTGAATGCAACACCGGGCATCAGATAAGGAATGAAGATCATCTGTTCGGTGCTCTTTCCGTACCACTTTCCGCGGCCTCTGGTAGTCACATATCCGAAGAACTGACCGAATATCGCAGTTATCAACGAACCGAGAACAGAAAGCTTGATGGTATTCCATGTAGCCCTTCCGAATTCAGAGTTACGGAACAGTCCGTTCTGAGCGAAAGCCGGGTTCGGTGCGTTTTCTATCTTTCCTATCCACGCGTACAGCGAAAGGTTGTTCAAGCCGTATCCTTTTCCGGGAACAATCTGGAAGCTCTCCATGACAAGAACGAACAACGGCAGGAACATGGAAATGAAAAGGAAGAAAATCAGGAACACCATCATCGGAATCTTGGCCTTTCCAAGCGGGATAAGGTTCCTTCTGGTTCCCTTTCCTCCGATGGTTGCATAGGATTTTCTGGTTCCTATAAGCTTCTGGTTAGCAAAGATCGTTCCGCTGGCAAGAAGGATCATCAGGATGCTCATTGCATAACCTACTCCCTTGGGACTGTCGTTGATGAACTCCTTCATTCTTGTGGCAAGAACATAGTAATCTATTCTGTTACCAAGGTTTGCAGCAACGCCGTAGGTTCCGATCGACTTTGAAATCGTCATGATCGTAGCAGAAAGGAATGCAGGCAGAACCAGTGGCAGAGTAATGCTCTTGAGTATCTGTACCTTGTTTGCACCCTGGATTTCTCCCATCTCCTCAAGCTCAGAGTTGATGGACCGCAACGAACCGGAAACCATGATGTAGGAGAATGCATAGTAGTGCATGCACATGACTATGATTATGGCAAACGGTCCGTAGGCCAACCAGTCCGGAACAGGTATTCCGTGTCCAGTCAGCAATCCGTAGCTTCCGGAAAGCTCATTTCGGAACACCGATAGCCAGGATAGCGCCTTACACCAGGACGGTATCATATATGGAATGAGGATCATCGAACTGAGGATCTTCTTTCCGGGTATATCGGTTCTGACCATCAACCATGCTATGATCGATCCCAACGGCACCGATATGAGAGTGACGAAGATACCGATTATAAGGGAATGGAGCAGCGGCTCCCAGAAAATCGTCTTTGTCAGAGGGCTGGCAAGAAGATATTTCCAGTAGTACAGCGTATAATCGCCTATTTTTGCTCCGGGGATGCTTCTGAGCTCAGCCTTGGCAACAACGAACGTGTTCTGGACCATGATCAGAAGCGGAATGATTATAAGCACAAACAGGATTATGAGAGTAAAGAATACAATTACATTGAATGGATTTCCTACGATACCCAGGAATTGGTTCTTTATTCTTGTCCAAGAGAAATGCCTGTTTTTCTTCAGTTCCTTGACAGATGATACAGCCATTGCCTACTCCCTACCCATTTCTTTCTTGAGGATTTCATATACCTCATATATATCCGTAATCTCATAGTCCGGAGCTACATCGAAATGTCCTATGTCCTTCAGCGGGGACAGGAATGAATTGATCTTGAATATCTTTCCATATCCTACCTTGCGCGGGCCTACGACATCACGGGAAAGCGTGTCGCCGACAAAGGCACATTCTTCTGGTTTGAATCCGGACTGCTCTATTGCAATTCTGAAGATATTCGGATGCGGTTTGCGGTAGCTCACGATGCTTGAAAGTGTCAGGTCGTCAAAATACTCACGGATTCCGTATTTCTTCATCACATCGAAGACCGCAAAAAGGCTACCGGTATTGCTTACTGCTGCTATATAAAGTCCGAGGTCATTCTTAAGGCCTTCAAGCAACTCTTTTACATGTGGTCTGAGCTTGCGGTCAAATGCGGTTACTTCCCACATGGCGGCAATCTCCTCGCTTATTTCAACGAGCTTCTCCCTGTCAATTTCGATGCCTTTGAATCCGTAATCCGGCCAGATTTCCTCGGGCTTGAGCTCGATCATCGTTTTCTCGGATTGCTTCTTATAGGCAAGAATCTGAGGTCCGACTATGGACCAGAGCTCTTCTGCCGAGTATTTGGTGCTTAAGCCATGGGCCTTGAGTATCCTGTCAAGCGCCAGAGCAGTTGCCTTTTCATTGCGCTCGTCTGCATACAGGTCCTCTATGGTTCCGCCCATATCGAACATTACGGCTTTGATCATGACCACTCCTTTTACGTTTCCGTAAACGTTTTCATAACTTCCTATTTACACCTTAAACTGTCCAAATTTGGAAGTCAACAAAAAACTTCAGCGGTAGAACTGATTTATATAATCCAACACATCCTGCCGGGAACCCAGGAAAGGACCGGGGGTTTCCATCTTTAGAGAAACCAGGGCGGCAGAGAATGTCAGAGCCTCCTGAATGGAGGAATTCTGACGTTCGGTAATGTAGCCGGCAAACGTGGTATCTCCCCTTCCCGTACGGCCTGAGAGGTTCCTGGGCTTAAGGGGTGCCCGGTAAATACGATCCCCGTCATAGGCTATGACTTCGGTATTGTGGGTAATGACTATCTCCTTTGCCCCCCACTCGTACATCTGTCTGGCAGCAGCCTCCCTATCCGTAAGTCCGGTAAGCACTTCGGCTTCTGCGGCATCGGTCTTGAGGAATCTTATGTACTTGAGATATTCGGTTTTCTCAGGCCAATCGTGGAGCTTTAGGGTCTGATCCGGTTCAACATGGCGAAGCATGCACTGGATGTCCATTGCAACATCACCGCGTCTTGCGCATTCCAGAATGACATCAGGTCCGATATCACCATAACAGAGGCCGGCCAAATGATAGACATTGGTCGGTTCTTCCGGAATATCCTGCGGTGTATACGGATCGATGACTGCAAGACAGCGGGATCTTCTTCTTTCCCGGTCAGCCGTGAAATAGACGTTCTCCATAAGGGTGCTGTTCTTGCTGGACTTGGGGAAGACCGTGATTCCGCTGCCCCCGAAAGCCTTTTCTGCATCTGTCTCCTTAGGATTCCCTTTCGGGACTACGGCAACCTTCTTCCCTATTGAATTGGCTGCATGACCTGAATATAGGACAGCACCGCCGAAACGGTGCTCTGTTCTTCCGTCATAATCCGTGTTCGTATCAAGACAGACCTGTCCGATTATAATTGTATCGAATTTCATCCCAATACTCCTTTATCAGGGTGCGATTGACCTGCATGAAGTTCTGACCACAAGTCTCGGAACAATACTTACCGACTGCCTGCAGTCTTCAGCCTCAGTATTCTGCGTAACTAGTTCGAAAGCTGCCTTGGCCATTTCAAGCTGAGGTTGCTCGATTGTGGTTATGCCGATTCTCGGCAAAGCTGTGAATGAAATGTTGTCGAATCCCATAAGCGA
>JAFUXI010000061.1 GCA_017470995.1 Spirochaetales bacterium
CAGAGACAGGAATCAAGGTTGATTATCAGTTCTCAGCAGCTTCCGGAAACGACTTCAACCAGAAGATGCTCATCGACCTCATGGCAGGTTCAGATGTCGACGTCATTCCGATGACCACTTTCAGATATTACACAGCAGAGATGGAAGGCGAGTTCCTTGCTCCTCTTTCAAAGTACATCAAAGATGCTGATAAGATCTGGGGTGCAAACCTTATCAAAGAGTCCGACGGTGAGTTCTATGCAGTTCCCACCAAGCAGGAAATCTATGTTGTCTTCTACAACAAGGACCTCTTCGATGCAGCAGGTCTTGCTTATCCGAAGGCTCCCTGGACATGGGATGACATGATTGCTACAGCTGAGAAGCTCTCAGATCCCTCAAACGGCATCTACGGTCTCTATCTCGACAGATACGGTGCTCCGTGGGGATTCCTGCCCGGACGCCAGAACGACATCCCCCTCTACAAGGCTGACGGAACAGCAAACTTCGACGATCCCAAGATGGTCGAGGCTGTCAAGCTGATTCTTGAGCTGGACCAGAAGAAGATCGCAATGCCTTACCAGGAAGTCCTCGCAGGCGGCGCATCATGGAACTACTATGCAATCATCGGCGGAAAGGTCGGTATGTACACATCTCTCAACTTCATGACCAGAGAGCTCAACAACGTTGACAACTATGGCAGAACCTGGAGATACGGTGTTGTCGCAATGCCAACAGCAGGCGAGAAGATCGATCTTGCAAACATTTCCTATGCCGGAATGAACAAGAATGCAAAGCATCCGCAGGCTGCAGCAACATATCTTGCATGGATCGGACAGAACCAGTGGAAGTACGAGAAGGGTATCCCGGCTCTTGCAACTCTCTCTGCAGAAGATCAGGCAACAGCTCTTGCTTCTATCGCAGACGGATCCCACGGTTCAATCACAGTTGATGAGCTCTATGAAGCTTACTTCAACACAGGCAACACCAGAAGCATCGCTTCCGAGTTCGCAGGCCCGGCCGCAGCTGCTTACTACAACATCATCACTGAGGAGCTCAGAGCTCTCCATCTCGGCACAACAGCCACAGCAGAAGAGGCTTGCGCCAAGATCGTTTCCAGAGCCAACGAGGCTATTGCCAACGCTCAGTAATTGACAGGGAATCCGATGAAGACCATCAAGCAATCGAAGATCAAACAGGATAAACTGGCATATCTCTTTATTCTGCCGTTTGTTGCCGTTTTCGTGATTTTCAAGATCGTGCCGATCCTCTATGGGTTGTTCATCAGTTTTCTTGACAGGAATTCGGTAAAGAAAGCGATGTCCACGGCCTTCGTCGGATTCAAGAACTTCCAGAAGGTATTCACATCCGATACCTTCTGGAAGGCATTTGGCAATTCCCTTGTATTTGCCATCATCTACATAGTTCTCAGAATGGTTCTGGGTTTCTTTATTGCGATCCTCCTGAACAAGCGTTTCAGGGGTCGTACCGCCGTCAGAACCATGTTCTACATGCCTTATGTCACCAACGTCATTGCCATAGGTATCGTGTTCCAGTATCTGCTTGACCCGTTCAACGGGCCTGTGAATGCGATTTTCAAGGCTTTGGGCATGGAAGGCCCGTTGTGGCTTTTAAGTCCGACCTTCGCGCTGCCTGTCACGGCGGTAGTGGCGGTCTGGATTGCAGTGACATTCAACGTCATCACAATTCTTGCGGCTTTGCAGGATATCCCGCAGAGCCTCTATGAAGTAGCAGATATCGAAGGTGCAAACGAATGGCAGAAGATCAGGTACATAACGTTCCCGCTTCTGATTCCGACGCTCTTTACCTTGCTCACGCTTGTCATCATCGCCTCGTTCAAGAGCTACAACATCATCATGGCTCTTACCGAAGGAGGCCCGGGTGGGGCGAGCAGAACGCTCTCATTCAAGATCTATGAGGATTCGTTCCTCTACAATTACTACTCGGTCGGTGCAGCCGAGAGCGTCTTCTTTGCAACCTTCATCGTCATAATCAACAGAGTATTCAACAGGATAAGGTCATCATGGGAAAGCAGAAACTGAAACAAGGCAAGTCATCGGCGCTCTACGCAGTCCTGATGTGGGCTCTTGCGCTTCTCTGCGTATATCCCTTCATCATGATGGTCCTCATTTCATTCAGGAACCAGGGCGATATCTACCTGCCGCTCTTCAGCAAGGCACGTATCACCATCGCAAACTACACCCAGGTCCTGACTACAAGGTATTTCGGCAACTGGTACTGGAACTCATTCAGGACCGTAGCGGTTTCAATCATCTTCAGACTGATAGTGACAATCCCGGCTTCCTATGCCTTCTCGCGAATGAAATTCAAGGGCAGGGGACTGATCCTGGGCATCCTCGTGGCTACCATGATGGTTCCCGCCGAGGCCACGATGGTCTCCAGATACCTCTATTTCAAGCAGCTCGGTATCCTGAACACATCGCTTTCGATTGTCCTTCCCGAGATTGTAGAGGTCTTCTATCTTGTTAGTCTCATCGAGTTTTTCAGATCGATACCGGAATCCCTGCTCGAGGCTGCCAAGATCGACGGTGCATCCCACCTCTCGATCATGGTCAGGGTGTTCATTCCTCTTTCAGGTCCGTCATTGGCAACCGTGGTGCTGTTCTCGTTCATCAACATCTGGAACAACTTCGTTGACCCGTTCCTGTTCATCAACAATACTGCCAGACAGCTTCTGACACCGGCCCTGAAGTTCTTCCAGGCAAGCGGCGGAGCCAACATCCCCATGCAGCTTGCCGGTGCTTCGCTTTCGGTTGTCCCGATCATCGTGCTGTTCGTATTTACGCAGAAGTTCTTCGTTGCCGGAATATCTTCTTCCGGCATCAAAGGTTAATCTAGCAGTTTTCTCAGTTTTTCTTTACGGCGAAATGCAGAGTTGCATTGTCGCTTGAGAAGTTTCCGTTCTTGTAGGATGCATTCTTGACTTCAAACATCTCCGGATCTTCCGGTACGATGGCCAACAGACCGGAGAAGAATGCCACCCCATCTGTGGAAGTGAAAACGATCATATTGTCGGTTATCATAACCGATCCTGCATGGTCCGTGCTGTTGATGGTCATTGTCGCCGAGCCGCCTGCCGAGATTGTGAGCGTTCCGTTGTCAAAGGCATAGGGGGCCGACCATGTTCCCACGAATTCGGAAAGAAAGTACTCGCTTTCGATGTAGTAGCCGACACTGTTATGCCACATTTCATAGAGGGAAGGAAAACCTGCGACGCCCTCGAGACTGAGGACTACTGTGTACACTATTGACGATACTCCCTCGTATTCCATCTTCAGGGTGATTCCGTAGGTATCGTCCACCCAGAATTTAATGGTCTGAGAATTGATTGAGGCGCTGTAAAGTGAGCAGGCCCTGCCGTCTATGGTTGTCTTTTCCACAAATGTCAGATTGTTTCTTATGGCATCGGAGTAGGCGCTGAAGAGCAGGTTGTCTGCAATTTCCCCGAAAACCTGGGAAACAAGCGTTGAATCTTCAAGACAGAACCAGCTGTAGAACTGATCCGTGTAGGTCTTGTTGTTTCTCTCTTTGAAGAAATGATAGGTATCGATGCTGCCGGTCTGACTGTCTTCTGAAATACCGACCCAGTAGATGCCGTCGGTGCCGCCGATTTCCACGGCCTGGACGGACTGACCGTCATCCAGAGTAGCTGTGATTCTGAAGCCCGGCACAAGGCCCTTTGAGGGATCGACTGCTCCCAGAGCCAGGAGTTTCTGCTTTCCTTCTTCCTTTTCGACCGGCATCTGAACCGGTTCGGTCTTTCCACCTGGCTCCGAGTCGGGCTCCGACGGAGCGCTGCCCTGAGGTTCAGAGCTGCATGCGGTGATGGCGAAGACAAGTGATACGATGACGAAAAGTTTAAGAATCAGGCTGATGTGCTTTCTCATGTATAATCCCCCGTTGGGTAAATTTTAGTAGGGGGAATTTGGGTTGTCAATTGCGATAAAAAGAAAAGGGGATTGCCGCGGCAATCCCCTCTGAACAATGAAGATGAACTCAGAGAATCTCGAGTGTCTTCTTCAGGGCTCTCAGATATACGAAATATGAAATGATAGAAAGAAGAAGTGCAATAATCCCGACAATTGCGACGACTGTTTCACCGGCCTTCTTGAGGATGAACTCTCCGATAATATTGGTTGCAATCGAGACCATCCAGACAACGAGGATGAGGTTGCGGGAACTCTTTGCGGCTTCCTCTACCTTGCTGTTTCCGATCTGCTTTGCTAGATTGATACATCCTGTGACGACGAAGTAGGAAACAAGCATCTCGGTAATCCTGTAGACTGTCTGGAACAGGTCTGTAAGAAGCTCGTTGTTCTTGAACAGACTCTGAAGGAATGAACTTGCGATTCCAACGCAGAGAGCAATCATGGCATCCCTGAAGGAACTCTCATCCTTGCTGGCATTGAGGATTCCGAAGAGATTCAGGAAGAACGAGACGAAAGCAATCACTGCGGAAACGATCAGGACAATACCGCTGATGACGTCGGAGATGTTTGCCTGTTTTCCGTCAGACTGGATGGCCTTGCCCAGGACTGTCATGAGGACAAGCGATACGATTGAGAAGATTACTGCAATGATTGAGAGGATTTCGGCCTTGTATATCTTGCCGATACCTTTCTGTGCCATTTCGTATTTCATTTTATGCTCCTTGAAATAGATATCTGCCGTGATACTAATACATATTTTAAAAGAACATCAAGACAGTTATGTTTTACTTCGGCTTTTTATATATTAATAACAAGGGTTCCGTTCGGGACCCTTGTCTTTTTAAATTGTGGAACCAACACAGTCCGTCGTTTTTCAGAATTAAACATTTTTATCAACTTCTGAGGTTAGTAAAAGAAAAGAAATATTGCTCATTTCTTTGCTCAATTTTCATCGCAAATCAGAGGTAAAACCATCAAATAGGGCTCTCAAAAGGGCATTCTGTCCCTTCAAACGGGTTCTTCTCATGTCGGTGTGACTGCTAGGCTTTAAGTGTAAGGAAAAACATAACACACCACCGCCGAAGGAGAAGACGATGATGAAGAAGATGACAGTAGCAATGATGATGATCCTGGTCGCAGCCCTCTGCTGCTTCGCCGGCACCCACACCCACACCATCACCCTCGTCTCCAGGGTCGAGAAGCAGGACGCCCGGTACGTCATCCGCAACGCAGAGACAGGCGCCACAGGCGCATCAG